>NZ_AKJX01000157.1 GCF_000276605.1 Acidovorax sp. CF316 | reverse complement strand
TCCGACCGCCCCTACAAGCGCGGCTGGGACCCGGCGGAGTCGCTGCGCCGCATGGCCGAGTGGACCAAGGGGCATTTTGACCCACGCCTCTTCCAGGCGTTCGTCAAGAGCATCGGCATCTACCCCGTGGGCTCGCTGGTGCGGCTGACCTCCGGGCGCATCGGCGTGGTGGCCGAGCAGGGCCAAAAGTCCCTGACTTCGCCCAAGGTGAAGGTGTTCTTCTCGACCAAGTCGGACATGCGCATCCCGCCAGCGGTCATCGATCTGGCCGACCCGCAATGCACAGAGAAGATCGTTGCCCGCGAGGACCCGGACCAATGGAAGTTTCCGGACCTCGATGAGCTGTGGTCGGGCCTCGCATTACCCGGTCGCTAAAAGCATGGTGCAGTTGCCCCAGGCGAGGGCCTTGGAAAGCCAGGCCGGCTGTCCACCTACCATGCTGTCTGGATACCCGGGCTTTCTCCGGAGTTCCAGCGACAGGGCGGGCAAGGAGCCACCAACCTGCGCGAAAAAGGCACACAAGGCATCATCCACCAGCGGCCGATCAAGAGCGCATTCAAATTGCAAGGTGCACCCTTGTATCGGGTCCGTCGTTGGTCGGCAACTGGCACCCAACCAGGGCATGGCGCTGAAGTAGCGCTCGAACGACGCACGGAATTGATCGAGCTCCTGCAGCAGTTCCTGTGCGGTCACATCGGGGCCATGCAATCTCTGGCGACGCGCACTCTCCGCGCCAGACTGAACCACAAGGTACGCGTAACGCATCGAAGCCCCTTCTCAGGCATCCTGAAGCAGGAGATCCAGGGTCGCCTCCATGTCCGACCAGGGATGCCCTTGCAACAGATCATCGGGGGTTGAAGCCCCCCTCGAGTGCAACTCGCCCCGGAACAATGCCATCTTTGCCCTGGGCGCGGAGCGGCGCGCATGGTGCTGCAGCACCCCAAGCATGTCACCCGCAAGCCCCATGTCCACCACCATCACATCGACGGGTTCGCTCAAGAGCACCAGCACCGCGTCCGTCACACTCGAAAGGTCGGTGATGACACAGGTAGGATCGCGGACTCGACAAACAGCCTGCACAGCTTCCCTGCGCCTGCGGGTCGGTAGCACCGTCAAAATCCTGCGCGGGGCAGCGTTCTGCCTGGCAGAGTTCATCCTGTCCGGCACAACTCGCTCCTCAAGGGTGGGGCGCTGGACTGGCTTTCCTGAAAGAGCTCCAGCGCGGCGCCAGAGGTATCGGCTACAGCTCGCATGTCCTGGAAAGGCCTCTCCGTGAATGAACCATCAGCAATGTCGCCTTTGCAACGCGCAGGGTCCGATTGTGAGGCGCTTGTTCGCTTGGCAAGTTGATCCAGGTCAACCTCCTCCATTTCCGCGTGCCCCGATCCGAAAATCGGTGCCCAAGGAAGGTGACCAGAGACGACAGACAGCGTGGCCGAAGCATCCAGTGGGCGTGAAAGCAGAAAGCCCTGCCCCTCGTCGCATCCCATCGACTGGAGCAACTTCAACTGGGCTTCGGTTTCAATCCCCTCGGCGATGCAGCGCAAATTCAGCCGGTGGGCCATGTCCACAATGAGGCGCACAATCTCGCACGCGCTCGCGTCGTCCTCCATCGCCGAGACGAACTGCCGATCGATCTTCAGGTACTGCACCGGAAAGCGACGCAGGTAGGCCAAGGAGGAATAGCCCGTGCCGAAGTCGTCGATACTGAGCGTCACCCCCAGGTTGCGAAACGACTTCAGCGATTGCATGACGGCGTCGATATCGCCAAACAGCAATGATTCGGTCAGCTCGATTTCGAGCAACCGGGCAGGAATGCCGTGGCGGTCGAGCGCCAGTGCAACGTGCTGCACGTAGTTCTGCCGCTGAAACTGCAGCGCAGAGAAATTAACAGCCACGACAGGCGCCGCCAGGCCCTGCGCCTGCCAGGACGAGAGTTGCGCCAGCGCCTGCTCCAACACGCTGTCGCCAATCAGCCCGATCAAACCACGGCGCTCGGCCAGTGGTATGAATTCGCCGGGAGAAATACTGCTGCCATCGGGCAGTACCCATCGGGCCAGCGCCTCGACACCCGACAACTGCCCCGAAGCCAGATCCACCTTGGGTTGGTACGCTACCGTGATCTGGTTCAGGCGCACCGCATCGCGCAATGCAAGCGCCATGCGGCGCTGTCCATCTTGCGCTTCATAGCACTGCAGCGTGGGCAAACCTGGCACGGCCTCCCGACGGGCGGCCGATGCATGGAGCAGGGCTTCGGCAGCGCTTGCGCAACCCCGCGCCAACGATGACAGGCCCACGCTGACCGAGATCTGTATGTGCTTTCCCTCGCCGAGGTCGAAAGCCAGGGCCGTCTTCGCATACAGGCGCGATGCGAACGACTGAACCACATCGCCGCTGTCAGCATTCGAGTCGGCCAACGCGATCGCGAACTCATCCGGTCCCACGCGAGCGACCACCGCAGGCCGGCCATCGGCAGCGGCGACCTCCGTGCACCGCAGTGCCATCTGGCGCAGCACAGCATCGCCAGAGGCAAGTCCGTGCAGCTCATTGAGTTCCGTGAAGCCATCGATGTCCAGCGCGAGGACATGGACGACATCGGCCTTCTCGCTCAGGAGGTCGGCAGCCTCGGTGAATGCCTTGCGGCTGAGCAAACCCGTGGTGGCATCCGTGGCGGCGTCCCGCCTCGCGCTACCGCTGCCTGTCAGCTGAGCCCCTTGCTCTGCATAAGTGCCCAGATGGTAGGCGGCCACGCCATCCGACCCACGCAGCGTGACGATGGTCAGATACTCATGCGACAACTGGCCGTCCTTGCGGCGGTTCCAGATTTCGCCTTGCCAGCGCCCCTGGCTGCCCAGCGATGCCCACATGGTGCTGTAGAAGCTGCGCCCTTGCAGCCCAGATCGCAGCATGCTCGGGCTGCGCCCGACGAGTTCGTTGATTGCATAGCCGGTCGCGCATTCGAACGCCTCATTCACCTTGAGAATGCATCCGTCAGGTTCGGTCAACACCATCGGCGCGGGCGATTCCCGCATGGCCTGCAGCAGCATGCCGACCACCTCCGTGCCAAAAGCCGGGTGGGCGCCATGTGCGTCGATGGAGATAGTGTGTTGCTCGGCCATATGTTTCCTTGCAGAGGAACCGGGAGCGAGCAGATCGCGCTCCAGATGGTTCAGTGTAGAAACGGCCGGCCGGCCGGTCTGTGGGGAAGTCTTGATGGACTGGGTGGGGGGGAGCTCGACACGCGCAAGCACGCTGGCATCTTTTGCAGCCGATGCCAGACGGCCAATCCAGGCAACTGCGCCGATGGGTGGAAGCCCCCGATGCGGGCTATGGCGCGTCCGTTCCGAGCAATTGATGGCGCATTGCGAGACGCACCAGCGCGGTCACATTGGCGGTTCCCAGCTTGCCCATGAGGCGGCTGCGGTAGGTATCCACGGTCTTGGGCGAGAGGTGCAGTTCTCGGCCGATGGCAGCACTGGACAGCCCTGTGACCACCATGACGACGATCTGCCGCTCGCGGGGCGACAGCGCCGCAAAAGGATCGACATCTGTATCCGCCGTCAGGGCCTGCACGGCCAGATCCGCCACCTCCTGGCCAAGGTAGCGGCGCCCCTGCAACACCACCTCGATGGCGCGCAGCACCTCGCTGGAGGGCGCGCCCTTCAACACATAGCCCGCAGCCCCCATTCGCAACGACTCGGCTACATGCTGGGGCTGCGCCGACATGGTGAGCATCACGGTCCGCACGCTCAGCGCGCGGCGCTGCAAGTCGGCCAGCACTTCGAATCCGGACCGCCCCCCCAGGCTCAAGTCCAGGAGCAGCACCTCCGGCATCAACCGTTGGATGTCGGCAACGGCAACGGTGGGATCAGCCGTCTCACCGACCACTTCATGGCCCGCGATCTGCAGCACCGCCCGCAGCCCTTCCCGAACCATGAGGTGATCGTCCACCAGATAAAGTCTGCTCATGGGCGCCCTCCCCACTCAAGCCGCACAATGGTGCCGCCTGCGGGGTTCGGCGCGATACTGAAGCGGGCGCCCGTGGCAAGCGCGCGTTCGCGCATGCCCACCACACCCAGGTGCCCTGGGCGAGCGATCTGCGTATCCAGGGCCCAGCCCTGGCCATCATCCACTACATCGATCCGAAACTGGCCTTCATCCCCTTTCAGAACAACCCTCACAAGGGTCGCTTTCGCATGCTGCACGGCGTTGGAGGTGGCCTCCCGAGCGACCATGAAGGCGGCGTACTCTGCATCGGCTGGCCATCGCATGCGAGCGACCTCAGGCTCGACTTCAAGCAACAGGTCGATGCCCGGAAGGGTGAGGTCGCGTGACCTCAATTCATTGTCCAGGGCTGCTGCAAGTCCGTCATCGTCCAGCAATGGTGGGCGAAGATCCACCAGGACCTGCCGCACCTGCTTGATCGCCTGGTCGATCAGGCCACCCAGTTGCTGCCTGGCCTTCCCACCGGCTTGAATCTCCTGAGCCCCCATGGGGGTTGCATCAAATGTGAGCCTGATCGCGGTGAGCGTCTGGCCGAGCTGGTCGTGCAGCGCCTGAGCGAGCCGCTGTGTCGTCTCCTTTTCCTGGTGCATGAGCTGCTGCGCCAGATCCGACAACTCACTCTGGTAGCGCAGCAACGCTTCCTCTGCCCGGGCTCTTTGCGTGACATCACGCAAGATCGCTGTGAGGGTCAGCTTGCCATTGACCATCGCACGTGAAATGGACGCTTCCAGCTCCAGGACCTCTCCGTCGGCGCGCACGCCTTTGACACGGCCAGCGCCCATGGCACGCCGCGTGACCTTGGATTCGACAAACCCATGCAGGTCGGCGCCATGCCCGCTGCGATAACGCTCGGGCATCAGCGAGTCCAGCGGTTGATTGAGCATGCTGGCGGCGGTGCGCCCGAAAATGCGTTCGGCCGCCGGGTTGAACAGCACGATGCGCCCCTCCTCGTCGCAACTGATCACCGCGTCGCTGGCCGCATCGATCACCGCGGCCAGGGTCTCCTGCTGCTCGCGCAGACGCAGCTCGGCCTGGACGCGCTCGGTGACGTCGCGAAGGATGACGGTAAAGAGCTTCTGACCCGCAATCTCCACCTGCGAGATGGATGCCTCGATGGGGAACTCCTCCCCATCTGCCCTGAGGCCGCTGATGGCCCCGATGGAGCCCATGCGGCGGGTGGTGATGCCTGTGGTTCCGAATGCTTCGACGTGGGCCGCATGCTGCCCGCGAAATCGCTGGGGCATGAAGCGGGTGATCGGGTGGCCCAGCGCTTGCGCAGACTCGCAGCGGAACATGCGCTCCGCTGCCTTGTTGAAGAGCACGATGCGCTGCGTTGCGTCGATCGTGACGATGCCGTCCATGGCCGATTCGAACAACGCCCTCAGCCGGGCTTCGCTGTCGGAAAGCCCGGTCTGTACCTCGCTCGGCAGTGGCGGCATGTCAGTCAAATGGAGGTACGCCTCTTGTTGGAACCAGGCGGCAGGTAGCGCATGCACCGATGCACCACCCATGCCGCGCCACCCTCTTTCGGTCATTGTAGGTTCGGTTGGGCTGGGTTGGCCAAGGAAACATGACCGAAGCTCCCGTCAGGCGCAGTGGAGAACTCCCCACATCCAGATGCTGGCCGGCTGCCTACAGTCAAGGCACCAACCGGGTACCTGCACCATGACCAACGCTTCCACCACCGCCACCTGCTCCCAGTGCACACAACGCGATGTGTGCTTTCCCGTGGACCTGGAGCCATTGCAACGGGTGCGCCTGGACCAGCTGTCGATTCGGCGCATCCGGATCAAGCGGGGCGAGCACCTGTTTCGTGACGGCGATGCGTTCAATGCCATCTTCACCGTGCGCAGCGGCTTTTTCAAGACAGGCCTGGCCACCGAAACGGGGCACGAGCAGGTGACCGGATTCCAGATGGCCGGCGAAATGCTGGGCCTGGACGGGATCGTCACGGAGCGCCATATGGGCAATGCGGTGGCGCTCGAAGATTCGGAAGTATGCGCGATTCCCTATGCTCGGCTGGCGGAGCTCTCGTGTGAACTGCCCGTCATGCAACAGCATCTGCACAAGGCGATGAGCCGGGAGATCGTTCGCGAGCACCAGATGATGCTATTGCTGGGCAGCATGCGGGCGCAGGAGCGGCTGGCGACTTTCCTGCTGAACCTGGTCAAGCGCCTTCATGCGCGCGGATTCTCGGAATCGGAGCTGGTGCTGCGCATGACGCGCGCGGAAATCGGCTCCTACCTCGGGATGAAGCTCGAAACCGTGAGCCGGCTGTTCTCCAGGCTGGCCCAGGAAGGAATTCTGACGGTACACCAGCGGCACGTTTGCATCGCTGACGCAGGCAGGTTGCTGGGCAACGAGGCGCAAGGAGCCATGCACTAGCAGGGCTTGCCCCTCCTGCCACTCACCCATTCCTGCGACGGATTCCCCATGCAGATCAATCTTCCAGTCACCCACCGTGAGCACGACCATCCCGGTACCGAGTCCCTGGTATCGATGACGGATCGGCAAGGGGTCATCTCGCACTGCAACCACGCCTTCACTGCGCCATTTGCAAAGGGCCTCTCTGCATAGAGCCCTAATGGAATCGGTGGTGGTCCAGCGCCCAGCGCCCCAGCACCCGGTAGGCGCCCCCCGAGCCCAGCCGGTTGTACAGCAGCTGGAACTCGCGCACCGTCCAGCACAGCGGCTCCACGGGGTGCGCCGGCACATCGCGGGGGCTGTAGTACAAGGTCATGTGGGGCGTGATGACCGGTGCGCTGCGCGCGAAGTGCGGCTGCGGCCAGGCCGCCTGCAGCGCATCGTGCAGCGCCTGGTACAGCGCAAGGAAGCCGGCCACCCCCTCGCCCTCGCCGCACAGCACCTGCGGGCGGTTGCCCCGGCGCCGGTGAAAGCTCAGAAAACGGTCGAGCCGGATATTGAAGGCCGGCATGTCCACCCCGCTGGCGGCCCGCGCCGCCCACAGGGCCAGGGCTTCGGAAAACTCGGCATGCCAGTTCAGCGAGACCAGGGTCAGGTGCAGGCGCTCGGTGCGCACCTCACTGCCGGCCAGTTGGTGGCGTGCGATCAGGCCCCGGCGCAGGCGGTCTGCGCTCCATGCCGTGGCAGGATCTGCCAGCACCGCGAAGAAGAGGTGGTGGGGCCGGGCACGCCGCTCGGGGGCGGGCTGGGGGTGCGGCCGGGACGGGCGTGGCTCGGCAGGCTCCACCCCGGGCAATGACAGCTGGTGTGGCATGGCATGGCTCCATGGACTGGCCACCACACTAGCGCTCGCGGGCCCGCTTGTCCAGTGCGTTGCGGGAACAGATGTATCTGGTCCATTGAAACCGAGAAATCGGCTGTGCGCCCGCTGCCGCCCCGGCCCGAAGGGTTAGGGTCTGGCAGGGCCGCACTCGTCGTTGCCGTGCATGGCCGCACCCGTCAGTCCATTCCCGTCTTGCCCGGAGCCCAGTAGGCCTTCGCCAGGATGCGCGAAGACGGCACCCCATGCCCCTTGAGCGCCTGGCGCGCCTGCTGGATCGACTGCGCACGGCCCGTGAGCACGAACAGCGTGCCATCGCCGCTGCACTGCGACCACAGCTCGCCGATGGCCTGCACCCGCCGCAGCTCGTCGCGGCGCTCGACCACCAAGGCAGGCTCCACGCCCAGCGCCTTCAGGGCCAGGCGGGCTTCGGCTTCGGATTCCACCTCGAACACGCAGCGAGGCGCTGCCCCGCCGGCCATGGCCACCGCCACGGCGGCGGCCAGGCCGAACGAGGTCTCATCGCCATGCAGCACCACCGGCCCGGCGAGATCGCCCAGCGCCAGCGAGCGGTGCGGCCCGAAGACCTGGCAGGCATCGCCGGCCCGCACGCGCCGCAGCCAGTCGCTGCCGGGCCCGGCGCCGTGGGCATAGCCCAGGATGCGCGTGCGCCCGCGTTCGGCATCGAACACGATGGGGGTGAAGGTGCGTGCCGTGAACGGCCCCGCCACCTTGACCTGCAGCTTGTGCCCGGGCGCCCAGGCCGCGCCCTGCAGGGCATCGCCCTCCAGGGCGATGAGCCGAAAGCGCTCCGACACCTGCTCGACCGCTGCCACCCGCGTATTGCGCAGCAGCAGCCGGTCGAAGGTGCGCTCCAGCAGGCGCGGCCGGCGCTCCTCAGTAGAGTGCATGCCGCACCTCGTGGTCGTAGTGCGCGTTGATCTGCCCCACCTGCTCATCGCCGATCTGCGTGGTGGCACCGCCCAGCCGCGTGAGCTCCGCCAGCATCTGCCCCACCGTGGGCACGCTGGCCCGGTCCACCTGCGATGCCGGGGCACAGAGTTTGGCGCGGTTCACCGCCTTGCCGCAGTGCATGAGCACCTCGGTGATGGCCACCACCGTGGCGGCCTTGGGCGTGCGCCCCTGCTCCGCCAGCTCGGCCAGCAGCTCGGGGGCGGTGGACACCCTGCCGTGGCCATTGATGCGCAGAAACACCTCCAGCCCCGGAAAGATGAACAGCATGCCCACGCGGTCATCGCGCTCCAGGTTGCGCAGGGACTCGATGCGGTTGTTGCCCGGCCAGTCGGCAAAGGCCACGGTGTGCGCATCGAGCACGTGCACGAAGCCTGGCGGGCCGCCGCGCGGCGAGGCATCGAGCCCCTGCCCGCTGCCCGTGGCCAGGCAGAAGAAGGTCGCGGCCTTGAGGTAGCTTTCGTGGCCACCGATGAGGCGGTCGAGCACCGCCTTTTGGATCATCTCGGACGGCGGCGCGTACAGCGCATCGAGGTCGGGGGCATCTGCTGCCACCGGCTGTGGCACAGGTTGCTCGACCAGGGCGCGCAGCTGCGGGTCGCGGACCTCGAGCACGTCGAACAGCCCCAGCGCGCGCAGTGCCGGTGCCAAGGCTTCGATGTCGCCCGCGGCGGCGGCGCGGGCCTCGGCGGACGCGCCGGGGTCCTGCAGCACCCGTGCATTGGCGAGGAAGGCCCCCACCGATCCCTTGCGGACGGTGACGCCGCCCACCTCCACTTCGTTGACATGGTCCGGAAGAACATCCTGTGCGCGCATGGCCTGGCTCCTGTTGATGCGATGCAAACAAGAATAAGATGCATTCACTTGGCGGCTGTAGACTGGATACGCCATTTGATTGCTCGAATCCGCCATTTCCACGGCACTACCGCATCCTCGCCCCCATGTCCGACCTGAAGCTCGACCTCGCCACCATCGACGCGCCCGACGGCCCGCTGGTCATCGCCCTGGCCGGCACGCAGGACGGCGAGCGCATGTCCGAGCCGCACCAGCATGCGCGCGGCCAGCTCTTCGGCTCGCTGCGTGGGCTGATCTCGGTGAAGGTGCAGGATGCGCTGTGGGTCGTGCCCGCCATCCATGCCGTGTGGCTACCGCCGCACCACCTGCATGCGGCCCAGTCGCATGGGCCCTTCCATGGCTGGAGCGTGTACGTCGAACCGGCCGCCTGCGAGGGCCTGCCCGCCAGGCCCTGCACGCTGCGCACCTCGGGCCTGCTGCGCGAGGCCGTGCTGCGCGCGGCCGAGTGGCCGCTGGGCCCGCTCGATGCCGGCCAGTCGCGCGTAGCCGGGGTGATCCTGGACGAAATCCGCAGCCTGCCGGTCGAACCCCTGGGCCTGCCCCTGCCCCAGGACGCACGCCTGCTGCGCATTGCGCGCGCGCTCATCGCCGACCCGGCGGACGGGCGCGACCTGGAGGCCTGGGCCCGGTGGGCGGCCCTGAGCTCGCGCACGCTGAGCCGGCGCTTCGTGGAGGAAACCGGCTTCAGCTTCACCGCCTGGCGGCAGCGCGCGCGGCTGCTGCGCTCGCTGGAGATGCTGGCCGCCGATGTGCCCGTGAACGCGGTCGCGCTGGACCTGGGCTATGCCACGGCCAGCGCGTTCATCACCCTGTTCAAGCGCAGTTTCGGCGAGACCCCGGCCGCGTACCGGCAGCGGCTGTGAGCGGGCGCCTTACCTTGCTTGGCTTGATGCCTATACCTGCACCGTGAGGTAGACCCCCTCGCGCCCCACCACCGGGTCGCGCGTGGGCATGAAGATGGTGCAGTCGTCACAGGGCGAACGGATCTCCTTGTCGCCGTCCACCGCGATCAGCTCGCCCTCGGCAAAGGTCTCGAAGCCGATGACCGGCCGCGTGAAGGCGAACTGCGGTGTCTGCACCAGGTGCACCTCCAGCAGCCGAAAGCGTCGCGCGGGCGCGCGGTCGGCCGGCGCAGGCAGCGCGTCGATGAGCCCGTGGTGCGCCAAAAAGCGCAGCGTGACGTCGGTGGCCAGGTCGGCGGCCGACCGGGCGAAATGCTGCCCGCACTCCACCACCACGGCGCCCAGGCTGTCGCTGGCCGGGTCGCCGTGGCGGGCATAGGACATGACCCCCGTGCCCGGTGCCGCGCCCGGTGGCATCACCAGGTGCACCAGCGGCTTGCCCACGGCCAGGGTGAGCGCGGCATTGCGCTCGAACTCCGGGTAGACCCAGAAGGGTTGTACCGGCGCGCGTGTGGAGTGGATGTCCAGGATGCTGTCGGCTGCGGCCAGCACCGGGCGCAGCTCGCGCGCACGGCGCAGCTCGGGGCTGTGCTCGCTGCCATCGAGCATGGCGGGCGACCAGATGCGGTTGAGGTTGTGCACCAGCTGGCGGTTCTCGTAGGGCCGCTCGATGTCGAAGGCCTCGTAGGCCTCCACGTTGGCAAAGCCCACCGTGAGCGTGCCGACTTGGGGGCGCACACCGGTATCGAGCAGGTGCGTGGCGGCCACCATGCCGCAGATCTCGTTGCCATGCGTGAGCGCATTGATGAGCACGTGCGGGCCGGGCCGGCCCGACTCGAAGCGGTGCACGTAGGCTATGCCGGTGTTGCCCTGGCGGTAGGCCGAGAGGTCGCGCGGCAGCACCTCCAGGGGCGAATTGTCGGAGGCGAAGGCGGCTTGCGTCGACATCGGCTTACTCACCCCGGATGCCCAGGCGCTTGACCAGGTCGCCGTACACCGCCAGGCGCTCGCCCATCATCGCGGTGAACTGTGCGGACGACAGGGCTTCGGGCACCAGCGCGCCGCGTGTTTGCAGGGCTTCGATCATCGCGGGCTGCTCGGCCACCGAGCGCACAGCCTTGTACAGCGCGGCCAGCACCTCGGGCGGCGTCTTCGCGGGCGCGGCCAAGCCGATCCACGAGGTGGAGTTGCTCAAGGGGTATCCCAGTTCCTCGAAGGTGGGCACGTCGGGCAGCACCGACAGGCGCGTGGGCGCGGCCACGGCCAGCGCTCGCAGCTTGCCGGCCTGGATCTGGGGCAGGAAGGGCGCGAGGTTGTCCAGGCCGAACTGCACCTCGTTGGCCATCAGCGCCGTGACCAGCGGGCCGCCGCCCCGGTAGGGCACGTGCACCGCGTCGAGCTGCGCGGCGTTCTTGAACAGCTCGGCATTGAGCTGTCCCATGCTGCCCGGCCCGGCGCTGCAGAAGTTGAGCTTGCCAGGGTTGGCCTTCACGTGCGCGATGAACTCCTTGAGGTTCTTCGCCGGCACGGCCGGGTTGACCACCAGCACGTTGGGCGTGCGCGCCAGCTGCGCGATGGATGCGAAGTCCTTGATCGGGTCGTAGCCCACATTGGACTGAGTGAGCGGGTTGGCCAGGTGCGAGCTTTGCGAGGACACGACCAGCGTGTAGCCATCGGCCTTGGCGCGCGCCACCTGGGCGCTGGCGATGGAGCCGCCGGCACCGGCACGGTTGTCAACCACCACCGAAGTGCCCAGCGCCTTGGCCAACGGCTCGGCATAGAGCCGCGCGATCAGGTCCACCGAGCCGCCTGCGGGGAAGGGCACCACCAGCGTCACCGGGCGGGAGGGGAAGGCCTGCGCATGGGCCACAAAAGGCAATGCGGCAGCGGCAGCAGCAAGGCCTGCACCCAGGAGCTCGCGGCGGCGCAGGGTGGAGGCAGGGGATGTGGAGTTCATGGGCTTCCTGGGGTGGTAGGGAAAAATTTGAAGATATTTTTGCAGTTTGATTTCAATTTTGCAACAACATACGCAAAAATGGACATTCCCCAGATCTGCGCACAATCCCATGGCCATGAACCTGAACCAACGCATCGCCAGCTACGGCAAGAAGCTCACCAAGAGCGAGCAGCGCCTGATCGCCGAACTGCAGGCCCAGCACCCGCAGGGCCTGCTCGAATCGGCCACCCAATTGGCGAAGAAGGTGAACACCAGCGCCTCCACCGTGGTGCGCCTGCTCATCAAGCTGGGTTACGAAAGCTATGCGCAGGCGCAGATGGAGGCCCGCTCGGAGGTGACCGCCCTGCTCGCCACGCCCGGCACGCGGGCCAGTGCCGTGATCGGCGACGACATCTCCATCCGCTCGTGCCTGGACAACGTGCTGATGCACGACCAGCACAACCTGGCCACCACCTTCGCCGCGCTGGACGTCGCGGCCTTCGAGGCCACGGTGCGCCTGCTCACCCAGCGCAAGGCGCGCGTGCACGTGCTCGGCCAGCGCCACGGGGCCCCTATCGCCAGCCACCTGGCCTTGCACCTGAACCTGTGCCTGCCCGATGTGCGGCTGATGACTTCGGCCAGCCCCCTGCCCATCGAAGACGAGATGCTCTGGATCGGCGAGCACGACGTGCTGCTGGCCCCCACCTTTCGCCGCCATTCGCTGGCCATCACGCGCGCCGCGAAATACTTCAAGGAGCAAGGCGCCCAGGTGGTGGTCATGACCGACACCCCCACCGCGCCGCCCGTGGTCTCGGCCGACCACGTGCTGCTGGTGCGCACCTCCAGTGCGTCTCCGTTCGACTCGTACACCGCGGCGCTGTCGGTGTCCAACGCGCTCATCATGGCCGTGGCCCAGCGCCGCAAGAAGGAGCTCGGCGCAGCGCTGGAGCGCGGAGAGGCCCTGTGGGCCAAGCACTGGAAGGAAAACCCGGGCTGAGGGCCGCTTGCGGGAACTCGCGCCCCGCCCGGCGCATCCCATGGCGATGCACACCACCGCCCTGCCCCGGCGCACCGTCGCCGCCGCCCTGGTCGCCGCCCCCGCGCTCTGGCTGGGCGTGCGCGCGCAGCCGGCCGCCGCGCGCATCGCCACCCCATCGCAGTCCGAGGGGCCGTTCTACCCCGTGCGCCTGCCCGACGATGCCGACCACGACCTGCTGCGCAACGGCCCGCTGAGCTACCGCGGCGGCCAGCCGGCCTGGGTGGAAGGCACAGTGACCGACCTGGCGGGCAAGCCCGTGCGCGGCGCGCAGGTCGAGATCTGGCAGTGCGACGAACACGGCCACTACCACCACCCGGGCGACGGCGGGCGCGCCGATGCCGCCTTCCAGGGTTTTGGCCGGGTGACCGTGGGGCAGGATGGGAGCTACCGCTTTCGCACCATTCGCCCTGTGCCCTACAGCGGGCGCACGCCGCACGTGCACTTCAAGGTGCGCCTGGGCCCGCGCGAGCTGCTGACCACCCAGCTCTACGTGGCCGGCGATGCGGGCAATGCGCGCGACGTGCTGTGGCGCAATCTGTCCGAAGCGGGGCGCGATGCGATCACCGTGCCGTTCACGCGCGGTGCAGATGGACTGCAGGCGCGCTTTCCGATCGTCGTGGCGGCCTGAGCGCGGGCAAGTTCACTACTTGCGGCGGTAGAACACCATGCCACCGTGGTGCAGTTCGTCGGCATTGACGAAGGTGCCGTCAGCAGTGAAGCCCGTGTCGTCCCAGTACGCAATGCGGTTTCCCTGCACTTCATACCGCCCCTGGTAAGCACTGGCGCGCGTGCCACGCGCCTCGTCATAGCGGCCATTGGGCAGCAGCTCCTGGCGGATCTGGCCATCGCCAGTCACCCACATGCCGTGGTACTTCGACGCATCCGACGGTGTGGTGGCCAAGGCGGGCTGGCGCGCAGCCATGGCCGCAAGCACCGACCCGGCAAGGACCAGCGCAAACGTGGAATGGGAAAGGTAGTTCGTCATAGTGAAATTTCCTGTTGGTTCACACCGCCTCAGCCACGCCGCTGCACCGGCGAATCGCCGAAGATCAGCCGCTGCGGCATGGGCATGCCAATGAAGCGTGCGGGGAAGATGGGCGCGATGGCGCTGGCCTCGGTGAGGCGCGCCATCTGCTCCTGCGTCAGCTGCAGGCCCAGTGCGCCGATGTTGTCGCGCGCCTGTTCCAGCGTGCGCGCGCCCATCACCGGTGCCGTCACGGCGGGGTTGGCCAGGGTCCAGGCAATGGCCACCTGCGAGGCGCTGGCCCCCACCTCGCTGGCGACCTGCTGCACCACCTCGGCAATGTCCAGCGCGCGCTCGGTCATGTGGCCCGACGAGGCGATCACGCCCTTGCGCGATGCCGACACACCCGCCTCGGCCTGCTGCGCCAAGTCGCTGCGCGTGTACTTGCCGGCCAGCAGCCCCCCGCCCAGTGGTGACCAGGGCAGCACGCCCAGCCCCAGCGCGGCCGCCATGGGGATCAGCTCGTGCTCCACCGTGCGCTCGAGCAGGCTGTATTCGATCTGCAGGGCCACCAGCGGCGCCCAGCCGCGCAGGTCGGCCAGGGTCTGCAGGCGTGCGATCTGCCAGGCCGGCGTGTTGCAGATGCCCACGTACAGCACCTTGCCCGAGCGCACCAGGTCATCCAGGCCGCGCATCACCTCCTCGGGCGAGGTGGTGAAGTCCCAGGCGTGCAGGTAGAGCAGTTCGATGCGGTCGGTGTCGAGTTGGCGCAGGCTGGCCTCGACCGAGCGCTGCAGGTTCATGCGGTGGTTGCCGCCAGAGTTGGGGTCGGCCGGGTCGCGCGCCATGGTGAACTTGGTGGACAGCACCAGCCGGTCGCGCCGGCCCTTGATGAGCCCGCCCAGGATGCGCTCCGAAGCGCCGCCCGTGTAGTTGACCGAGGTGTCGATGAAGTTGCCGCCCTGCTCCACATACAGGTCGAAGATGCGGCGCGACTCGTCGCCATCGGCGCCCCAGCCCCAGTCGGTGCCGAAGGTCATGGTGCCCAGCACCATGGGCGAAACGCGCATGCCTGATCGTCCGAGCAGGCGGTAGTGATTGAGTGCATTGGGTGCGGTCATGAAGGCTTCCTTTAAAGCGGGTTGGTATGGAAAGAAGTGTTGCCGCGACCCTGCCCGAGGGCGTAGAACATTCGTCCGCCGTTCTTGCACGATCATCCAGCCCCGCGTGCCACGCGCCTGCAGCGGGTGGACAATGGCAGCCATGCATTCGCAACTCGCCACCCTCGCCAACATCCTGGGCCGCCATACGGCCACCGACGGCATCCACCCCAGCGCCATCCCCGGCGTGGGGCTGATCCGCACCTCGGCCCCCACCATGCCCATGCCCGTGGTGTACGAGCCCACGCTGTGCCTGGTGGCCCAGGGGCGCAAGCGCGCGGTGCTGGGCACCACCGGCTACATCTACGACGCGGCGCAGTACCTGGTGGCGTCGGTGGACCTGCCGGTGATGGGGTCGGTGATCGAAGCCAGCCCCGAGCGGCCCTACCTGTGCCTGGTGCTCGACCTGGACATGGCGCGCCTGAGCGAGCTGGCGCTGCGCCACCCCGCGCCCAGCGAAGAGGCGGGATCCCCGGCGCGCGGCATCGCGCTGAGCCAGACCACGCCCGAACTGCTCGATGCCGCCGTGCGCCTGGCATCGCTGCTCGATGCGCCGCAGGACATCGCCGAGCTGGCGCCCCTGGTGCAGCGCGAGATCTTCTACCGCCTGCTCACCGGGCCGGGCAACGGCCTGGTGCGCCAGCTGGCCCAGGCCGACAGCCGGCTCAACCAGATCGCGCGCGCCATCGCCTGGATACGCGGGCGCTACACCGAGGCCTGGAGCATCGACGAACTGGCCGACGTGGCGGGCATGAGCCGATCGAGCTTCCACGTGCACTTCAAGGCCGTGACCTCGATGAGCCCGCTGGAGTTTCGCACCCAGCTGCGCCTGCAGGAGGCACGCCGCATGATGGTGGCCGAGGCCATGGATGCGGCCAGTGCGGGCTTTCGCGTGGGGTATGAGAGCCCCTCGCAGTTCAGCCGCGACTATGGCCGCGCGTTCGGCCTGCCGCCGGCCAAGGATGCGCAGCGCCTGCGGACTGCCACGGCATAGGCCAGACGGACCTCACAGGATGATGTTGTTGCGCGGCCGCAGCAGCGGCGGCAGGTCCGTATCGCCCAGCAGCTCGCGCAGCTCCACCTCGACCATGCGGTTGATCTGGGCGATGGGCACATCGTTGGCACCGCCCTCGAACGGGTTCTCGGTGCTGGCGCCGACCTGCTCCAGCGTGGTGTACATCCACGAGACCACCACGCTGAAGGGCACCACCAGCCAGACCATGTGGCCCTGCATCCAGCCGCTGGCCAGCGCATTCAGCGCATCGAATTCCTTGAGCAAGCCAAACGGCAGCAGCACGCAGAAGAAGCGGATGAAGAAGGTGTTGATGATCGCGTACTGGCGCGGGTACGGAAAATTCTTGATGCGCTCGCTGCGCCCCTGGTGGTCCAGCAGCTCCTTGAGGGCCTTTTCCATCTCGATGAAGAAGTTGATGGGGATCTCGCCGGTCTGGAACAATTTCAAAATTGTGCTGCTCTGATTGGCCAGCAAGGCCGTGGCCTTGTTGCGCGAGGCAAGCACTGCGCGTAGCTCGTCCGCCTCCAAAAACCTGGCCAGCTCCACCTCCAGCGCCGTTTCCTGCTCGGGTACGCAGTAGCGGCGCTGGTACTCGGCATTGGTGCGCTGGTTGGTGCTCTCCCACGCGCGGTGCCGGCGCATCTGGTAGCGCAGGGCCGTGACCCAGGCCAGGTGCCGGTGGACCAGTTGCCGGGTGGCCGCCTCGTTCTTCAGGTAGTCACGGCTTACCAGGCCCCAGGCCCGGCTGGCGTTGAGGATGCCGGTCCACACCTGCTGCGCCTCTACCGTGCGGGAATAGGTCTGGGTGTTCTTGAAGCTCACGATGAACGCGGTGGCGGTGCCGATCAGCGCCACCACGGTCCAGGGCACGCTCAGCCAACGCCAGTGGGCCAGTTGGTACAGGCAAACGGGCACCAGGCCCAGGGCGATCAGGACATACAGCTCCCGCCGCGTCCAGACCATGAACTCGGAGAGCCGGTATCCCCTGCCAACGTTCATCGCTGCGTCATCCAGGTTTCGAATGTGATGGCGCCCAGGCGCGGCGCATCGCCCGGCGTGAGCGATGCGTCATCGAGCTGCACGCCGAAATACGGCGCCGCGGCATCGGCCACCACGGTGCGCGCATCGCCGATGGCCGCCAGGTAGCGCCGCACCAGCGCGGCCAGCCCCACGCGCTCGGGCCCGGCGATCTCGATGGTGCCGTTGACCGGGGCGCCCAGCGCTGCATCGGCCATGGCGGCGGCCACGTCGTCGGACGCGATGGGCTGCACCAGCGCGGGCGACAGGCGCACCGTCTGCCCCTCGGTGCCCGCCTGGGCGATGCCGGAGAGGAACTCCATGAACTGCGTGGCATGCACGATGGTGTAAGGGATGGCCGCTGCCTTGACGAGCTTTTCCTGCGCCAGCTTGGCGCGGAAGTAGCCGCTGGCCTGCAGCCGCTCGGTGCCCACCACCGACAGCGCCACGTGGTGCTGCACACCGGCCTCCGCCTCGGCCGCCAGCAGGTTGCGGCCCGAGGTCTCGAAGAAGTCGAGCACGGCCTTGTCTTCGAACGAGGGCGAGTTGGCCACGTCCACCACCACCTGCGCGCCCGCCAGCGCCTGGGCCAGTCCTTCGCCCGTGAGCGTGTTGACGCCCGTGTTGGGCGATGCGGCCACGGCCTCATGGCCGCGCGCGGTGAGCTCTTTGACGAGCTTGCTGCCGATGAGGCCGGTGCCTCCGATGACGACGATCTTCATGGTGTTCCTTGGGGTAAATGCGGTTCGATGCCTGAATGGTAGGATCGATGCCATCCGTCTCAAATGACCAATACCCCTGAAATCCTGCCAAAACGCGCGCACACCCGGCGCGTGCTGTTCGTCGCCTTCCCCGACGTGGGCCTGCTCGACCTGACGGGTGCGCAGACCGTGTTCTGGGCGGCGACCAAGGCCATGGAGGCGCGCGGCCTGCCGGGCTACGAGCGCATCACCGCCAGCCCCGATGGCGGCCTGGTGCGCAGCGCCGAGGGGCTGGAGCTGCAGACCGTGGCGCTGCGCCAATGCCGCGCCAGCACGGTGGACACGCTCATCGTGCCCGGCTCGCCGCACATGGATGGGGTGCTCGACCAATCCGCCCCGCTGGTGCAGTGGCTGCGGCGCGCATCGGCCAAAACGCGGCGCACCGCATCGGTGTGCAGCGGCGCGTTTTTGCTGGCCGCGGCCGGCCTGCTGGACCACAAGCGCGCCACCACGCACTGGCTCATGTTCGACCGCATGAACGAGCGCTTTCCCACGGTGGAGATCGACCGCGACGCGATCTTCGTGCAGCAGGGTGCCGTGTGGACCTCGGCCGGTGTCACGGCCGGCATCGACCTGGCGATGGCGCTGGTGGAGGCCGATTGCGGCCACGACGTGGCCATGGAGGTGGCGCGCGAGCTGGTGGTCTACCTCAAGCGCCCCGGCGGGCAATCGCAGTTCAGCGCCCTGCTGCGCTCGCAGGCCGACAACTCACCCGCGTTCGAGGAGCTCAACCTGTGGATATGCGCCCACCTGCAGCGCGACGACCTGACGGTGGAGTTCCTGGCCGAGCGCGCCCGCATGAGCCCGCGCAACTTCGCCCGCCAGTACAAGGAAAAGACCGGCCGCACGCCG
Organism: Acidovorax sp. CF316; assembly: GCF_000276605.1. Lineage (GTDB taxonomy): Bacteria > Pseudomonadota > Gammaproteobacteria > Burkholderiales > Burkholderiaceae_C > Acidovorax. The sequence continues at coordinate 14,315 of NZ_AKJX01000157.1, read as the reverse complement.
GCCAAGGCCGTGGAGGTGTTTCGCCTGGAGGCCGCCAAGCGCCTGCTGGAGGACTCCACCCACCACATCGACCGCATCGCCACCCAATGCGGCTTTGGCGACGAGGAGCGCATGCGCGTGACCTTTCAGCGCCACCTGGGCGTGGCGCCGCGGGACTACCGCAGGCGCTTTGCACGCAGCTAGGGGTTACCGCAAGAGCGCCCCATCGAGCGCCATGCGCACGGTGCGCAGCGTGAGCACGGCCAAGGCGATGCTCAGCGCGCCCAGCAGCGCGATGGCGACTACCCACAGCGGCCCGCTCGCACGGAACTGCGCATACTGCAGCGCCGCATTGGCCAGCGCCGCCATGGGGAACCTGATGGCCCACCAGCCCGGCGTGAACGGGATGCCGGGCCGAAAGACCTTGGGCGCCACCACGGCGAACATGAACAGCCCGACATAAAACAGCATGCCGGCAAATCGGTCGATACCGCCCGCCAGGTTGGCGTAGGCCAGAAAGCCCACGGCAAACGGCGCCAGCAGGATCATCAGCGAGGGCGCCATGGCGGGTGGCAGCGGGTCGCGGTGCACCAGCCGGCCGATGATCAGCGTGAGCAGCACCAGGGCCAGCATGGCGCCGACGGCGCCCGACAGCAGGTTCACCTCCCCCGCCCAGGCCATGGGCATGTGCCCACCGGTCACAGGGATGTCTAGCGTGGCCACGCAGGGCACGATCCAGGCCGGCAGGGCGTTCGAAGCATCCACCTGCCCCTTGAGCAGGCGCGACACGGCCACGAAGCACAGCACCAGCGTGGCCACCACGCCCACCGTCCAGAGGCCCTGTGCAGCCGGCGCGCTGTAGGGCCCGGCCACGGCCGACAGCAGCAGCACCGAGATGGCGATGGTGCCGAAGAAGTTGCCCGCCACCGGGTGCTGGAACTCGGCGCGCACGGCATCGGGGTGCTTCACCAGCTTGGCCAGGTAGCCGGCCGAGAGCAGCACGAAAACGCCCAGGGCGAATACCCCGATGGCCTCGCCAACGAAGGCCGGCGCGCCCAGGCTGCCGTGCGCCAGCCGCCAGGCCAGCGCTAGGCCGCTGAGGCCCATGACCGATGCGAACAGGTTGACAGGCAGGTTGCGCACCGAGGCTTCGGTGCGCGGATGAAATGCCGATGGAGAAGGATGGACAGAGGGGGTTTGCACGGCGGGCTCGCTTGGCAGAATTTGCATGGATAGGTAGTTTCTGCCAAACTGGCGCGGCTGTCCCAGGCAAGGCACGGCGTTTTCTGCCAATCACCGGGCCCTCACTGCCATGCGCATCGCCATCCTCGCATTTCCCCGCTTTCAGCTGCTCGACGTGGCCGGGCCGGCGGACGTCTTTGCCGAAGCGGCGCGCCAGCTGGGCCAGCCGCGCGCCTACCAGGTGCAGGTGCTCAGCGCGAGCGCAGGCCCGCTGCGCAGCAGCAGCGGGTTGCGCATGGCGGTGGATGCCACCGTGGCCACGCACCGCGGCGCCATCGACACCCTGCTGGTCGCAGGCAGCCCCGACCTGAACGACATGGCCAGTGACGCACCGCTGCAGGACTGGCTGCGCCGCCGCGCACGCACGGTGCGCCGCTATGGGTCGGTGTGCACCGGCGCCTTCGTGCTGGCGGCCAGCGGCCTGCTGGACGGCAAGCGCGTGGCCACGCACTGGAACTCCACCGCCCGCCTGAGCGCGGCCTACCCCAAAGCCTGCGTCGAAGCCGACGCCATCTACGTGAAGGACGGCAGGCTCTTCACCTCTGCCGGGGTCACCGCGGGCATGGACCTGGCCCTGGCCATGGTGGAGGAAGACCACGGCCGCGAGCTGGCGCTGCGCGTGGCGCGCGAGCTGGTGATGTTTCTCAAGCGCCCGGGCGGGCAAAGCCAGTTCAGCGCCCACCTGGCCGCGCAGACGGCCGAGCGCCCCAGCGTGCGCACGCTGCAGGACCATATCCTGGCGAACCTGAAAGGCGACCTGTCCGTGCCCGCCCTGGCGGCGCACGCCGGCATGAGCGAGCGCAGCTTTGCCCGCACCTTTCGCAGCGAGACCGGCACCACGCCCGCGGAGTTTGTCGAGAACGCCAGGATCGATGCCGCGCGCCGCCTGGCCGAGGAATCCGACCTGCCCGCCAAGCGGCTGGCGGATGCCGTGGGCTACGCCAGCGTGGACGGATTTCGCCGCGCGTTCACACGCCGGCTGGGGGTGGGCTTGGTGGAGTACCGCAGGCGGTTTGCGAAGTGAAAACGCTGGACCCGGTGCGCTGGCCCCGCGGCAATGCGCGCAGCGCTTCGGGCACTTTGTCGCTCCAGTCCGCTTTGCTCCAGTCCGGAATGCAGCCTGGCGTATTCCCCAGCCCACTCACTCAGCAACGGTTCGCCGCGCGCAGCAAGGCGTTGCACGACGCGGGAGCGGGGGCGGGAGCAGTAGCAGCGCCGCCGCCCTGCCCCGCCATGGCCGTGCAGATCGCATCCGACTGCGGCGTCTGGCCGAAGGTCATCGCCTTGGTGAACTGCGAGGGCGAGTACATGTAGCAGGAATAGCTGGCGCCCTCGCGCGTGCGAACGCGGTAGTTGATGCGGCCGTTGCTGCCTTCTTCCTTCTGCTGGTCGCTGATGGTGAAGCTGCCGACTTCGCGGCCAATGGCCTGCGACGTGCGCTGCTCAATGCCTTGCTGCGTGACGGTGGTGCCGCAACCGCACAGGACCAAGAGGGATGCGGCGCACGCAGAGAGGGTTCGCGGAAAAGTCATGGGCATGGTTTCGAAGATGGAGGAGATGGAGAATGGCCAGTTGCATTGCGCATTGCCCTGCGCGAGCGAGGGCAACACGGTCCAGGCCATTGTGGAAGCGCATCGCGGGCTCGGGAACCCTACCGAGGTATGGTGTGGATGCGCCCTTTGGTTTGGTCGCTACCAGTCGAATGCCTGCTGGCGTGACACCAACGGCCAGCGCCCCAATACCACGTGCTCGCCCAAGCCGTACAGGCTGTCCACGAGCATGAACTCGGACACCCGCCAGGCCACCGGCGCAATGGCGCGCCGGGCAAAAGGCATGTGCTGGTAATCCAGCGTCACATGGGGGCTGAAACTGCGGCGAATCTGGCTCTCCTGAAAGCCCACCCGTCGCATGGCCTGTGCCAAACAGTGTTCAAAATCGCGGATGCCACGCAGGCCCGCGGCCCGCCCTGTCAGCTGCGCCATGCTCTTGCCATCGCGGCCCATTGTGGACTGCACGACATCCAGATGGATATCGAACGGCTCTGCGACCACGGTTCGGGCGGCTTCCATCGCCAGCTCCAGCTGACAGCCTGGAACGCGGTCCAGAAAGCGCCCCATTTTCTCCACGGTGATGTGCAAGCCCTCCACGCGCATGGGTGCGCCATGCAGGGGACACGGCGGCAAGCCAAGGGCGTTGAGCAGGCCAACGACGCGAAGCGCGATGTGCGATGGCGGAACAACGAAAAAGTAGAGATCGTGGGGCTGCGCCATGGCGATCAGCGATTGGGTTGGGATGCCACCCATTTTGCACAAATACTGTATAAAAATACAGTATTCAATTCATCTCTGCATGCAAGGCCGGGTCAGGTGGAGAAGAAAAAGTGACAGGTCCGGAAGTGGCCAGGGCCCGCAATAATGGCTGTCGCCACCGACCCAAAGTGCCGTACCGTGAACATCAACACCCTGCGCAAAAAGGCCAAGGCCCACACGATCGAAGTCGAAGACATCCTGGCGGCCGCCGCACGGCGCACTCCGGGCCTGCAGGCAGAACTTCAGCGCCTGTCTGCCGAGCTGGAGTGGTCCCATGCACCGCATCCTCCCGCTGGCGGCCATGTCGTGCCCTTCGCCCGATGGGCCGAGGTTGCGGGGGCCTATGCGGAGGACGGCATTCCCGGCCTTGCAGGGTGGCTGCACGCGCAGGCCGGACGCGAGACACCCGGCTACTACGTGCTTGCGGTCCTGCAGGTGCTCAAGACGCAGGAATCCAACGACGCCCTCTTCTCCCTGTTTGCCGATGCGCTGGACGATCCAGCGAGCCACCTGAGCGACGCTTCGGAACTGGCAGCCACCATCAACCTCAAGTTCTCGTTCAAGGGTTCCCTGCCGCCAACGCCCGCCCAGGCCGACCGTGCGCGGTCGTTTCTGATGGCGCTCTATCCCCTGGCGCACAAGGAGTCCCAGCGTTGCAACGTGGTATGCGCCATGCGGGGCGTAGGCGACGAGACCACGGCCGAATTCCTGGCCACGGTCAAGCCCTTTGGCGGCCCGTATGGGGGGCTGGAAAAGTCTGCACAGCAGGCCATTCGCAAAAGGCTGCGAAGCGCGGCCGCGGCGGCCCCATGACCTTCGATTTCCTGTTCTTCCGCTTCAAGCGCGCGCCCAGTGCCCTCGCCTGGTCGGGCTTCGCGCTCGACCAGATCGCAGCCCATGGCCAGGCCCCTTCGCTGGTGGGCGGCAAGAAGTCTGGATGGCGCAAGGCCCCGCTAGGCCGAGAGGGGCTGATCGCGGCGATTGCTGCATCCAGCAACCGCTCAGTCCAGGCTGGCAGCAACCCCAGAAGCCCGGATCCCCTGGATGGTTGGGGCATCTACTGCGCCCAGCCTGGCGCGCACGATGCCCACCTCTGCCGCTACCGCGAGCCCTCCACCCACTCCAACCTGCACGACTGGTTGGTCGCCTCGGCCCAGGCCTTGGCGGGTATCGCCGAGATCCGCTATGGCTTCGGCTATTCCGGGCGCGCGCCGAAGGATGTGTACTTTGGCCTGGGCATGTCCGCAGGCAAGCCGAGCCCGGAACTGGCCCCGCTGTTTGCCGACGAGGAAAAGGTGGCACGCTGGTTTCGCGCTTGCGCATGGAAGACAGACCAGGGGTATGCCAGGGATGCGTTTCCCGCCAATGTGCTGGACCAGGATTTTTTGCAGACCGCCCTGCCCGACGGGCCGCTGGCCGTCAGCCTGGAGGAATTTGGCGAGCTGGCGCAGATCACCCCGTGCCTGCATGCCTGGTCGATTGCATCGGAAGGTCAACGGCAAGCCGCATCCGCCTTTTTGGCGCAGCGCCAGTTGTCCGTGGCATCCCACTCGTATGGGAGCCATAGCCAGGTCAGGCCGGCAGGTGGATAGCAGGAATAGCCGCCTCAACATCGTTCGTTGAGGCGCTACCGTGTGCGCGGCAGGGCCCCCAAGGGACCTCTCGCCTCACTCCCACTCAATCGTCGCCGGCGGCTTGCTGCTCACGTCGTACGTCACCCGGTTGATCCCCCGCACCTCGTTGATGATGCGCCCCGACACCTTCTTGAGCAGGGCATACGGCAGCTCGGCCCAGTCGGCGGTCATGAAGTCGCTGGTCTGCACGGCGCGCAGGGCGACGACGTAGTCATAAGTGCGGCCATCGCCCATCACGCCCACGCTCTTGACCGGCAGGAAGACGGTGAAGGCCTGGCTGGTGAGGTCGTACCAGGTCTTGCCGGTGGCCTCGTCGACGTGGTTGCGCAGCTCTTCGATGAAGATGGCGTCGGCGCGGCGCAGCAGGTCGGCGTACTCTTTCTTCACCTCGCCCAAAATGCGCACACCCAGGCCGGGGCCGGGGAAGGGGTGGCGGTAGACCATTTCGGGCGGCAGGCCCAGGGCCACGCCGAGTTCGCGCACTTCGTCCTTGAACAAATCGCGCAGGGGCTCCAGCAGCTTGAGACCCAGTTGCTCGGGCAGCCCGCCCACGTTGTGGTGGCTCTTGATGGTGACGGCCTTCTTGCTCTTGGCGCCGCCGGATTCAATCACATCGGGGTAGATGGTGCCCTGGGCGAGGAAGGTGGCGCCCTTGGCACCGGCGTTGCCGGCCTTGAGCTTGGCGGCCTCGGCCTTGAACACGTCGACGAACAGGCCGCCGATGATCTTGCGCTTGGCTTCGGGCTCGCTCACGCCGGCCAGCTTGCCCAGGAACAGGTCGCTGGCGTCCACGCGGATGACCTTGGCGTGCAGCTTGCCGACGAACATGTCCATGACCATGTTGCCTTCGTTCAGGCGCAGCAGGCCGTGGTCGACGAACACGCAGGTGAGCTGGTCGCCGATGGCGCGGTGGATGAGGGCTGCGGCCACGGACGAATCGACGCCGCCGGAGAGGCCGAGGATCACCTCTTCATCACCCACCTGCTGGCGGATCTGTTCCACAGCTTCGGCGATGTGGTCGCGCATGACCCAGTCAGGGCTGGTGCCGCAGATGCCGAGCACGAAGCGGTCGAGCAGCGCCCTGCCCTGCACGGTGTGCGTGACTTCGGGGTGGAACTGCACGGCGTAGAAGCGGCGCTCTTCGTCGGCCATGCCGGCGATGGGGCAGCTGTCGGTGCTGGCCATGAGCTTGAAGCCCGGGGGCAGCTCGGTGACCTTGTCGCCGTGGCTCATCCAGACGTTGAGCATGCCATGGCCTTCAGGCGTGGTGAAGTCGGCGATGTCCTTGAGCAGTGCGGTGTGGCCGCGGGCGCGCACGGCGGCAAAGCCGAACTCGCGCTTGTGGCCGCCCTCGACCTTGCCGCCCAGTTGGTGGGCCATGGTCTGCATGCCGTAGCAGATGCCGAGCACGGGCAGGCCGAGCGTAAACACGGCTTCGGGCGCCTTGTCGGTGGTGTCTTCGTACACGCTGGCGTGGCTGCCCGACAGGATGATGCCCTTGAGCGAGCCGTCCTTGGCGTAGTCGCGCACCCACTCGTCCGTCACGTCGCAGGGGTGTACTTCGCAGTACACGTTGGCTTCGCGCACGCGGCGGGCGATGAGCTGGGTGACTTGCGAGCCGAAATCGAGGATGAGGATTTTCTGGTGTTGCATGGCGTTGGGCGGCGGTTGGGGTGTTTACTTAAAGGCTGGAGAGGTCGAGAAGCGGTACGCCGCTGCGCTGGGCAGCGGCTGCCTGGGCGGGGTCGAAGGTGGCCAGGGGCAGGCGCAGCGAGCGGGCCAGCCACAGGTAGGCGGCGTCGAAGGTGGGCAGGCCGGTGTCGAGCGCCACGTCCATCACGGCCTTGTGCTGGGCGGGGGCCAACTCGTGCAGCTCCACGCGGTGGCGTATGGCTTCGAGCACGCCCCACAGGCCTTCGACCGATGGGGGCGGGATGCGGCCGCTGTGCACGCCGCTGCTGATGAGGTTGCTGCACTCCCACTGCCAGAGGTTGGGGGCCTGGGGCTCGACCTCGTCGCGGCGGATCAGGGTGTACAGGCGGCGCGTGTGCTCGCTGGCTGCGTCGGGCAGCAGCCAGGCGGCGGTGACGGAGGCGTCGAGGACGAAGGCGGTCATGCGGCGCTCCGGCCCTTGCGGCGCAGGTTGTCGGGGCTGGCCGCATCGGCCACGGGGCGGATGCTGGCGTGCAGCGCGTCGATCTGGCCCAGCTCGCGGGCGATCTGTTCGTCGGTGATGACGGGGCGGCGGCGCACAGGCAGCAGGCGCACCACCTCTTTGCCGTGGCGGGTGATGCGCACCTCTTCACCCTGCTCGACCAGCTCGATCAGGGCAGAGAACCTGCTCTTGGCTTCATAGATGCCGACGGACTGCATGGATGCGCGGACCCCCAAAAAGAAAAAGTCTGGCCTGAATGGTGAATTCAGACCAGACTATATCATTCTGACTAGATATTTTCAATCAGGCCAGATTAGGTGACTCACCTTCAGTCAGCGCGGTAGTTCGGCGCTTCCTTGGTGATCTGCACGTCGTGCACGTGGCTTTCGCGGATGCCGGCGGTGGTGATCTCGACGAACTCGGCCTTGTTGTTCATGTCGTCGATGGTGGCGCAACCGCAGTAGCCCATGGCGGCGCGCACGCCACCGGCCATCTGGAAGACGATGGAGACCATGGAGCCCTTGTAGGGCACGCGGCCTTCGATGCCTTCGGGCACGAGCTTGTCGGCATTGGGGTTGCCGGTGGTCGATTCCTGGAAGTAGCGGTCGGCGCTGCCCTGCTGCATGGCGCCGATGCTGCCCATGCCGCGGTAGCTCTTGTAGCTGCGGCCCTGGTACAGGATGACTTCGCCGGGGGCCTCTTCGGTGCCCGCGAACATGCCGCCCATCATGATGGTGCTGGCGCCTGCGGCGAGGGCCTTGGCGATGTCGCCGCTGTAGCGCACGCCGCCGTCCGCGATCAGCGGCACGCCGGTGCCTCGCAGGGCGGTGGCCACGTTGTCGATGGCCATGATCTGGGGCACGCCCACACCGGCCACGATGCGCGTGGTGCAGATGGAGCCAGGGCCGATGCCGACCTTGACCGCGTCGGCACCGGCTTCGACCAGTGCCAGCGCGGCCGCGCCGGTGGCGATGTTGCCGCCGATGACGTCGATCTGCGGGTAGTTCTGCTTGACCCAGCGCACGCGCTCGATCACGCCCTTGCTGTGGCCGTGGGCGGTGTCGACCACGATGGCGTCCACACCGGCCTTGACCAGGGCTTCGACACGCTCTTCGGTGCCCTCGCCCACGCCGACGGCTGCGCCCACGCGCAGGCGGCCCGAGGCGTCGCGTGCGGCGTTGGGGAAGCTGGTTTGCTTGGTGATGTCCTTGACGGTGATCACGCCCTTGAGCTCGAAGGCGTCGTTCACGACCAGGATGCGCTCGAGCTTGTGCTTGTTGAGCAGCGCCTTGGCTTCGGCCGGCGTGGTGCCGTCCTTTTCGTTGACGGTGACCAGCTTTTCGCGCGGGGTCATGATCTGGTGGACCTTGACGTCGTAGCGCGTCTCGAAGCGCAGGTCGCGGCCGGTGACGATGCCCACCACCTTGCCACCGTCGCACACCGGGAAGCCCGAGATGCCCAGTTGCTCGGACAGCTGCAGCACCTGCAGCACGGTGTGCTCGGGGGTGATGACCACGGGGTCGCGCAGCACGCCGGATTCGTAGCGCTTGACCTTGGCCACCTGGGCGGCCTGCTCCTGCGGCGTGAGGTTCTTGTGCACGATGCCGATGCCGCCCTCCTGGGCAATGGCAATGGCCAGGCGCGCCTCGGTCACGGTGTCCATGGCGGCGGACACAAGGGGCAGGTTCAGCTGGATGTTACGGGAGAGTTTCGTCGCGAGGGACGTGTCCTTGGGCAGGACCTGGGAGTACGCTGGCACCAGCAACACATCGTCGAAGGTGAGCGCTTTTCCAAGAAGGCGCATGAGAAAGCTCCAAAAGACGGATTGTACCCGCGTGGCGAAGAACCCGTTGGGTACCGTGCGGCGCTGCAGCATGTCCACCCGTCCCCCCGCACTGGCGGCAGACTTGTTGCACGGCTAAACTTGCCTGCATGAAATTGCACAAGATTGTTTTGCTGGCCGTCGCCTGTACCTGGGCGATGGGTGCTGCCGCCCAATGGCAGTGGATCGACAAGGACGGCCGCAAGGTCTTCAGCGACCGCCCACCACCGCAGGACATCCCGGAAAAGAACATGCTCAAGCAACCGGGCTTCGGGGGCCCGCGCGTGACCACGCCGGCTGCCGCCGCACCTGCCGCTACGGCCACCCCGGCGACGGGCGCAGCCTCTGGCGCAGCGGCGGCCCCTGCGGCAGCGGCCAGCACCGCCGCCAGCGGCAAGGACAAGGAACTGGAGAAGCGCAAGGCCGAGGCCGAGGCTGCCGAGGCCGCCAAGAAAAAGGCCGAAGACGATAAGCTGGCCAAAGCCAAGGCAGAAAACTGCACCCGCGCCAAGGCTGCCAAAGCCATGTTCGACTCGGGCGTTCCGATCAAGCAGAACACGGCCCAGGGCGAGCGCGTGTTCCTCGACGAGGCCCAGCGCAATGCCGAGGCCAAGCGCATCGACGGGGTCATTGCCGCCGACTGCAAGCGCTGAGTCTGGCAAAAAGCCTATTCGTTGCAGAAAAACGGCGCCTCGGGCGCCGTTTTTGTTTCATTTAGTATCCTGATTTGCCACCCGGCCGCTGCCTTGCAAAGAGGCCCGTGGCGCGTGCACCCTGGCGCGCAAAGCGCTCGCGGCGCGCCACCTTGGGGTCGACCTGGAGGCCCCGGTACAGCTCCACCCGGTCCTGGTCCTTGAGCACGGTGGTCTCTGGCAGAACGCGGCCCCAGATGCCGCACACCATGCCCTCGCGCTGCGCGGCCATGGGCCCGGCGGCCTGCAGGGCGTCGCCCAGGGTGCTGCCAGGCGGCAGTTGCACCGTGCATTCGCTTACCTGGCGCGGCGCGAGCGAGACCACCACCGTGATCTGCATTGCCGCAGGCACGGCAGTTGCGCCCTCATCAGCCATACACCTGCTCCGCGCGCTTCACGAAGGCATCGACCATGCTGCCCGCGATGCGGTCGAACACGGGGCCCACCAGCGCGGCCAGGGCGGCGTTGTCGAAGCCGTAGTTCAGGCTCAGCTCGACCTTGCAGGCGCGCTGGCTGCCGTCGCCCACGGGTTGGAAGTGCCAGTCGCCGTCGAGCTGCGAGAACGGCCCCTTGACCAGGCGCATCTGCACGCGCCGACCCGCCTCGTGCGTGTTGCGCGTGACAAAGGTCTTGTGGATGCCGCCAAAGGCAATGCCGACCTCGGCCGTCATGCCCTCATCCGACTGCTCCAGCACGGTGGCGCTGTCGCACCAGGGCAGGAACTCGGGGTACTTGGCGACCCCCGTGACCAGGGCGAACATTTCTTCGGGGCTGTACCAGATGAGGACGGACTTGTTGACGGTTTTCATGCAGGAAGGGGGTTCTGGTCGGGACCATCGCAGGATGAGAGTGATCGGCCAGAGAACATCAGGGACTCACACCCTAAAATGACAGACTCGAGACCAACATTGTAGGGAGGCCTTTTATCTCCTCATTTGCGCCTCAATTAATAACCCATGGCCAAGAAACCCGATCCAACCGCCCGCATTGCCGATAACAAGAAGGCGGCCTACAACTATTTCTTCGAAGAACGCCACGAGGCAGGCATGGTCCTGTACGGCTGGGAAGTGAAGGCACTGCGCGAAGGCAAGGTGCAGCTGACCGATGGCTACGTGATCATCCGCGATGGCGAGCTGTTCCTGCTGGGCTGCCAGATCAACCCGCTCAAGACCGCTTCGACCCACGTCAACCCCGATGCCATCCGCACCAAGAAGCTGCTGCTCAAGAAGGATGACATCAAGCACCTGATCATCAAGGTCGAGCAAAAGGGCTACACGCTGGTGCCGCTGAACCTGCACTGGAAGAACGGCTACGTGAAGTGCGAGGTGGCCCTGGCCAAGGGCAAGGCCGAGCACGACAAGCGCGACACCATCAAGGACCGCGAAGGCAAGCGCGAAGTCGAGCGCGCGATGAAGAGTCGCAACCGCTGACGCCTGGCAGACAGGTTCTTCCAGTTTTTTTCATGCGCGGTGGAATAAACCACTGCGCCCCGGTGTTGATGGAGGTGCTGGGCGGCGTTGGCCGTTGCCTGCAAACCCCTCTTCTTCCACCTGGAGAAACCATGAAAAAGATCCTGTCCATCGCTGCGTTCCTGGCCGTTGCCGGCTGCTCCTCCATGGCCGCCGACGGCCCCGTGAAAACAATGGATGGCGTGCTCGTGGGCGCCGGCGGCATGACGCTGTACACCTTCGACCGCGACGCTGCGGGCAGCGGCAAGTCGGTGTGCAACGGCCCCTGTGCCACCAACTGGCCGCCGCTGATGGCCGACAAGGCGCCTGGCGCCGACTACAGCGTTGTGACCCGCGACGATGGCAAGACCCAGCTGGCCTACAAGGGCAAGCCGCTGTACTACTGGGTCAAGGACAGCAAGCCGGGCGACAAGACCGGTGACGGCTTCAACCAGGTGTGGCGCACGGCCAAGCCCTAAGAATGAACCGCACCCAGGTCGTCGAGCAGCTGCCCGCATTGCGCCGCTATGCGCGCGTGCTGACGGGCGATGCCTGGGCGGCCGACGACCTGGTGCAGGACACGCTGGAGCGGGCCTGCAGCAAGTGGCTGCTGTGGCGCACCGGCAGCGATCTGCGTGCCTGGTTGTTCACGCTGATGCACAACCTGTACCTCAACCAATTGCGCACCCAGCCGCCGCAGCCCCACCTGGATGTGGATGAGCTGCACGACAGCCTGCAGGCCAGCGCCGGCCTGGGCGACGACGCGCTGGACCTGGAGCGCTGCCTGCAGCGCCTGCCACCCGAGCAGCGCGCCGTGCTGCTGCTGGTGACGCTGGAGGACATGGACTATGGCGACACGGCGCGCATCCTGGGCATTCCCGTGGGCACGGTGATGTCGCGCCTGTCGCGCGCGCGCAGCCGCCTGCGCCTGTTGATGGAGCGCGCACCCGCCACAACGGCCCCGGCCCCCGATGCACCCACCGGCCAGCCAACCGCCTTGCGCCGCCTCAAATAAATGAAGCCCGAGCGCCAGCCCACCATGGAAAAACACCACCACCCTGCCCCACCCGCCGACGATGAAGCCGCATGGCATGCGCTGGCGGATGGCCGCCTGTCGCCGGCGGATGCCGCCGCCCTGAGGCAACGGCTCGAAGGCCAGGCCGGTGCCGAAGAGGCCGTGGCACACTGGCAGCAGCAGCGCCAGCAACTGCGCGCCCTGCACCAGGGCATGCTGGCCGAGCCCGTGCCCGAGGCCCTGGTGGCCGCCGCGCTGCGCACATCGGCGCGCAGGGAACGGCAGGACCAATGGTGGCGCTGGGGCGGCATGGCGGCATCGGTGCTGCTGGCGTTTGCGCTGGGCTGGACCGGGCGCAGCCTGTGGCCCGGCATGGCCAGCCCCCCAGGGCCCATGCTGGCACTGGCCAGCACCACCACCGCACAACACTTTGCCCAGCAGGCGGCCGTGGCGCATGCGGTGTACCAACCCGAAGTGCGCCACCCCGTGGAGGTGCCGGCCGCGCAGCAGGAGCACCTGGTGCAGTGGCTTTCCAAGCGGCTCGGGCGCCCGCTCAAGCTGCCCGTGCTGGCAGACGAGGGCTACGAGCTCATGGGTGGCCGGCTGCTGCCCGGCGAGGCTGGTGCGCGCGCGCAGTTCATGTACCAGAACCGCCAGGGCGAGCGCATCACGCTGTACCTGGGCGCCGTCGCGGTGGGCAAGCCCGGCGCGGCAACGGCCGCAGCGAAGAAGCCCGATGCCGGAGAAACCGCCTTCCAGTTCACCAGCGAAGGCCCGGTCCCGGGCTTTTACTGGGTGGACCAGGGCTTTGGCTATGCGCTCAGCGGCCAGCTGTCACGCCAGCAACTGCTGGTATTGGCGTCGGCGGTGTACCGGCAGCTCTAGCGTTTCTTCTACGGAGCCGCTTTCAGCCGTATCAGGCCAGTGCGGCCAGGGGGTGCGAGTGCGCGGGCCAGGGGCTGGCGAAGAACGGCGCCACCATGGCGGGCGTGACGTCTTCGATGCGCGCGGGGTTCCACTTCGGCGCATGGTCCTTGTCCACGGCCAGGGCGCGGATGCCCTCCACCGTTTCGCTCTGGCCGGGGCGCAGGTAAAAGCAGTGGCGCACCATGTCGCGCTCCATGCGCAGGTCATCGGCCAGGCCCATGCCGCGGGCGCGGCGGATCTGCTCGAGCACCACGTGCAGCATCAGCGGGGAGCGCTTGCGCAGCGTGGCGGCGGTGGCGCGTGCCCAGTCGGAATCGGCGGCTTCGAGCGCGCGCACGATCTCGCCCACGGTAGGCCGGGCAAAGTAGGCATCGGCCTGCGCCAGCGCGGCCGGCACGCCCTGGTTCTTGGGCAGCAGGTGCGAGACTACGAAGGCCTTGACGGCGTTGGCATCGGCAAACGGCTGCGTGCCCAGGGCCTCCCACACGGGGGCCTGCTGGTCCACGGGGATGCAGCCATCGGCCAGGTTGCAGGCCACGGCCGCATCGGCACCGATGGTGTCGCCCGTGAGCGCCAGCCACTCGCCCGCACTGCCGGGGCAGCGGGCCAGGAAGTAGCCGCCGCCCACGTCGGGGAACAGGCCGATGGCCGTCTCGGGCATGGCCATCTTCGTGCGCTCGGTCACCACGCGCAATGCGGCGCCCTGGCTGATGCCCATGCCACCGCCCATGACGATGCCGTCCATGAAGGCGATGTAGGGCTTGGCGTAGTTGTGGATCAGGTGGTTGAGCGCGTATTCCTCGGTGAAGAAGTCCTCGAGCTGCGGGTTGCCCTGGCTGCCGGCCTGGTGCAAAAAGCGGATGTCGCCACCGGCGCAGAAGGCACCGAAAGGGCCTTCCTTGTTGCTGCCGCGGATGGCCACGGCCAGCACCGCGTCATCGTGCTGCCAGGCGAGCAGGATGGCCATGAGATCGCGCACCATGCCCAAAGAGAGCGCGTTGAGCGCGCGCGGGCGGTTCAGCGTGATGAAGCCCACCTGGCCGCGCACCTCGCTGAGCACCTCGGGGGCTGCTGCTGCGGCTGGTGCCGTAT
>NZ_AKJX01000156.1 GCF_000276605.1 Acidovorax sp. CF316 | reverse complement strand
CCCGCCCGCCAGCGGCTCGGCGCCGATGTGGATGTGCGCCACCGCCTGGCCGCGTGTGAACTTGAGTGCATTGCCCAGCACCTGCACCAGCAGCTCGCGCAACAGGCCAGGGTCGGCATCGAGCGCGGGCAGGTCGGGTGCCAGGTGCCATTGCACCTCGCGCCCGGCCTCGGCCGCGGCCAGGTCGGTGCGCGCCTGGGCCACGGCATCGGCCAGTGCCACGGTTTCGCAGCGCAGCGGCGCGCGCGTGGTCCGCGTGATGGCCAGCAGGCCGTCGATCATGAGCCCCATGCGCCGGGCCGACTGGTCCATGGTGGCCAGGAAGCCCAGCGCCTCCTGCAGCTCGGGCGCCTGCACCACATCGGCCGGCAGGTCGCCCAGCACCTCGCGCACCAGCGTGCCGTACGAGGTCACATGGCGCAGCGGCGCGCGCAGGTCGTGCGAGACGGCGCGCAGGAACTCCTCCTGCGCAGCGGCCATGTCGGCCAGCTGCTGGCGGCTGCGCGCCAGCTCGGCGCGCAGGGCCTCCACGGCCTCGGGGGTGTCGTCCTCGCTCATGCCACGGGCCTCCTGTTCACCTCATGCCTTGGGCTGCTTCGTGGGACGCTGCCAATTGGCAATGGCCACCTGTTTGCCGCGAGCCACGCCCAGCGAACCTGCCGGCACATCCTTGGAGATGGTGGAGCCGCCGCCCACTGTGGCGCCGGCACCGATGGTGACGGGCGCCACCAGCACACAGTTGCTGCCGATGTGCACGTCGGCCTCGATCACCGTGCGGTGCTTGTTGGCGCCGTCGTAGTTGGCGGTGATGGCGCCGGCACCGTAGTTCACACGCTCGCCCACCGTGGCGTCGCCCAGGTAGGCCAGGTGGTTGGCCTTGGCACCATCGGCCAGGGTGGAGTTTTTCACCTCCACGAAGTTGCCGATGTGCACTTCGCGGCCCAGTTGCGCACCGGGGCGCAGGCGCGCGAACGGGCCGATCAGCGCGCCCTCGCCCACGCTGGCACCGAGCTTCTCGCCGTCGATATGGGTGTAGGGGTGCACCACCGCACCGGCAGCGATGCGCGCGTTGGCGATGCAGCAGTTGGCACCGATCTGCACGCCCTCGCCCAGCTCCACGCGGCCGGTGAAGAGGCAGTTGGCGTCGATCTCCACGTCCTGCCCGCACACCAGCTCGCCGCGCACGCCCGTGCGCACGTCGTCGCGCAGGTCGAAGCGGGCCGGGTCGGCCAGGCGCACGCCCTGCTCCAGCAGCGCACGGGCCTGGCGCTGCTGGTGGGCGCGCTCGAGCTCGGCCAGTTGCAGCGGGCTGTTCACGCCCGCCACCTGCAGGGCATCGGTGATGCGGTGGGCCACCACGGGCACGCCATCGGCCACGGCCATGGCGACGATGTCGGTCAGGTAGTACTCGCCCTGGGCGTTGTCGTTGGTCAGGCGCGCCAGCCAGGGCGCCAGCAGTCGGGCCGGCACGGCCATGATGCCGCTGTAAACCTCGGTGATGGCGCGCTGCGCCTCGCTCGCATCCTTGTGCTCGACGATGCCCTGCACGGCGTCGGAGCCGTTGCGCACGATGCGGCCATAGCCCGTGGGGTCAGGCAAGGTGACGGTGAGCAGTGCCAGTTTTTCGCCGCCGCCGGCGGCCACCAGCGCGCGCAAGGTGTCGGCCTGGGTCAGCGGCACATCGCCCGAGAGCACCACCACCGTGCCGTCGTCGCGCAGGTGGGGCACCGCCTGCTGCACGGCATGGCCGGTGCCCAGCTGCGGCTCCTGCCGCACGAAAGCGAGTTCCACACCGCCAGCGGGCGCGCTGCGCGTGGCGGCCTCCACCTCGGCCGCGCCATGGCCGGTGATCACCGTGGCGCTGCGCGCCTGCAGATGGGCCGCCTGGTCCAGCACGTGGTGCAACAGGGGGCGCCCGCCCAGGCGTTGGAGCACCTTGGGGAGGCGGCTTTTCATGCGCGTGCCCTTGCCGGCCGCCATGATGAGGATGTCGAGTTGCGTCATGGAAATGCGAAATGGGGGTGCCCAGGCCAGTGTGCAGGACGGCACGCCAGGTGGCGCACGGGCACGGAACGGCGATTATCGGCTGCGCAGCGGCCACGCCGCTGGCCAGGCGCCTGCCTACAGCAGCGGCAGCAGGCGCGGCGGCGTGTCGTAGTACTCGGCAATGCGTTCGAGCGCGCGGGTATTGAGCAGCCGCAGCCGGCCGTTCCTGAGATCGTGCAGGCCCAGCAGCGCCAGGCGGCGCAGGGTCTTGTTGGTGTGCACCAGCGACAGGCCCAGGGCATCGGCGATGTGCTGCTGGTTGAGCGGGAAGGCCACGCTGCCATCGGCATCCACCAGGCCCAGGCGGTCGAGCCGGCGGTACAGGTGCATGAGCAGCATGGCCACGCGCTCGGTGGCGTTGCGCCGCCCGGCGGTCAACAGGTGATCGTCCACGTGGCCCTCCTCGTGGGCCGCCAGCCAGGTGACGTCGTAGCCCAACCGCGGATGCTCGGCAAACACGGCCCACAGGCTGTCGTTCTGGAAGACGCACAGCGTGCAGTCCGTGAGCGCCTCGACGCCATGCGCCGACAGGTCGCCGAACTCCTGCTGCAGGCCCACCAGGTCCCCCGGCAACAGGAAGTTCAGGATCTGGCGCCGCCCGTCGCTCAGTGTCTTGTAGCGAAACGCCCAGCCCGAGTAGAGCGTGAACAGGCGGGAGTTGACCTGGCCCTCGTGCACCAGGGCGCCGCCGGCCGGCACCGGTTGGGTGGCGGAGCGAAAGCCCTCGATGAAGTCCAGCACCTGGGGCTCCACGGGCGTGAAGGCACCGGTCCTGCGCAGTCGGCATTCATGGCAGCGCGGCGGGCACGCTTGGGGCGGCAGGGTGGCGTTCATCGTGGCGCCATTCTAGGGAGCCGGCCACCGTCCGAGGCACCCACCGGTGGGCATTTTTTTGCGGTGTTGGACCCGCGCCATGGGTCGCCACGGCCTTTTTCGTGCACGCAGTCCTGCTATGTCTTTTGACATTGCGCCGCTGTCAGCGCCGTCCTACATTGCGCCGCACCTATGACCCCTGCCCACAGCCTGTATGAAGCCTTGTACGTGAGTACCCTGGCACCCGACCAGCCCGCCAGTGTCGTCGCCGAGATCGCCGGCCATGCCCGCGTGAAGAACGCCAGCCTGGGCATCACCGGCCTGCTGGTCTTCGATGGCATGCGCTTTTGCCAACAACTGGAGGGCACGCAGAAGCAAGTGCTCAAGCTCACCGAGCGCATCCGCAACGACCCGCGCCACACGGGGGTGGAGGTGCTGCACCATGGCCTGCTCGCCGAGCGGCGATTTCGCGGGTTCAGCCTGGCCTTCACGTCGGTGGACGACACCGAGGTGCTCGTGCGGCTCGAACAGCTCGATGGCGAGGCCGCGATGGCTGCCTTCGAGGTGCTGCGCGCTGAGCTGCATCGCTAACACCAAAAGACAACGGCCGCCGGAATGGTCCAGGCGGCCGTCTCGTTGGGGAGCGCCATGCGGAGCCAGCCAGCGCCGGCCACCGCGTGGTCGCACATCAGGCGCAGCAGGGCGTTCCGTCCACCGAGGGCACCGAGGTCACACCCAGCGCGGCGCGCTTCCACCAGGCCGGTGCCGAGCGCTCGGCCAGGCCCGTCCAGCGGTACTGCAGGCGCTGGTTGCCCAGCGTCTCCACCACCGCATGCTGGCCCGCTGCGACCCACAGGGTCTGGCCAGCCTGCAGGAAGACGTCGCCGGCGGATTCGCTGCTGGAGCCGTGCGGGCCGTCGTCCAGGGTCACCCAGGCCTGGCCTTCGGCGACGCGCAGTGCCATGGCCTTGCGCGGCTTGAGGCTGGCGGCCTCGCCGGGCTTGAGCGTGCAGATGTCCTTGGCCGCAACGCGGCGGAAGGCGCTGGATGGTTGCAATTGCAGAACATTCGATGCAGTCATGGCTTTCTCCTGGTAAACCCTGTAGACCTCTATGGTGCGCTTGTGCTTGATGCGCGTCCAATGAATTGCAAGGGCCTGATTGATTCAAGTTCGGCATCAATCCAAAAACGGCCGGATACCGGTGACGGCCAAATCGCGCTCAAGCGTGCATGCGCACTCGCTGGGGTGCTATCCGATGCAGAGCAAACCGGGCCAGGCCGGCGGCCAGTCGACCGCTGGCGCCCAGGGTCTTGGCCACCGCGGCGACCACGGCACGACCGCCCTGGCCGAGTGCGCAGACCAGGTCGCGCAGCGGCTGCGCCACGCCCAGCTCCCAGTCCAGCGCCGGATCGGCCTCCAGGGAGGCGACGGGTGCAATGTCCCAGCAGAAGGCCACTGCGCTGGGCGCCCCGCCACGCAGGAACCAGGACTCCATCACCACCTGCTGACCCGGTTCGATGACCAGGGTCTGCCCCTGGTGCAGCACGACGTCCTCGGTGGCTTGCTCGGGCTGGCCGGGCCTGGCACCCACCGAAAGCCATACCCGGCCCTGCGAGATTTCAAGCACACTGCGCTCACGCGGGTTCAGCGTGATGGCACGGCCCGCGTCCAGCTTCCAGCTTCCGGCCAACACGCGGCCGGCCGCGGAAGCGATGGCGGATTGTTGCGATTCCAGAACGGTACGGGACAGCATGGTGGGCTCCTTGGTGTTTGAAAAAACGTTGTAGAGCCTGGATGATCTGCTCGTAGCGGCCTTCGGTCCAATGAAAACGCGGTACGCTATTGATGCTTACAGCGCATGAATAAATTTTCAAATCAGAGCATGCAGAACGCCGACCCCACCCCTGCCCTCTCGCGCACCCGCCCCGTGGCCGTTGGCCACTGGCGGGCCTTCCTGGCCGTGGCCCGGCACCTGAACTTCCGTGCCGCCGCCGATGAGCTGGCCCTGACCCAGTCGGCCGTGAGCCGCCAGATCCAGTCCCTGGAGGACGAGGTGGGCGTGCCCCTGTTCCTGCGCCACACGCGTGCGGTGGAGCTGACCAGCGCCGGTGCCCAGCTGCAGCGCTCGGTGGCGCCAGCGCTCGAACGCATGGACGCCTCGGTGCGCCTGGTGCGCCAGACGGCCGGGCGCAAGAGCGTGGCCATCAGCACCTGGGCCAGCTTTGCATCGATGTGGCTGATACCGCGCATGGAAGAGTTCCAGCGCGACAACCCGGGCATCGACATCCGCATCGACGCCACCGACGTGCCGGTGGACCTGGAAACCTCGGACGTGGACCTGGCGCTGCGCTACAGCCTGCCCTCCACCACCCCGCCCGGCGCGGTGCGCCTGTGCGGCGAGCAGTTGGCCATCGTGGCCAGCCCCTGGCTCATCAAGAGCAGCCCACCCGTGCGCACCCCCGCCGATGTGGCCCAGTTCACGCTGATCGAGGCCGGCGACGCCCACCGCAGCACGCACCTGGAATACCTGAGCTGGCAGCGCTGGTTCGAGAACCAGGGCCACCCCAAGCTGCAGCCGCAGCGCTGGCTGTATTTCAACTACGCACACCAGATCGTGCAGGCGGCCCTGAGCGGCCAGGGCCTGGCGCTGGCCCGCATGCCGCTGATTGCCGACGCACTGGCCGCGGGCGACCTGGTGGAGCTGCTGCCCAACCACCGGCTGGATTCGCCGCTGGCCTACTGGCTGCTGGTGGGGCCGCGCAGCGCCCACCGCCCGGAGATCAAGGCCTTCTGCGCCTGGCTGGAGATCCAGGCCAAGGCCACGCGCGAGGCCGTGGGCGATGTGCCCGACCCGGATACCGTCGACGACTTCGACTGAGACCGCCAACAGCTTGCCAGTCTCCGGCGCGCCCTGCCCCGCCGGCCGCCATCACCAGGCAGGGCGGCAGGCAGGGCAAGGCATGCCGGAAATCGTTAGCCTCGAACGAGCCCCTCGTAATCGACGTTGGTGAAGCCCGGAATCGGCACCTCGCCGGGCCGGTTGCCATTGCGCTGCAGTTCGTCCACCACATAGTCGGCCACGCAGTTCACCAGCAGTTGCTGCGGGTCTTCCATGATGCGGCGCAGGCGCGCCACGCAGGCAGCCTGGTCATCGAGGCCATGGATGGGCGGCATGTCGCGCTGCGCATCGGGCGAGAACACATAGGCCGGGTGGTGCGCGAACATCTGGCGCGACACCTCCACGCTGGTGCGCGTGTGCATCCACAGCCGGCGGTAGGTCTGCTCCAGGCCGGCCAGCGCGGCCTGGTCCTGGAACTGGTCGACAGAGAAGCCGGGCGCATGCGGTGCGACGTACAGGCGGTCGGCCGGCATCCGGCCATCGCTCACGCGCCAGACCAGGTTGCACATGCTGTTCGACGACCACGTCACCCCCGCCGTGGGCCGGCCCGACTGGCCGCTGACCAGCACCATGGCGCGCGCCCAGTCGATGCCGCTGCCATGCAGCCAGGCGCCGATGCGAAAGGCGATGTCCACATAGGCCAGGCAGAAGGTGGCGAACATGGTGGCGTTCATGGACACCGGCAGCACGCCGGCTGGCGGGTCGAAGTACTGCGCCGCCAGGGCGTCGAAGTCGAGCAGTGACGCATCCACCAGCGCACGCTCGACATAAGCCTCGGTGGCATCGAGCGTGTAGGCCACCAGGGCGGCGATCTTCGCCTCCTGGCCCGCAAAGGCCGGCAGGTTCACGTGCTGGCGCCACATCTCGGCGACATTGGCGCCGCGCACGCGCGCGATGTGCGGCAGCAGGCCCTGCAGCGGGGTGCGCCAGCCGGCGACGTCATCGGGCGCGAGCTCGCGCCGGCGCGCCACATAGGCGATGGCCAGGGGCAGGTGCGAGATGGCCGTGAGCTCGATGAAGCCACGCGTGGACTTGCGAAAGCTTTCCATGCGCGGCGCGGCGCCCCGGCCCGGGAACAGTGCGATGTCCGAGGCGGTGGACACCAGCAGCGGGTTGCCGGCCTGCTGCTCCAGCATCAGGGCCGTGAGCTCGGGCCCGATGGCGCCCGGCCCGCCGGTGAAGGCATGGAACAGGCCCGCGAAATCGGCTTGGGGTTGGTACATGGTGTGTGTCGCGGGCTATGAACCCGCCAGGATTTGGTAGATACGGCTGTCGGTGCGGAAATGCAGCGACCCGCTCAGGCTGTTGGCGACGGCCAGGCAGGGTACGCCGCCCACCGTGAAGGCGGCCGCATCGGTGCCGCCCGAGGTGCCGAAGGCATGCACCGCCTCCAGCCCATCGCCGTGCCAGCGGTAGATGACCGATTGCAGCTCGGGGATGGGCGCCTCGCGCGAGCCGTGGATGAAGTTGACCTGCACCAGGTGGCCGCCCGCCCCTTCGCCGGCAGGCAGCCAGGTGAATTCGCGCCCGCCCGGGCCGCTCAGGCGCTGGTGGGCGGAGAACTGTGCGCCATCCCAGCGCAGCAGCCAGGTCTCGCCCAGCAGGTTGGCGAACACCAGCCAGTCGGTGCCCGACGCATGGAAGTGGCAGAAGGCGCGGCCGCTGGTGCCGTCGAGCACCTGCAGGGTCTCGAACGCCGTGCCGTTCCACACCAGCAGGCGCGAGGGCGCGACATGGTCGGCATAGGCCAGCAGCGTACGGCCCTGCACCTCGAACGCGAGCCAGTTGTAGCCCCAGGCGGACTCGACGGCCTGGAACGGCACGAAGGTTTCACCATTCCATTCGAAGATGCACGACTGCGCCGATGCGTCCACCGCCACCCCATGGCCGGCCGCGCCCTGGGCCAGTGCCAGGAACGAGCGGCCCTGCACACGGAAGAAATGCCATTGCTTGGCCGCCGTGCCCGCGATCCGCTGGAAGGGCGTGAAGCGCCCCTGCACGAATTCGTAGACCACCGAAGGCGGCGACATGTCGTAGGGCCCGCGGCCGCTGCGCAGGCTGGCCGTGGCCAGAAAGTGGCGGCCGTCCAGCGTGAAGAACTCGGCGTCCTCGCCGCCGGGCACGGGCAGGCGCTGGAACTCGGTGAAGGCGGCGCCGTCCCAGCGGTAGACGATGGTCTCGACATCGCTGTCGCCCGCACCCATGCCGGGCGCAGTGCCCGGGATGTCCACGGACAGTTGGGCGATGGCCAGGTACTGCACGCCATCGATGGCGAAGGGCTCGACGGCGCGTGCGGCGCTGGTGGGCAGGCGCTGGATTTCGCGCAGCGCCATGGTGGCAGACGGAGGGTGCATCGTCATGGCTGGAAATCGTACAGGCGTGCCGGGTTGTCGCAGAGGATGCGGTTGCGGCGGGACGCATCGGGCACCCACTCGCCCAGCAGGTTCAGCAGGGCGCCGGTGTCCATCTGGCCGTTGGGAATGTGCGGCCAGTCGCTGCCCCAGATGGTGCGCTCCGGCAGCGCTTCGGCAATGGCCTGGGCATAGGGCAGCAGGCGTGCGTAGTTGCCGTCCTTGGCGATGCGGTAAGGGCCCGAGAGTTTCATCCAGCCCCGGCCGCCGGCCACGGCGGCAATCAGGCGGTCGAAGTCGGTGCGCGTCAGGCCATCGCTTTCCAGCATGTAGCCCATGTGGTCGATCACGAAGTCCGAGGCGATGTCGGGCATCGCCGGGACCAGGTCGCGCACCACGGTGCCAGGCGTGTAGAACTGCAGGTGCCAGCCCCAGGGGCGGATGCGCTCGGCGCTGCGCTGGATGTAGTCGACGATGCGCGCAATGGGCCACTGCGCGCGCAGGAACAGGTCCAGCCGCAGCGCGCGCACACCGCGCCGGTGCATGGCATCGAGCGTGGCGTCGTCCACCCCATCCTCGACCATGGCCACGCCGCGCGCCCGCCCGCCCAGTTCATCCAGGGCGTCGAGCATGCAGGAGTTGTCGGTGCCGTAGAAGCTGGGCTGCACGATGGCAAAGCGATCCAGGCCCAGGCCGCGGGTCATGCGGTCGAGCAGCGGTGCTGGGCCGTCGGGCAGGGTGTAGTGCGGCTGGGCCACATGGGGGTAGCGGTCCACCGGGCCGAAGACATGCACATGGCTGTCGCAGGCGCCGGCCGGCATGGGGAAAGCGGGGCGCGACAGGGTGTCTGCGCTGCGCGTGGGGGTGGGAACAAGGATCTCGGAAGCCATGGGAGTTCAGGTCAGGGTTGCAAGGGCCTGCGCCACGCGGGCTTGCGCGGCAGCCAGGAGAAGGTCGGTATCGATGGCCGTCATGAGCAGCGGCGCCGCACCCAGGCGCACCAGCTCGGCGCTGTAGGCGGCGTCGCCGATGCCGCCAATGGCCAGGGGCTTGCCCGCCGCCTGGCAGGCGGCCAGCGCCGATTCATGCGCGGCACGCACCGTGGGG
The DNA here is from genome assembly GCF_000276605.1 of Acidovorax sp. CF316. Taxonomy (GTDB): domain Bacteria; phylum Pseudomonadota; class Gammaproteobacteria; order Burkholderiales; family Burkholderiaceae_C; genus Acidovorax. The sequence continues at coordinate 18,546 of NZ_AKJX01000156.1, read as the reverse complement.
TGGCGGAAGTCGCCGGGCACGCCCAGCTCTGCGCTCAGGTCGTTGGTGCCAATGGCCACCAGGTCCACCCCGGGCACGGCCGCGATCTCGGCCAGGTTGCGGATGCCCAGCGGGCTTTCGACCAGCACCTTGACCAGCGTGGCCTGGTCGGCCACGCGGTACAGGGCCTCGGGCGCCATGCGGCGGTACTGCACCAGGGGCAGCGTGCCGATGGCCGAGCGGTGGCCCTGCGGCGGAAAGCGGCAGGCGGCCACGATGTCGGCCGCCTGCGCGGCAGTCTCGACCCGGGGCGCGATGATCCCCAGGGCGCCCGCATCGAGCAGGCGCCCGATCACGCCGTACTCGCGCTCGGGCACACGCACCAGCGGCATGAGGCCGATGTCCAGCGCGCAGGCGCAGATCTGTCCGGCCACGTCGATGGCCATGGTGCTGTGCTCCAGGTCCACCCAGATGACCTCATGGCCGCTGGCCTTGGCCAGGCGGGCGATCTCGGGCGTGCGGGCACCGCGCACACCCAAGGCGGCCACCGGCTGGCCCCGCGTGAGCCGGTCGATCAGCCAGGGGGCCCCGGAGGCGGGCGACAAAGAGGATGGGAGTGGGTCGGACATGGATGCGTGGCTTCGGTGGGTCAGTTGATGGCGATCTTCTTGGCCTTGATCAGGCGCTCCATGGACTGCGACTCGCGCACCAGGTTGGCCTGCATCTGGGCGGGTGTGATGCTGAGTACCTCGTTGCCCGTCTCCTGCAGGGCGCTGGCGACCTGCGGATCCTTGGACGCGGCTTCAAGCGCCTTGCGCATGCGCTCCAGCACCGGCGCCGGTGTGCCGGCGGGCGCCCAGACGGCGATGGTGGTGAACAGCTCCAGGCCGGGGTACAGCTCGGACAAGGTGGGCACATCGGGCAGCGTGGGGCTGCGCTTGTCACCGGTATAGGCCAGGGCACGCAACTTGCCCGAGCGGATATTGGGCAGCGCCGAGGAGGCCGGCTCCCAGCCCACATCGAGCTGTCCCCCCATCAGGTCGGGCATGGCGCTTTGCTTGTAGGCGATCTGCACCATGTCGATGCCCGCTGCGTCCTGCAGCAGCTCCATGCCCAGGTTGGCCGTGCTCGCGGGCCCGTAGGTGGCGTAGTTGATGCTGCCGGGCTTGGCCTTGGCGATGGACACCAGGTCCTTGAGCGACTTGCCGGCAAACGACTGGCTGGCCACGATGAAGGAGCCGCCGCGAAACAGCGCCGCCACGGGAACCAGGTCCTTTTCGGGGTGGTAGGGCAGCTTGGCCATCAGGTGCGGCACCGTGGTGATGGGCAGGCTGGTGGAGAACAGGAAGACCTGGCCATTGGCCGGGGACTTGGCCACCGCATCGGTGGCCAGCGTGCTCGATGCCCCGGGCCGGTTCTCGACCACCACGGGGGCCGAGAGCAGCTTGGACAGGCGGTCGGCATAGAGCCGGGCAAAGGCGTCGGCGCCCACGCCCACCGGTGTGGGCGTGACCAGGCGCACCGGCCCGTTGGGCCAGCCCGGGGTGGACTGGGCGTGGGCCGTGCAGGCCAGGACGGTAACGGCGAGGGCGCCCAGGAGGAGGTTGAGCTTGTGCATGGTTTGAAACTCCGATACCACAGTCAGAAGTTGTGCGAGATGCCGAACTGCAGGCCCGAGGCATTCATGCCCGGTGCGCCGTCAGGGGACTCGCCGGTCGCAAACGCGGCATTGCCCCGGTTGGTGATGCGCGAGTACGCCCCATACAGCGCCGTGCGCTTGCTCAGCGCATGCACATAGCCCACGGCGATCTGGCGCGCACTATCACCAGACAACGCGGTGCCGCGCGCCTTGGCCTCGGCCACCGACAGGCGCACCGTGCCGACCTCGCCCACCGGCACGGTGGCACCCAGCAGCCAGTTGGAATGCTTGCTGCCTGTGGCGCGCTGGTCCAGCCAGTAGCCCATGAGTTTGGCCACGCCGAAGTTGTACGCGCCGCCGATGTTGGCCACCTTGCTGGTCTGCCCCTTGGCCGGAGTCTCGCCGTAGGCGACCGCCACGTCCACCGGGCCGGCGGCGTAGCCCAACCGGGCACCGGTATAGCGCGCGCCATCGGCCCCTTCGGCCGCCGCCACCATGGCCTGGCCATAGACGCCGCCCAGGTTGCGCGGCAGCAGGTAGCCCAGCGAGTTGGCCGAGCGCACAAAGGTGCGGGCCCCGCCGGTCCCGAAAGGCCAGCCTTCGATGAGGTTGGCCGAGCCGCCGACGCCCACCGTGCCGAACGGCGCGAACTGTGAGACGTTCCAGAATGTGGGCGCATAGTCGCGCCCCAGGCGCACCTCGCCCCAGGAGGCGCTGGACAGGCTCACGGTGGAGCGGCGGTGGAAGAGGGCCGAGCCCTCGAGTGCGCCGGAGTCGGGCAGCAACTGGGCTTCGAGCCAGAAGCTCGCGGCCAGGCCGCCCCCCAGGTCCTCGGTGCCCCGAAAGCCCAGCCGGCTGGGCACCAGATTGCCACCCGAGGACATGGTGGTGGCCGAGGCGCCACCGGCCTTGGCATGGGTGATGTTGAGGTCGAGCGTGCCGAAGATGGCCACGCCGCTTTGTGCATGGGCTGACGTGCCGAGCGCAGCGGCCGCGATGCCGGCAGCCAGCGCCCAGGCGGCGCGCGAAGCGGGGGTGGGGAACGCGCGGGCAGGCCGGGCAGATGGCTGGTGGGGGTTCAAGCTTGTCTCCTGTTGGTATGGATCGCACCGTTTCGGGCGGCGACAGGACGGATGCTAGGGACCCTCATCGATATCTGGAAATACTGTTTTTGGATCAAAATCAGTACCAAAAAAGTATAAATAACCCCTGACAACCCTGACCCATAGGAGCCCCTATATGGAAATGCGCCATCTGCGCTACTTCGTGGCCGTGGCCGAAGAGCTCAACTTCACCCGCGCGGCCCTTCGGCTGCACATCGCCCAGCCGCCGCTGAGCACGCAGATCCGCGCGCTGGAAGAGGAGATCGGCGCCGAGCTCTTCGTGCGCGACACGCGGCGCGTGTTCCTGACCCAGGCAGGCAAGGAGTTTTTGGTGCGCGCCCGTGCCATCCTGGCGGCCGCCCAGGAGGCCACGGAGGCGGCGCGCAGTGCATCGGCCGGCATCTTCGGGCGCATCGCGCTCGGGGTCACGGCCTCGGCCATGTTCACCGAGCGCCTGCCGCGCGCGCTGCGCGGTTTTGGCCAGGGCCATGCGCACGTGGAGATCGACCTGCAGGAAATGGCCTCCGTGGCGCAACTGGGCGCGCTGTACGAGCGCGTGCTGGACGTGGGCATCCTGCGCAAGCCCGACATGCGGCCGCCCGAGGGCGTGCATCTGGAGCAGTGGTACCGGGCGCCGCTGGTGGCCGCGGTTCCCGAGGGGCATGCACTCGCCCGCCAGGAGGCGGTGCGCATGGCCGACCTCCAGCGCGAGGCACTGATCACCTACCCGCGCGATGCCGGCATCGGCCTGTACTGGCCGGTGATGCAGCTGTGCGCCCAGGCCGGCTTTCGCCCCCGGGTGGTGCGCGAGGCGCGCGAACCGGCTTTCATGATCGGCCTGGTCGCTGCTGGCCTGGGCATCGCCATCGTGCCGCAGGACACGCGCTGCATCGGCCTTGAAGGGGTGGTCTACAAACCGATCCTGGAACCGGACGCCGCGTCGACCCTGTACCTGGCCTACCGCACGGCAGAAACCGACCCGCACACCCTGGCCATGCTGGCCACGCTGCGCACCGTGGCCAGCGCACCATGAAAAACGCCCCGACAGCGCGGGCCGGCAGGGCGTTGGCAGGACAAGGCAGGAACGTTCAGCCCAGGGTCACGCGTGCGAACTTGCGCTTGCCGACCTGCACCACGTAAGTGCCCGCTTCGAGCTTGAGGCCCTTGTCGCTGACCACGCTGCCATCCACACGCACGCCGCCGCCATCGATCAGGCGGCCGGCTTCGCTGCTGGACGGGGCCAGATTGGCGCCCTTGAGCAGCGCGCCGATACCGAGTGGGGCGCCGGACAGGCTGACATCCGGGATCTCGTCAGGCACGCCGCCCTTGCTGCGGTTGTGGAAGTCCTGCTCTGCCGCCTCGGCCGCGGCCGCGCTGTGAAAGCGCGTGGTGATCTCCTTGGCCAGCATGACCTTGGCGTCCTTGGGGTTGCGCCCGCCCGCCACCTCGGCCTTGAGGGCGGCGATCTGCTCCAGCGACTGGAAGGACAGCAGCGTGAACCAGTCCCACATCAGCGTGTCCGAGATCGACAGCACCTTGGCGAACATGGTGTTGGGCTCTTCGGAGATGCCGATGTAGTTGTTCTTGGACTTGGACATCTTGTCCACGCCGTCCAGGCCCACCAGCAGCGGCATGGTGAGCACACACTGTGGCTCCTGGCCGTATTCCTGCTGCAGGTGGCGGCCCATGAGCAGGTTGAACTTCTGGTCCGTGCCACCGAGTTCCAGGTCGCTCTTCAAGGCCACGGAGTCGTAGCCCTGCATCAGCGGGTACAGGAACTCGTGCACCGCAATGGACTGGCCGGTGGTGAAGCGCTTGTGGAAGTCGTCGCGCTCCATCATGCGCGCCACCGTGTACCTGGCGGCCAGCTGGATCATGCCGCTGGCACCCAGGGGCTCGCTCCACTCGCTGTTGTAGCGGATCTCGGTGCGGGCCGGGTCCAGCACCAGGCTGGCCTGGCGGTAGTAGGTCTCGGCATTGGCCTTGATCTGTTCGGGCGTGAGCGGCGGGCGCGTGCTGTTGCGGCCCGAGGGGTCACCGATCAGGCTGGTGAAGTCCCCGATCAGGAAGATCACCTGGTGGCCCAGATCTTGCAATTGCCGCATCTTGTTGAGCACCACGGTGTGGCCGATGTGGATGTCTGGGGCCGTGGGGTCCAGGCCCAGCTTGATGCGCAAAGGCTTGCCCGTGGCCTCCGAGCGCGCCAGCTTCTTGACCCATTCGTCCTGGGGAAGCAGCTCCTGCACGCCGCGCAGCGAGATTTCAAGCGCCCGTCCTACACCATCGGAAACCGGGTTCGTTGTAACAGCAGATTGATTCATAAGGGTTTTTTGGGATGTCTATACAGCGCGCACCGCTATACTCCAGCCCACATTGCAGAGGCGGATTCTAATGGGCCCGCTGTTTCGACCCGCCCTGGGCTCTGTCGAATCGCTGCAAACAGACAGTCTGTGCGCCTTGCCTTGCCCCGTATTCACACCGGGGAAGTGCCAGGAGACCACTCTCACACTGGGGATAGACCTTTGATTCACGGCTTGACCACCGCCAGCGCGGCTTTGCTAGACCGACTGTCCCAGAGCATCCAACAACACCCGAAACGCATCACCGCCGCCATCGCAGCACTGCTGCTCACGGGCGGCGGCGGCGCGTTTGCCGTGGCCTCGTTCGCCCCCGATCCAGCCGACATGCCGGTGCGCATGGTGAATTACCCGGTGGAATCGCTGGCCGAGAACCTGGTGCTGGGCCAGCTCGATGCGCCCGGCTTCTCGCTGTTCCGCTCCGAGCAGGTGCGCAGCAGCGACACCCCCGAATCGCTGCTGCAGCGCATGGGCGTGGCCGATCCGGCCGCCGCTGCCTTCCTGCGTGGTGACAATACTGTCCGACAGAACATGCTGGGCCGCACCGGCCGCTTCGTGTCGGCCGAGACCACCGACGACCACCGCCTGGTGCGCCTGACCGCGCGCTGGGTGCCTGACGACAGCGGCAACTTCCGCCGCCTGATCGTGGAGCGCACCGGCGAGAAGTTCGGCTCGCGCGTCGAGACCGCCAAACTGACGACCAGCAGCCGCCTGGCCGGCGGCGTGATCAACAGCTCGCTGTTCGCCGCGACCGATGCCTCCAATATCCCCGATGCCGTGGCCGTGCAGATGGCCGAGCTGTTCTCGGGCAATATCGACTTCCGCCGCTCGCTGCGCAAGGGTGACCGCTTCTCGGTGGTCTACGAAACCCTCGAAGCCGATGGCGAGCCGCTGAGCAGCGGCCGCGTGCTGAGCGCCGAGTTCGTCAACAACAACAAGACCCACCAGGCGATCTGGTTCCAGGAAGCCAACGCTTCCAAGGGCGCCTACTACACGCTGGACGGCGAAAGCATGCGCCGCGCCTACCTGACCTCCCCCGTGGAGTTCTCGCGCGTAACCAGCGGCTTCAAGATGCGCATGCACCCCATCCTGAAGACCTGGCGCGCCCACCTGGGCACCGATTTCGCCGCCCCCACGGGCACGCCCGTGCGCACCGTGGGCGACGGCGTGGTGGAGTTCTCCGGCGTGCAGAACGGCTTTGGCAACGTGGTCTTCGTCAAGCACCGCAACCAGCACGTCACCGTGTACGCCCACCTGAGCCGCATCGATGTGCGCCAGGGCCAGTCGGTGGAACAGGGCCAGACCCTGGGCGCCGTGGGTTCCACGGGCTGGGCCACCGGCCCGCACCTGCACTTCGAATTCCGCGTAAACGGCCAGCACCAGGATCCACAGACCATCGTGGCTGCGAGCGAAGCCGCGGCACCGGTGTCGAAGGCCGCTCGCCCAGCCTTCGACCGCCTGGCCTCCGCGATGCGCATCCAGCTCTCGGCTGCGGTCTCCATCGAGCAAGCCAGCGCTGAATAAGCATCCCTCGGCCATGTCCGAGCTGTACATCGGCCTGATGTCCGGCACCTCCCTCGACGGGATCGATGGGGTGCTGGCGGATTTCGCGGATGACCGCATGGTGGTGACCCACCATGCCAGCACGCCTTTCGCGCCCGGACTGCGCGCAGAACTTCTGGCCCTCAACACCCCTGGCAGCGATGAGCTGCACCGCGCCGCCCTGGCGGGCAATGCCCTGGCCCGCGCCTATGCCGGGGTAGTGCAGACCCTGCTGGAACGCAGCGGGCTGGCACCCCAGGCCATTCGCGCCATCGGCGCCCACGGCCAGACCGTGCGCCACCGCCCGCAGGAGTTCGATGGCACGGGCTACACCCTGCAACTGAACAGCCCCGCCCTGCTGGCCGAGCGCACGGGCATCGCCGTGGTGGCGGATTTCCGCAGCCGCGACCTGGCGGCCGGCGGCCAGGGTGCGCCGCTGGTGCCGGCCTTCCACCGCGGCGTGTTCGGCCGCGAGGGCGAAACCATGCTGGTGCTTAACATCGGCGGCATCTCCAACCTCAGCGTGCTCGGCGCCGACGGCCAGGTGCTGGGCTTCGACTGCGGTCCCGGCAATGCCCTGATGGATCACTGGTGCCAGGGGCACACCGGCCAGGCGTTCGACGCCAGCGGTGCCTGGGCCGCCAGCGGCCAGGTGCTGCCCGAACTGCTGGCCCTGCTGCGCGAGGAGCCCTTTCTGCACAAGCCACCGCCCAAGAGCACGGGGCGCGACCTGTTCAACCCCGCCTGGCTCGCCAGCCGCCTGGAATCCTTCCTGGGCGCAGCGCCTCAGGACGTGCAGGCCACGCTCACGGAGTTCACGGCGCTGGCCTGCGCCGACGATGCCAGCCGCCATGCTGCGGGCGCCAAGACCCTGGCGGTCTGCGGCGGTGGTGCGCTCAATGCCCACCTCATGGCCCGGCTGCAGGCCGCCTGCCCTGCCCTGCAGGTACTCGCCACCGACGCCCTGGGCCTGCCCGCCCTGCAGGTCGAGGCGGCCGCCTTTGCCTGGCTGGCGCGCCAGGCCATCAGCAGCCAGCCGGGCAACCTGGCCAGCGTGACGGGCGCTGCCGGCGGGCGCATCCTGGGCGCCCTCTACCCGGCATAAGAGCCTGTTTACGATCTTTTCGGGACCCTGAAAAGATCGTAAACAGGCTCTCAGCTCAGCCGTGGTCTGCGGCGTCGGCCGTGGTCGCTGCCTTGCTGCTGGCCCGGTCCTCGGGCGACAGCTGCCAGAAGATGCCGGCCGACGCCACCGTCATCAGTCCCATGCAGGCAAAGGTGGCCTGGAAGGCCGACAGCGTGTGCGCCGCGCCCGGTGGCTGGAAGAAGGCAGTGAAGGCCGCCAGCACGGCGCCCGCAGCCGCCACGCCCATGCCCATGGCCACCATCTGCACCATGGACAGCAGGCTGTTGCCGCTGCTGGCCGTGGCATGGTCCAGGTCCTTGAGGGTCACCGTGTTCATGGCCGTGAACTGCAGGGAGTTCACCGCACCGAAGACCGCCAGCTGCAGCACGCGTGCCCACAGCGGCTGGGACGGATCGGCAAGGCCAAAGCTGGCCATGGTCAGGCCGACCAGCAGGGTATTGCCCACCAGCACCTGGCGGTAGCCGAAGCGGGTGATCAGCGGCGTGGTGAAGCGCTTCATCGACATGCCGGCAATCGCCACGGGCAGCATCATCATGCCCGCCTGCATCGGCGAGTAGCCCATGGTGACCTGCAGCAGCAGCGGGATCAGGAAGGGCATGCAGGAGCTGCCCAGCCGCGAGAACAGGTTGCCCAGCAGGCCGATGCGCAGTGTGTCGACCGAAAACAGGCGCGGAGAGAACAGCGGATCGGCGCGGCGCGCGGCGTGCAGCCAGTAGGCCACCAGGCTGGCCAGGCCGAAGACCATCAGCACCAGCACGCTGGCCTGGCGCAGGCCCATGCTGGCCAGGCCATCGAGCGCCAGCGACAACGACACCATGCCGAAGGCCAGCATCAGGTAGCCGGCCAGGTCGAAACGGGGCACGAAGGTCACGGGCTCCCCGGGCATGAAGCGCAGCGTGGCGATGCAGCCCACCAGCCCCACGGGCACGTTGATCAGGAAGATCCAGTGCCAGGAGGCGGCCTCCACCAGCCAGCCGCCCAGCGTGGGGCCGATCAACGGGCCGATGAGGCCGGGGATGGCGACGAAGCTCATGGCCTGCAGGAACTGCTCGCGCGGAAAGGTGCGCAGCACCACCAGCCGCCCCACCGGCAGCAGCAGCGCACCGCCCAGCCCCTGCACCACGCGGGCTGCCACGAGCTGGGGCAGGTTCTGGGCCATGGCGCAGCACACCGAGCCCAGCACGAACAGCACGATGGCCGAGAAGAAGACACGGCGCGAGCCGAAGCGGTCGGCGAGCCAGCCCGAGGCCGGGATCAGCATGGCCATGGCCAGTGAATAGGCCACCACCACCGACTGCATCTGCAGCGGGCTCTCACCCAGGCTGCGCGCCATGGCCGGCAGCGCGGTGTTGACGATGGTGGCGTCCAGCGTCTGCATGAAGAAGCCGATGGCCACCAGCCAGAGAAGGACCTTGCGGGATTGTTCTTGCTGCATGCGCTGCCAGGCTACTGGGAAATCGAGAGCCCCAAATGAAAAGCCGCCCGAAGGCGGCTTGCTGTTTCAACCGGGGCCGTGCGCACGACCCGGCTTCCTCAGGCCGAGAAGCTGGAGCCGCAGCCGCAGGTGGTCGTGGCGTTGGGGTTCTTGATCACGAACTGGGCACCCTGCAGGTCTTCCTTGTAGTCGATCTCGGCACCCACCAGGTACTGGTAGCTCATGGCGTCGATCAGCAGCGACACACCATTCTTGGTCATGGTGGTGTCGTCGTCGTTCGTGATTTCATCGAACGTGAAGCCATACTGGAAGCCCGAGCAGCCGCCACCCTGCACGAACACGCGCAGCTTGAGGTCGGGATTGCCTTCTTCCGCGATCAGGTCCGCCACCTTCGCCGCAGCACTGTCGGTGAACAGGATGGGGGCGGGCATTTCGGTCTGGATGTTCTCGGCAACTGCGCTCATGGGGGGCTCCGTTATCAGGTTTGGGCCAATACTACTGCAAAGCAGTCGGGGATTCAGGGGCTGCCGGCTTTGACGACAACTGCAGTGGGGGCTTTTCGTCGGCCACCACCGCCAGCGGGCACATCTGGCCCGTGATCATGGCGCCCTGGTGCATTTCCAGCGCCTTGTAGTGCACGTTGCCCGTGATGCGCGCCTTGGGCTGCAGCTCCAGCAGCTCGGCCGCATGCACCGGGCCGGTCACCGAGCCGTTGACGATCACGTGGTCGGCATGCACCGCCCCTTCGACACGCGCTGATTCGGAGATCACCAGGATGCTGGGCTGCTCGGTGCCCGAGCGGATGTCGCCCACCACCTCGCCATCGATGCGCATCCCCTCGCCAAACAGCACGTTGCCGTCGATGCGGGTGCCATGGGCCACCAGGCTCTTGATCGGGGGCTGCTTCTTTCGGGAAAACATGGGCAAAACTCCTGGGTCAGGGATGGCGGCCCGCAGGCGCCCGGGGCGTCGGCAGGCGGTCGGTCCATCCGCAGCAAAAATGAAAGGCAGAACCCTGGCTTTCTGCCCGCTCCGCACACAAGGTGGCGGGCGACGGCAGGTGGCGGCTATTCCGCCGCCAGGGCCATGGTCTGGGAGGTGCGCAGGGTGCTGCCGTCCAGCACCCGCGCGGTCACGGTTTTTACCACGGCATCGGGTGGCAGGGACAACATCCCCTCCAGGCGCCGGTACTGGCGCAGTTGCAGGGCTGCGCCCTGAGGAAAGGTCTGCGTCCAGGGCTTGCCGTCCTGCGTTCCCGCCAGCACCAGTTCCAGCTTGCCATTGAACTCCGGCGCGTTGCGCGCGGCCTGGATCACCAGCACCTGCCAGCGCAACTGCATCCCGCCCACGGTTTCGGCGTGCAGGCCGCGAATGGCAACGCCCTCCGTGGAGCCTGCCGGGATGAGGCGCTCGAAGAACCCGAGGTCCTCGCGCAGCGTGCGGTTCTCGGCCTCGAGCTGCCGTACCTGGGCCATCAGGGTCTGCAGGGTGGCCCGGTCGGCGGTGAGGATGCTCTCGGCCGTTTGCGAGACGGCATGCTGGCGCTGCGTCTCCTCCACCAGCCGCGCCACCTCGCCGCGCAGCCGCACCAGCTCCTCGCGGGCGCCGGAATCGAGCCCGGCGATGGACTTGCCGAACTCGAAGGCCCATAGCGCCACGGCGGCGCACAAGCCGAAAACCACCGCCAGCAGCAGCCAACGCACAGGCCAGGGCATGGCGCTGCGGATGGCCACACGGGGGGCACTGATGGTCAGCCGGCGGCGAAGAAGGCGCAAACGCATGGGAGGCGGAAACGGGTGCTCGAAAACAAAGAGCGCACCTTAAACGAAAAAACCGCCCGAAGGCGGTTTTTTTGCAGGGCAGTCCAGGCTTAACGCTTGGAGAACTGCTTGGCGCGGCGTGCGGAGTGCAGACCGACCTTCTTACGTTCCACTTCGCGGGCATCGCGCGTCACGAAGCCGGCTTGGCTCAGTGCGGGCTTGAGCGTCGCGTCGTAGTCGATCAGGGCGCGGGTGATGCCATGGCGGGCAGCGCCAGCCTGGCCGGATTCACCACCACCGTGCACATTGATCTGGATGTCGAAGGTTTCGACATGGTTCGTCAGTGCCAGGGGCTGCTTGGCGATCATGATCGAGGTTTCGCGGCCGAAGTAGGACTGGATGTCCTTGCCGTTCACCGTGATCTTGCCAGTGCCTTTTTTCAGAAACACGCGGGCGACGCTGGACTTGCGACGGCCGGTGCCATTGTTCCATTCACCAATCATCTCAAGGCTCCTTAGATTTCCAGAGCCTTGGGCTGCTGGGCGGTGTGGGGATGCTCTGCACCGCCATACACCTTGAGTTTCTTGATCATTGCGTAGCCCAGGGGACCCTTGGGCAGCATGCCCTTGACGGCCTTCTCCAGCGCGCGGCCGGGGTGCTTGGCTTGCATGTCGCGGAAGTTCGTGGCCGTGATACCGCCGGGGTAACCCGAATGGCGGTAGTACACCTTGTCCAGGGACTTGGTGCCGGTGACCTTGAGCTGGGCGGCATTGATGATGACGATGAAGTCACCGGTGTCGACGTGAGGCGTGTAAATGGCCTTGTGTTTGCCGCGCAAACGGAGAGCAACTTCGCTGGCTACTCGTCCGAGGACCTTGTTGGTCGCGTCAATCACAAACCACTCGTGCACGACCTCAGCGGGCTTGGCGCTGAAAGTAGTAGTCATGAGTTTTCTCTTTGAAGAGGGTTTGGCGGGTCCTTTTCCACGGTCGGTGCTTCTCTGAAGGAAGCCTCTTAGGTGGCATGAAATTCCTCGCCGCGGGACCACAAAGCGCTGCGAAGCCCTCGATTATACGAATTACCAGGCCTGCGGCGCAAGCCATGCCTTGCGAAAGCCACGCAAGGCCCCCGGCTCCACGCCGGAAACGCTCAGGGCGACTGGCGGCGGCGCGCCTCTTCGGCGTCGTAGCGGCGCTTGTTCTCCACGCAAATGGCGGATCCAGCCTGGGACGGCTTCTGGCATTCGTTGTGGATGCACATGGGACGGGCCAGGAAGCTGGCGTCGGCACAGGTCTCCTGCGGCGACGGCACGCGCACCGGCGCGGGACGGGGGCGCTCCACCGGTGGCGGTGGCGGTGGCGCCGGTGGCGGCTCCTCATGGACCACGACGGGCGCAGGCGCAGACTCGGAGGCCACGGCGCGTTTCGGCTTGGGCACGGGCTTGGCCGCCGCGGCCGCCGAGGCAGCCTCGGCCACCGTCGGCGTGGCCCCCAGAGGCGCGCTGGCCACGGTGGTTGCGGGCTCCGATGCGGGCACCAGAACCGCCACCGCCTCGGACGCAGCGGGCGCCGGCTCGGCCATCTCGGTGATGATGTCGTCCACGGGGGCTGCTTTCGGACCACGGCCTTGCGACCACCAGACCCCGGCAGCCGCCACGGCCAACCCGGCCGCACCCAGCACCAGCCACACCGGCATGCGACTCGAACGCCGGTCGGCGCGCGCCGCCAGGGCTGCGCTGGCACGCTCGGACTCCGTGAGGGCCGCGCGCACCCGGCCCGCAGCGCCGCTGGACTCGCCACGGCCGTGGCGCGCAGCCTTGCGGTCCGCGCCGGGCACGGGCACCTCGAGGACCTGCGTGTCCACGGGGTCCATGAAGACGGTGTCGGCCGCGCCCCGCTGCACGGTATCGGGGTATTCCTCGGCCTGGGCCTCCTCGGCTTTCGCCTCCAGCGCCTTGTTCACCTGGGCCTCGATCTGGGCCACGATGGCGGGGGCCGCCGTCACGTCCACCGTCGGGGTCAGCAGGCCGGGACCGGGTTGGTCGGCAGGCTCCACCCAGATATCGCCCAGGTCGGCGCGGAAGTCGAAATGCTCCACTCCCTCGGGAGGGCTGGTCATCTCCATCAGTTGCAGGAAGGCGTCGATGCTCTGGGGCCGGTCCTCCGGCCTGAGCGACAGCGCCTGCGAGACCGCGGCCACGAAGGCCGGCGAATACTCGACCCCCAGTTGCTTCTTGACGGTCTTGGCCACCCGCGAGAACGGCACCATGCGGTCCTTGATGGAGCGCAGGGTAGCCGGCAGGGGCGTGTCGTTGCACAGGCAGCCGTGCACCACGGCCGCCAGCGAGTACAGGTCGCTCCAGGGCCCCTGGCGCAGGTCGTCGTCACCTTCGGAATACTGCTCGATGGGTGCGTAGTTCACCTTGAGCACGGCGGTGTGCTTGTGGTCCTTGTCGTTGATCGCATGGCGCGCCGCGCCCAGGTCCAGCAGCACCGGTGGCCCGCTGTCCTGCAGGAAGATGTTGTCCGGCGAGATGTCACGGTGCAGGGTCTTGCCGTCGTGCAGCACGCGCAGAGCCCCCAGCACCGACCACAGCAGCTTGCGCAGCCACTCTTCGGTGGGCGGCGTGCGCATCTGGGCGCGCGCCTGCTTGAAGGTCATGCCCGAATACAGAGGCATGACCATATAGGCGGTGTTGTTGGCCTCCCAGAAGCGGAACACCTTGACCAGCGAGGGGTGGTCGAACTGGGCCAGCAGGCGGGCCTCGCCCACAAAGGATTCGAGGCCGGCGTGGAAGGTCTGCTGGTCCGACGAGGAGCGCACCCACAGCGACTGGCCCTGGGCCCGCCCGGCCAGCGCCGAAGGCATGTACTCCTTGATCGCCACCGCCCGGTGCAGCGAATGGTCGAAGGCCTTGTAGACCATGCCGAAACCGCCCACACCCAGCAAGGCCAGGATTTCGAACTCGGCCAGCCGCGTTCCAGGCGGCAGCGCATCGACATGGCTGACGGCGCTGGCAGGAGCAGGAACAGAGGTTTCGGTCATTGTGCGAAAAGGCTGGGCGGACAGGCCGCCGGGACGGGGGGCAGGAAACTGCTGCGAGGGGCCGTCCCGCGGCACCTGCAATCATGATGCATGACAGCCGGTGGCATTGAAACAAAAAGCCACATATCTGCCAAAAACGTCACACAGGAACCTCCCAGCACGCAATTCTGCCCTGTACTGCATTGTCCATGCCACCTGTGGCGCCTGAAAGACCCAATTGACGGGAGTGGGGCCATCTGATCGGGCGGCAAGCGCCGAAATATCGGTCCAGGCGCTGACAATCGTTACCATTGGGGCATGTTCAGTTACCGCCACGCCTTCCATGCAGGCAACCACGCCGACGTGCTCAAGCACACGGTGCTGATTGCCACCTTGCAGCACCTTACCGAGAAAGACGCGGCCCTGACCGTGCTGGACACCCATGCAGGCGCAGGCCTGTACCGGCTGGACGGCGACTATGCCAATACCAGCGCCGAGTCCGCCGACGGCATTGCCCGGCTGGTCGCACCCGGGGCACCCGCGCTCAAACCCGCCTTGCAGGCCTATGTGGACATGGTGCGCGCCTTCAACCAGGGTGCGGCCACGCGCGTCTACCCGGGCTCGCCCTTCATCATCCAGCGCCTGCTGCGCGACCATGACAAGCTCAAGCTGTTCGAGCTGCACCCCACCGACCTGCGCGCACTCGCCGGCAACGTGGCCCAGCTCGAAGCCGGGCGACAGGTGGCGGTGCTGCACGAGGACGGGTTCGAGGGCATCAAGAAATTCCTGCCTCCGCCGGCCCGGCGCGCGCTGGTGCTGTGCGACCCCAGCTACGAGATGAAAAATGACTACGGCAAGGTGCTCGACATGGCGGCGGATTCGCTCAAGCGCTTTGCCACCGGCACCTATGCCTTCTGGTACCCGATCATCCCGCGCCCCGAAGCCCATGACCTGCCGCGCCGCCTGAAGACCCTGGCCACCAAGGCGGGGAAAAGCTGGCTGCATGCCACGCTGACCGTCAAATCCAGCAAGATGACCGAAACCGCGAGCGGCGACACCAAGCGCCCCGGCCTGCCGGCCAGCGGCATGTTCCTGATCAACCCACCTTTCACGCTCAAGGCGGCGCTCAAAGACGCCCTGCCGCAGATGGCAGAGCTGCTGGCGCAGGACCGGAACGCGACGCACACCCTGGAGTCCGGCGGATAGACAGGACGACCACCGCGGCTCGCCACGGCAGCGCTCGCAACGCTCAGGGGGAACGCAGCAGGCGCGGCGCAACCGCACGGGTGCGGCGAGCGTTGGCCGCTGGGGCCTGCGTTTCGCGGGCCGCAGGCAGGGCAAAGCGCTGCGGAAGGTTATCGAGGGGAGCGGGTGGGCAGGTGACGGCATCGCCACCCACAGGGAACACATCCACGGGCTTGAGCCCCCCTTGCACTCCCAGGGCCAAGGCCGCACCACGGCTCAGGTCGACGATGCGGTTGGCCACGTGCGGGCCCCGGTCGTTGACCCGCACCACCACGCCCTTGCCCGTTTCCCGGTCCCGCACGCAGATGCGGGTGCCAAAGGCCAGCGTGCGGTGCGCCGCCGTCATGGCATTCATGTCGAACAACTCGCCGCTGGCTGTGCGCCGCCGGTGGAAGCGCTGGCCATACCAGGAGGCCAGGCCCGTTTCCAGGGGGCCCTCGTCCGCACCGAGGGCGTCGTCGTCCTCATCTTCATCCATGTCCGCCCCATCCGCCGACAGGCTGGGGCGGGACAATCCCTGCACCCCCACGGCCCCGGGGCGCAATGGCAGGGTCTCGGCGGGGTCCGGCAGCACCCTGAGGTCGCTGCCCGTGGCGCCATCCAGGCGCAAACCCGCTTCCTCACCCCATGCCGCTGGCCACCACAGCAGGCAGCAGGCCACCAGCGCGCAGGCAATTGCTCGCGAAAGATCAGCGCTTGCAGCGCGCAAGAAACGCCTCTTCAAAGCGCTTGAGGTCGGCCCGCTCCCCTTCGGTGAGGTCGGTACGGGCCTTCTTGTTGTTCAGGATGCGCTGCGATTCAGCGCATTGCTGGGCCTGGCGGGCGTCCATGTCACGGGCCGACTGATTCGCCAACTGGGCGGATCTTTCTTCATCGCGGCGCTGCCTGTCCCCCGCGCGCCGCTCCTGGTAGAAGCGGTCGGAGGCGTCCTGCTCTTCCTGGGCGCAGTCGCGGCGGTACTCACTGCGCATGCCCTGCACCACGTCCGGCGCGATCTTGCGCGAGTAGGCATTGCGGATGTTTTCGTCCAGCGAGCGGCAGCGCCCGCTCATGTAGCTGTAGTGGTCCGGCACATCGGGTGCCGTGCGCACCACGGTGGGACGGGAAGGCTGGCTGTAGGAATAGGATGGTTGGACAGGGACCGCTTCCACAGTTCGCGTGGTGCTTCCACTCGGGCACGGACGCGACAGGGAATAGTCATTCCCATTGGCATCGCGGCAGTGGTAGCGCGTCTGCGCCCCCACGCTCGATGCACCCAAGGCCCCCAGCAGGGCCAGCATCACGGCAAATACAACCTTCATGGCGCACCAGAAAAAATGAAACAAAGGGTGTGAATATTACCGTTGGACGCCGCTCACAACACCAGGCGGCGGCAAATTTCGAGGGTGGCGGCGCTTTGGTTCATGGTGTAGAAGTGCAATGCAGGCACGCCTGCACTGCGCAGCCGGTCGCACAGATCCGTCACCACGTCGAGGCCGAAGGCCTTGATGCTCGCCGTATCGTCCCCGAAAGCCTGCAGGCGCAGGCGGATCCAGCGCGGGATTTCGGCGCCGCAGGCATCCGAGAAGCGCAAGAGCTGGGTAGAGCTGGTGATCGGCATGATGCCCGGCACCACAGGGATGCTGGCGCCCAGGGCCTGCACGTCGTCCACGAAGCGGAAATAGGCATCCGCGTTGTAGAAGTACTGGGTGATGGCCGCGTCGGCGCCTGCCTGCACCTTGGCCAGGTAGGCCTTGAGGTCGGCTTCGGGTGAGCGGGCCTGGGGATGCACCTCGGGGTAGGCGGCCACTTCGATATGGAAGTCGCGCCCGGTCTCGGCCCGGATGAAGGCCACCAGGTCGCTGGCGTACTGGAACTCGCCGCCCGCGCCATAGCCGCTGGGCAGGTCACCACGCAAGGCCACCAGGCGCTTGACGCCCATGGCCTTGAGCTGGTCCAGCTGCTCGCGCACCGATGCGCGTGTGGCGCCGATGCAAGAGAAGTGCGAGGCCGCTGGCACGCTCTCGGCCAGGATCTCGCGCACGGTGCCGAAAGTGCCCTCCTGCGTGGAGCCGCCGGCACCGTAGGTGACGGAGCAGAACTCTGGGCTCAGCACATACAGCTGCTGGCGCTCGGCGCGCAGCTTGTCGGCGCCCGCAGGTGTCTTGGGCGGAAAGAATTCGAGGCTCACCGGAAAGCCAGTGGCCTGTGCCTTGGCTGCGTTCATGCGGCCCTCCCAGCAAAAACAAAGAATTCACGGTTGCCGTCGCCACCGCCAATGGGGCTTTCCAGCCAGGCCTGTACCGCGAGGCCCAGGCCGGCGCAGCAGTCGCGGATGCGCTGCTCGACCACCGCATACAGGGATTCGTCGCGCACGATGCCGCCCTTGCCGACCTGGCCGGGCTGCAGCTCGAACTGCGGCTTGACCAGCATCAGCAACTGCCCACCCGGCGCCAACAGTGGCACCAGCGCGGGCAGCACGAGGGTGAGCGAGATGAACGACAGGTCACCGGTGACCAGATCGAAGGTCGGCGTGATGTCCACCTGCTCCCGCCCCGCCCTTCGGCGGCGCACCGTGCGCACGATGCCTTCAGCCCGCGCGCGCGCCTTGGCGACGCGCTCGGCCTTGAAGGCCTCCACGTCCTGTTCCTTGGCATCGTCGCTGTCGTCGTACCCGTCGTCCACTTCACCGCCATTGCGCATCCAGGCATAGGGGGCCACGGGCTGGGTGTCGTTGTCGTCGATATCTGTTTCCACATGCTCGGACAGGGCCTCCTCGCAGGCTTCCTGCAGCGAATCGGCTGTCATGGCGCGGGCATTGAGCCCTTCCACGCCCACCACACGCGGGTCGTTGCGCAGCCGCTCATGCAACTGGCCTTGCCCCACGTCCACGCCGATCACCTGGGCAGCGCCCTGCTGCAGCAGGCAGTCGGTGAAGCCCCCGGTGCTCTGGCCCACGTCCAGGCAGCGCAGCCCCTTAACGGACAGCTTGGTGGCGGCGAGGGCGCCCTCAAGCTTGAGGCCGCCGCGCGAGAGGTACTTGGCCTCGGAGTCATCGAGCAGCCGCAGCTCGGCCACCGACGGAATGTCGTCACCGTTCTTGGCCACCTTCTGCCAGGGTGCGAGCGGCGACAGGCGCCACTCCACCCCGGCCGCGATCAGCCGCTGCGCCTGCGAGCGCGTGGCCGCATGGCCGAATTCCACCAAAAAAACATCTGCACGCATGCGTCACTCTCTCGCCGGGAGGCAATGGATTTCATGGCCCCAAGGGCACCAAGGTGTTCTGCGCCACCGGCGCCCTTCCCCCTGGGAAAGAGCGGCCGGGGGCGACCGCCG
>NZ_AKJX01000155.1 GCF_000276605.1 Acidovorax sp. CF316 | reverse complement strand
GCGGGTTCGGCTCATCGATGGGTTGAACTGTACCCCTCAGGTGACCAGAGAAAAACCACCCAGTCGCGAACTAACTGTTCCAGTTTTAGAAATAATAATTGGGGTAGAAGGCCTGGGTTTACCCGCATCTCCTGGGGCTCGCCTTTTTCAAAAAAGATAGCACCATGTGTATTGAAGTATTGGGTTTGAATCGGTTTTTGTGCTGCTGGTGAAGTCGATTCCGCAGACTGGCGATTCGACGGCATCATTGCAACGATTGAAACGCCTGGACACAAAATGCCGACTCCCGACTCGGCATGCCCCGCCTGGCAGCAAGGCATCGCCCCTGGGGGACAATCCGTGCATGAACATGTCTTCCGACGGCGACACTGCGGGCGCCGCATCCGGCCTGGCCTGGCAACCCGGCTTTGCCGCCCTGGGCCCGGCCTTTTTCACCGAACTGCAGCCCACGCCCCTGCCCAGCCCCCATTGGGTGGGAACGAGTGCCAGCGTGGCGCGCCTGCTGGGCCTGGACGAGGCCTGGCTGCGCAGCGATGCGGCCTTGCAGGCTTTCGCGGGCAACGCCCTCCTCCCCGGTTCACGCCCGTTGGCCAGTGTGTACAGCGGCCACCAGTTCGGCATCTGGGCCGGCCAGTTGGGCGATGGCCGGGCCATCCTGCTCGGCGAGACGGTCGGCGGCCACGAAATCCAGCTCAAGGGCGCGGGCCGCACGCCGTATTCGCGCATGGGCGATGGCCGGGCCGTGCTGCGCTCGAGCATCCGCGAGTTCCTGTGCAGCGAGGCCATGCAGGGCCTGGGGGTGCCGACCACGCGGGCGCTGTGCATTACGGGCTCGCCCGCGCCGGTGCGCCGCGAGGAGGTCGAGACGGCGGCCGTGGTGGCCCGCGTGGCGCCGAGCTTTGTGCGCTTCGGCCATTTCGAGCACTTCTCGGCCAACGACATGGACGACGAACTCCAGGCCCTGGCCGACTACGTGATCGACCGCTACTACCCGGACTGCCGTGGCCGCAGCGAGCTGGCCGGCAACCCCTATGCGGCGCTGCTGCAGGCGGTGAGCGAGCGCACGGCGGTGCTCATGGCGCAGTGGCAGGCCGTGGGCTTTTGCCATGGGGTGATGAACACCGACAACATGAGCATCCTGGGCCTGACCATCGACTACGGGCCGTTCCAGTTCCTCGATTCCTTCGTGCCTGGCCATGTCTGCAACCACAGCGACACCCAGGGCCGCTATGCCTACAACCGCCAGCCCAACGTGGCGTACTGGAATGTGTTCTGCCTGGCGCAGGCGTTGCTGCCGCTGATCGGCGACCAGGAGCTGGCCATGGCCGCGCTGGAATCGTACAAGACCGTCTTTCCCGCCGAGTTCATGGCCCGCATGCGCGACAAGCTGGGCCTGGGTGAGCGGGCAGAGGAGGGCGATGCCGAACTGATCGATGGCCTGCTGGTTGTGTTGGCCAAGGGCGGCGTCGACTATCCCATTTTTTGGCGCCGGCTGTCTCATGCGGTGGGCTCGGGCGAGTTCGAACCCGTGCGCGGCATGGTCCCCGACCAGGCGGCCTGGGACGCGTGGCTGGCAAAGTACCTGGCAGAGCCCCGGCTGGCCGACCGGGAGAAGGCTTCCCGCGCGATGCTGGCCACCAACCCCAAGTTCGTGCTGCGCAACCATTTGTGCGAAGAGGCCATCCGCGCGGCGAAACTTGGCGACTTCAGCGCACTCCAAACCTTGCAGCGGCTGCTGGAGCGCCCATTTGAAGAGCACCCCGGGCACGAGTCCTACGCTGCCTTCCCGCCCGCATGGGCTTCCACCATCGAGATCAGCTGTTCATCATGACCTATCCCGTCCACAAGACCGATGCCCAATGGCATGCCGTGCTCGAACAGAAGAACGCCGAGCCCGGCGCCCTGCAGGTGACGCGCTTTGCCGCCACCGAACGACCCTTCACTGGCAAGTTCGAAGCCCACTGGGCCGATGGCAGCTACCATTGCATCTGCTGCGGTGCCAAGCTGTTCGATTCGCACACCAAGTTCGACGCGGGCTGCGGCTGGCCCAGCTTCTCAGAAGCCGTGCCCGGCGCCATCCAGGAAATCGTGGACCACAGCCACGGCATGGTGCGCACCGAGACGGTGTGTGCACAATGCGGGGCCCACCTGGGCCATGTGTTCGAGGACGGCCCCCAGCCCACCGGCCTGCGCTACTGCATGAATTCGGCCTCCCTTGATTTCGAGGACAAGGCCCCCTGACCCCGCCCCATGAAAATCCTGATCGACTTCCTCCCCATCCTGCTCTTCGTCGGCGCCTACAAGTTTTACAACATCTATGTGGCCACCGGCGTGCTGATGGCGGCCACGGTGGCGCAGATGGCCCTGATCTACCTGATCGACCGGCGGCTGCAGACCATGCACAAGGTGACGCTGGCGCTGATCCTGCTGTTCGGCACGCTCACGCTGGTGCTGCAGGATGACCGCTTCATCAAGTGGAAGCCGACGGTGCTCTATGGCGCCATGGCCCTGGCGTTGGCGGTGGCGCTGTGGATCCTGAAGAAGAACTACCTCAAGCTGCTGTTGGGCAGCCAGATGGAGCTGCCCGATGGCGTCTGGATGCGCCTGAACGTGGCCTGGGTAATCTACTGCGCCTTCATGTCGGCCATCAACGCCTACGTGGTGCTCAATTTCAGTACCGAGGCCTGGGTGGAGTTCAAGCTCTGGGGCTATGCGTTCCCGCTGGTCTTCCTGGTGGCGCAGGGCATCTACATTGCGCCCCATCTCAAGAACGACGAGCCCGCTGCATGACCATGGCACCGACCGATACCACCACGATGCCCTCCCTGG
Source organism: Acidovorax sp. CF316 (assembly GCF_000276605.1). Taxonomy (GTDB): domain Bacteria; phylum Pseudomonadota; class Gammaproteobacteria; order Burkholderiales; family Burkholderiaceae_C; genus Acidovorax. Next base: position 60,472 of record NZ_AKJX01000155.1, on the reverse strand, counting down.
CCCGCCAGATGCATGAGCGCCTGGTCGAGCGCCTGGCGCCCACGGCGCTCGAGGTGATCGACGAAAGCGCCGACCATGCCGGGCATGTGGGGGCCAATGGGACAGGCTTTGGCACCCATTTCCGGGTGCGCATCGCCTCACCTTTGCTTACAGGCAAGCCCCGCGTGGCGCGCCACCGCCTTGTGTATGATGCGCTGCAGGAATTTTTGGATGCGGGCGTCCACGCCCTCGCTATTGAAATCCTCTGAACCGGCCCCACTGTCCTGATCTGCCGTATTTCAGCTGGCAATTACTCTCTCATTTTTTGGATTCCGCATGAAGAAACAGCTCCTGTCCGGCCTCGTGGCCGCTGCCGTGCTGGGCACGTTGGCCCTGCCCGTTTCCGCCCAGAATCTCGCCATCGTCAATGGCAAGGCCATCCCCAAGGAACGCGCTGAAGTGTTCAAGCGGCAGTTGGCCAGCTCGGGTCGCCCCGTGACGCCGGAAGTCGAAGGCCAGATCAAGGACGAACTGATCACCCGCGAAGTCTTCATGCAGGAAGCGCAAAAGCGCGGCCTGGAAACCTCGGGCGATTTCAAGGTCCAGATGGAAATGGCGCGCCAGACCATCCTGATCCGGGAACTGTTCGTGGACTTCCAGAAGAACAATCCCGTGACGGACGAGGAAATCAAGGCCGAGTACGACAAGTTCGTGGCCGCCAACAGCGGCAAGGAATACAAGGCCAGCCACATCCTGATCGAGAAGGAAGCCGACGCCAAGGCGGCCATTGCGGCCATCAACAAGGGCGCCAAGTTCGAAGAGATCGCCAAGAAGCAATCCAAGGATCCAGGCTCCGGCGCCAACGGCGGCGCCATGGACTGGGCCAGCCCCTCGAGCTATGTCTCGGAATTCACCGAAGCCATGATCAAGCTCGAAAAGGGCAAGATGTCGCAGACCCCGGTCAAGAGCCAGTTCGGCTACCACATCATCCGCCTGGACGATGTGCGCCAGGCCGAGCTGCCCAAGCTCGAAGACGTGAAGCCCCAGGTCGCCCAGCAGCTGCAACAGCAAAAGCTGGCCAAGTACCAGGAAGAACTGCGCACCAAGGCCAAGATCGAGTAATCGATCGGCCTGCCCAGGTGGTGCGCCTTGCGGCGCGCCGCACAGAAAAAACGCGGCCTTGGCCGCGTTTTTTTCATGGCGGGTGTGCCGGATCAGGGCTTGAGGAGCCAGGCCAGGCCCATCACGATGGGGATCAGCACCGGCTGGTGCAGCATGTAGAAGCTCAGCGACCAGCGGCCCAGCACGGCCAGGGGCGAAAGCGCGGCAGGCAGTCGCACCTGCAGCAGTCCGCCAGGGCGGCCCAGCGCCCATTGGCCTGCGGCCAGCCCCCACCAGAGCACGCCCAGCCAGGGGAAGATGGGCACATAGTCCTCGGTGAAGGGCTTGCGCGCCACCAGCCCCAGCCAGTTGAGCGTGCGGGCGTTGAAGGCCGGTGCCAGCTCGCTCCAGGCCCCTGTGAGCAGGTGGTTGGCCGCCACGGGCAGGGCCAGTGCCCCCAGGCCGCACAGCCACAGCCAGGCGCCCCAACCGGCCGTGAAGCGCGCGATCAACAGCATCACCGCCATGCCGTGCAGCACGCCGAAGTAGATGAAGCTGCGCGGGAACATGAAGAACGAGCCCAGGCTCACCAGCAGGGCGCAGCCGGCGATCTGCAGCCAGCGGCGGGTGAATCGCTGGAAGGTCTGCCCCTGGTGCAATGCGATGGCCTGGCCCAGGCCGGCGCAGAACAGGAACAGGCTCAGGATCAGGGTGCGTTGCGTGGTCCACACCGGGTCGGTGCGGAAGTCCTGGGGCCACAGGCCGAAATGGGCCAGGTCGAAGCAGAAGTGGAAGGCGGCCATCCAGACCATGGCTGCTGCGCGCAGGGCGTCTACGGCTTCGTAGCGGGGAGGGGTGGATGGTTTTGAGAGTGGGTTCATTCGGGGCGCAAGCGCGGTGGGCGTGGGGTGGATCGTAGCGCGACAGGGTTTCACTGCCGCTGGTGGCTGTCTGTTGTTTTGTGCTTTGGCTGAGGGCGGGCGCACATCCCGGCTCCCGCCCTCTGCAAAGGCAAGCCGTCGGCATAGACCCCAATACGTCAATGTTGCCCCGCAACCGCTGGTAGATACATTCTGAAATAAACCGAAACTGCCCCGAGACCCCCAAAAAACCGCCCAGGCGCACCATAGGACCCATGTTCAACACCGTCCATGAAAGGACTGCACCATGAAACCCTGGATCCAAAAAACCCTGGCCGGCGTCTTCGGCGCCACCATCGTCCTGGGCGGTCTGACCGCTTGCGCGGGCGGCCACCGCCACGGCGAGATGGGCCCCGAGAAGATCGCAGAGATCCGCGGCAAGGTCGTCAACCGCGTGAGCAGCAAGCTGGACCTCAACGATGCCCAGAAGGTCAAGCTCAATGCCCTGGCCGACACCCTGCAGGCCCAGCGCGCCGCGTTCAAGGGCAAGACGCCCGACCCGCGCGCCGAGGTGCAGGCCATCGTCGCCGGTGCCACCTTCGACCGTGCCCGCGCCCAGGCCCTGATGGAAGAAAAGACCCGTGCCGTGCAGACCGCCAGCCCCGAGGTGATCACCGCCATGGCCGACTTCTACGACAGCCTGAACCCCGCGCAGCAGCAGAAGGTGCGCGAGCTGATGGACAAGCGCGGCCGCCACGGTGGCGGCGGCTGGATGTCGCGCGGCTGATCGCAGGAAGGAGCCCCGCATGTCACCCACGCTGGAACCCATCCACACACTCACCGCGCGTGTGCGCATGCATGGCCCCCGCCTGCTGGCGGGCCTGCCGGACCCCCATGACGAGCTGATGTCGCTGGTCTGGGGCCCCCGCTTTGACCGCGAGCACGCCATGGGCCTGCTGGCCCGGCAGCCCGAGCATGCCGCCCTGACGCTGCCTGCGCTGCTGGATGCGGCCGACCGCTTCGACGCGCTGCACACCGGCGCCAAGCACCGCCTGCGCCAGCTCATCGTGCGCCACCGGGCGCTCGGTGGCGCGCTGGACAGCTGACCTTCTTAGAATCGGCCATGCACCGGATCCTGCTCATTGATGACGACGCACAGCTCGGCCCCCCGCTGGCGACCTATTTCCAGCGCTTCGAGCTGGAGCTCACGCATGCGCTCAGGCCCAGCGAGGGGCTGGCGCAGCTCGCGGCGGGCGGCTTTGATGCCGCCATCCTCGACGTGATGCTGCCCGAGATGGATGGTTTCGAGCTGTGCCGCACCATCCGCAAGCAGGGGGACCTGCCCATCGTCATGCTCACCGCGCGCGGTGACGTGATGGACCGGGTGGTGGGGCTGGAGCTGGGTGCCGACGACTACCTGCCCAAGCCGTTCGAACCGCGCGAATTGGTCGCGCGCTTGCAGACGGTGCTGCGCCGGCGGCGCAGCGACGGGCCGGGCAATGGACAGGGCCAGGGGCCGCTCGAATTCGAAGGCCTGCACATCGATGCCGCCCGCCGCAGCGTGCTGCGCCAGGGTGTGGCGGTGGAGCTGACGGGCACCGAGTTCGACCTCTTGCACCTGCTGGCGCGCGAGCCGGGCCGGGTGTTCAGCCGCGACGACATCCTGAACCAGCTGCGTGGGCACGAGGCCGAGCTCTACACCCGTGCGGTGGACATCGTGGTCAGCCGCCTGCGCAAGAAGCTCGAGCCGCTGGACTGCATCAAGACGCTGCGCAATGCCGGCTATTCGCTGGCCCTGCGAAAGGCGCCGCCATGAGGCGCTGGGGCCGGCAGGCAACGGCCGCGCTGCCTGGGGATGGGCCGCCAGCGGCGCGGCGCGGCTGGTGGCGCCACCACCATCGCCATGGGGTGGGCGAGGACGGCCAGCCGTGCCCCTGGCACCGGCGCGCGCGCGATGCCGTCGGGCACTCGCTGCGCATCCGCCTGGTGCTGCTGTTCCTGGTGCTGGCCTGCATGACCACCATCACCTTCGTGGGCGGCGTGCAAAAGGCCTTGTCGGTGGGCTGGCGCGAGGCGGCGCGGCCGCTGCTCATGGACTATGTGGACCGCCTCACCGGCGAGATCGGCACCCCGCCCAGCGTGGAGCGTGCGCAGGCCATCGTGCAGCGCCTGCCGATCCACCTGCGCATCGAGGGGCCCACCGTGAACTGGGCCTCGCACCCCGACATCCAGCGCCCGGACTGGATGCGCGACCACCGCCCACGCAATCCCAAGGAGCGCTGGCTGGACGATGGTGACGAGGGCCACCGCCTGCTGCAGCGCACCACGGCCGACGGCCACTCCATCGAATTCGGCCTGAACGCCATGACCTGGGAGCAAAAGCCCCGCGTGGCCTGGGTCACGCTGTCGGTGCTGCTGCTGCTCACGGGGCTGTCGTACGTCTATGTGCGCCACCTGCTGCGTCCGCTCGACGACATCCGCCGCGGCGCGCGGCGCTTCGGCGAAGGCGACTTCGGCGAGCCGATTCCCGTGCGCCATGCCCACCGGCCCGACGAACTCGGCCAGCTGGCGGCCACCATCAACACCATGGGCGAGGACATCCACCAGATGCTGGAGGCCAAGCGCGCCCTGCTGCTGGCCATGAGCCACGAGCTTCGCAGCCCGCTGACCCGCGCGCGCCTGAACACCGAGCTGCTGCCCGAGGGCCCCGACGTGGGACCCCAGCGCGAGGCGCTGATGCGCGACCTGGGCGAGATGGCGCACCTGATCTCCGACCTGCTGGAGAGCGAGCGCCTGGCAGGCCGGCATGCGGCCCTGCACCGCGAGCCCACCAACCTGCCCGAACTGGCGCGCGAGGTGATCACCGAGCTGGAGGTGCGGCACGAATGCGCCGACGACATCGTGGTCATTGCCGACCCGGCCTTGCCCGTGCTGGCGCTGGACCGGGGGCGCCTGCGCCTGGTGCTGCGCAACCTGCTGGACAACAGCCTGCGCCACTGCGAGCCCACGGCATCGCCGCCCGAGCTGCACCTGCGCAGCACGCCCACGGGCGTGGAGCTGGAGGTGCGCGACCACGGCCCCGGCGTGCCGCCCGAGCACCTGGCGCGCATGGCCCAGGCCTTCTACCGGCCCGATGTGGCGCGCCAGCGCGCCACCGGCGGCGTGGGCCTGGGGCTGTACCTGTGCCGGCTGGTGGCGCAGGCCCATGGCGGCCAGTTCGAGCTGCGCAATGCCTCGCCAGGCCTGTCCGTGCGCATCACGCTGCCGGCCGAGCCTGCGCAGGTGGCGCCCACCAAGGGCTGAGCTAGCGCGCAGCCGCTCCCGGCGCAGTCATCTCGTCGCGCTGCTGCGCGAAGGCGGCCTTGGCGATGCGCGCGAACAGAGCCGAGCGCGGGTTCTCGTGGCCCTGCTGCCCCGGAGAGGCCAACACCACGGACTGGGCTGCCAGCGGCCCGCGCAGGCGCCGGCAGGCCAGGCGCTTGCCGTCGTAGCTCCAGTCGCGCACCGGCCGCGTGGTGAGCAGCGAAACGCCCAGGCCATTGGCCACCAGCGAGCGCACCATCTCGATCGACGGCGTCTGGTGCGCGATGCGCGGCGTGACGCCTGCCTGGCGGAACAGCGAGAGAAAGTACTCGCGGCTGTGCGGCAGGTTGATCAGGATGAAGGGCTCCTGCGCCAGGGTGGACAGCGCAAGGCTGCTGCGCGCGGCCAGCGCATGGCCGGCCGGCAGCAGCGCATAGGGCACGAAGGAGGTGACCGCCTCCAGCCGCACGGCGCGCGCCAGGCCCAGGTCGTAGAGCAGGGCGGTATCGAGCGCGCCGCGCTCGAGCATCTGCACCAGGGTTTCGGTGTCCGCCTCGTGCACCTCGATCTCCACCTGCGGGTGCCTCTCGCGCATGCGCACCAGGATCTCGGGCAGGTAGCGCGGTGCCAGTGTGGACAGGCAACCCACGCGCAGCAGGCCGGCCTCTTCCTCGCGCCGCGGCCCTTCGAGCGCGCGCGCCTTCTCCAGCAGCACCTGTGCCTCGCGCTGGCGCTGCCGGCCTGCGGCCGTGAGCTCCAGCCCGCGTGCATGGCGGCGCACGAACAGCGCTTCGTTCCACAGCGCCTCCAGGTCGGCAATGGCCTTGGAGATGGAGGGCTGCGACACGCTGAGCGCGTGCGCGGCCCGGGCCGCGCCGCCGTGCTGTGCCGCGGCCACGAAATACTCGAGCTGTCGAAGGCTGATATTGATCAAGATAGTTGATCCATTGCATCAAGATTGAATATTTTATTTTGATAGAGGAATGGGCAACCATGTGAACTCCCGATCAGACACGGAGATCCCTGCCATGACCCCCACCACCCGCCCGCTCGACGGCGTGCGCATCCTCGACTTCAGCCGCGTGCTCGCGGGCCCGCTGTCCACGGCCCTGCTGGCCGACCTGGGTGCCGAGGTCATCAAGGTCGAGCCGCCCACGGGCGACGACTACCGCCACATCGGCCCCATGCGCGAAGGCATGAGCAGCCTGTTCACGGCACTCAACCGCAACAAGAAGAGCCTGGTGTTGGACCTCAAGCACTCCGATGCCGCACAGACCATTGCGGCGCTGGCCGCCACGGCCGACGTGGTGGTCGAGAATTTCCGCCCCGGCGTGGCCGAGCGCCTGGGCGTGGGCCCCGAGGCCTTGCGCGGTGTGAACCCGGGCCTGGTCTACGTGAGCGTTTCGGGCTTCGGCCAGACCGGCCCGCTGGCGCACCTGCCGGCCTACGACATCATCGTGCAGGCCATGAGCGGCCTGATGGAATCCACGGGCGACCCCGATGGCGCGCCCACCATGGTGGGCGAGGCCGTGTCCGACGTGATCGCCGGCCTGTTCGCCTCCTGGGCCACGCTGGCCGCGCTGCTGCAGCAGCGCCGCACGGGCGAAGGCCAGCATGTGGACGTGGCCATGTTCGATGCGACCCTGAGCTTCCTCGTCACCGGCGTGGGCCGTTACCTGTTCACCGGGCAGAGCCCGCGGCGCAGCGGCAACCGGCACGCGTTCTCGGCGCCGTTCGGGGTGTACCGCGCGCAGGACGGGCATTTCGCGCTGGCCGTGCTCAACCACAAGCTGTTCGCATCGCTCGCGCAGCTCATCGGCGAACCCGGCTTTGCCATGGATGCACGCTTTGCGAGCGACGAGCTGCGCCATGCCAACGAACCCGTGCTCGCTGCGGCCATCGAAGCCTGGGCCGCGCAACGGCCGGTGGCCCAGGTGGTGGCCGCGCTGGAGGCGGCCGGCGTGCCTGGCGGCCCGCTGTGGACCACGGCCCAGGCGCTCGAATCCGAGCAGGGCAGGGCGCGCGGCCTGCTGCGCGAGGTGCACGACCCGCGCCTGCCCGGCCTGCGCGTGCCCACGCAGCCGGTCAAGTTCGGTGGCGCCGCGCCCAACCGGGCCGAGCCGGCACCGGCGCTGGGCCAGCACACCGACGAACTCATGGCAGCGCTGCTGCACTGCGGTGGCGAGCGGCTCGCGGCGCTGCGCGAGGCCGGGCTGTTCGGCCCGGCGCAGGCGGCCACCACCTCCCATTGATCCCTGAAGGAGATTTTCCATGACCACCATGAACCGACTGGGGGTGACCCCCGATGACCAGGGCATTGCCGATGCCGTGGCCCGTTTTGCCACCGAGGTACTGGCGCCCCGGGCACGCGAGATCGACGAGGCGGCCCTGTCCGTCACCTGCCATGTGCCGCAGCTGGCCGCCTTGGGCGTGATGGGCATGAACCTGCCCGAGCACCTGGGCGGTGCGGGCGTCAAGCCCACGGCCATGCTGCTGTCGCTGGTGGAGATCTCGCGCGCCTGCGCGGCCACCTCGTCGATGATCGGTGCGCACTACCTGGGCACCGATGCGGTGCTCATCGGCGGCAGCGCCGGGCAGCACCAGCGCTTCTTGCCGCGTGCGGCCAGCGGCGAATGGCTTGCCGGCTTTGCGCTCACCGAGCCGCGCGGCGGCTCGCACCCGGCGGACATGCGCACCCGGGCCGTGCGCGAGGGCGACCACTACCGCATCGACGGCGTCAAGCACTTCATCTCCAACGCCCGCGAGGCGCAGTTCCTCGTGGTCTTCGCCAAGACCGACCCCGATGCCGGGGCGCGCGGTGTCAGCGCCTTTGTTGTGGAAACCAATACCCCTGGCACCACGGTCTCTTCGCCTGAGAAGCTCATGGGCATCCAGGGTGCGCATGCCTTCGAGGTCGCATTCGATGGGGTGCGGGTGCCGGCGGAAAACCGTCTGGGCGAGGAGGGAACGGGTTTCAGGATTGCCATGAAGGTCCTGGACAACAGCCGCCTGGACGTGGCCGCCACGGCCCTGGGCATTGCCGAAGCGGCGATTGCCGACGCCACGCGCTGGATGAAGGAGCGCCTGGTCGGCGGCGAACCCCTTGCCGGCAAGCAGGGCCTGCAGTGGATGCTGGCCGACATGAAGCTGCGCCTGGAGGCCTCCTGGGCCCTGACCCTGCAGGCACTGGCGCTGCGCCAGGCTGGCCAGCCCTTCACGCTGCAGTCGGCCATGGCCAAGCTGCATGCCTCGGAGATGGTCGGGTTCGTGGCCGATGCGGCGCTGCAGATCCACGGCGGCTATGGCTACACGCGCGAAATGCCGCTGGAGCGCTATGTGCGCGATGCCCGCATCCTCCGCATCTACGAGGGCTCCTCGGAAGTGCAGCGCAACATCATTGCGCGCACGCTGCTGGGCTGATTGCGGGTGATTGCACCTTTCTGGTGCAATCTGGGCGCCTGGCATTGGCCCGCAATTTGCTAAATCGCTGTGCCGGTGAAGCACCGGCCAGCGCCCCGAGTGGGCCCGACCATGGGATGGCCCGAAGGGCGTTCCCAAGAGACGGGAAGCGGGGCGGTTTCTTGGGGCCGAGGGCCCGGTTTCCTAGCGTTTACCCTGTATAGACAGGTACGATAGAACCTCCATCATCGGACCCAGGAAGCAAGGCCTGTTTCCCTGCGGATGCATAAAAGTACTTTTTTCCCCTACAGGAGCTGATGATGAGCCGAATGGTTGTGAAGATGGCGTCGCTGGCAGCGGCGGTTGCGTGTGTGGTGGGGCTGGCCGCACCGGCCCAGGCCCAGGAGACCAAGGTGGTTCTGGGCATGTCCGGCTGGACGGGCTTCGCCCCGCTGACCCTGGCGGACAAGGCGGGCATCTTCAAGAAGAACGGCCTGGACGTGGAACTGAAGATGATCCCCCAGAAGGACCGCCACCTGGCCCTGGCCTCCAAGGCCATCCAGTGCGCCGCCACCACGGTGGAGACCCATGTCGCCTGGAACACGAATGGCGTGCCCATCGTGCAGATCTTCCAGCTCGACAAGTCCTACGGCGCCGACGGCCTGGCCGTGCGCAACGACGTCAAAAGCTTTGCCGACCTCAAGGGCAAGACCATCGGCGTGAGCGCACCGGGCACGGCCCCGTACTTCGGCCTGGCCTGGATGCTGTCCAAGAACGGCATGAGCCTCAAGGACGTGAAGATCGTCTCGCTCGAGCCCCAGCCTGCCGCGCAGGCCTTCGTGTCCGGCCAGAACGATGCTGCCATGACCTACGAGCCCTACCTGTCCACCGTGCGTGCCAACCCCGCCGCCGGCAAGATCCTGGCCACCACCATCGAGTACCCGATGGTGATGGACACCGTGGGCTGCGACCCGGTGTGGCTCAAGGCCAACCCCAAGGCTGCACAGGCACTGGCCAATTCGTACTTCGATGCGCTGGAGATGATCAAGGCCGATCCGACCAAGTCCAACGAGATCATGGGCGCCGCCGTCAAGCAGACGGGCGAGGCGTTCGCCAAGTCTTCGGCCTTCCTGCGCTGGCAGGACAAGGCGGCCAACCAGAAGTTCTTCGCGGGTGAGCTCACGTCCTTCATGAAGGATGCCGGCGCGATCCTGCTCGAAGCCGGCGTGATCCGCAAGGCGCCCGAGAACTTCCCCGCGATGTTCGACGACAGCTTCATCAAGTAAGTAACCACCAAAGGATCCAACCATGAGTCGCGTGATGGGTGTTGCACCTTCGCTGGAGCCAGAGCGGCCTCGCCGCCGGGCCCTGGCCCCGCTAGAACCTGTGAGCACCCGCACGCGGCTGGTCTTGGGGGTGGCGTTTTTCATTCTGTTCTTCGCCGTCTGGGCCGTGTTCACGCTGGGGGGCTTCGTGTCGCCCACGTTCCTGGCCAGCCCCGTCACCATGGCCCGGGAAGGCTGGCTGCTGTTCACCGAGTTCGGCTTTTTGCACGACATCGGCATGACCGTGTGGCGCGTGCTGGGCGGCTTCATCCTGGCGGCGATCGTCGCCGTGCCCCTGGGCATCGCGATGGGTGCGCACAAGGGGGTGGAGGCCTTCCTCGAGCCCTTCGTGTCGTTCTGCCGCTACCTGCCGGCCTCGGCCTTCATCCCGCTCCTGATCCTGTGGGCCGGCCTGGGCGAGATGCAGAAGCTGCTGGTGATCTTCATCGGCTCGGTGTTCCAGATCATCCTGATGGTGGCCGTGATCGTCGGCAATGCCCGCAAGGACCTGGTGGAGGCGGCCTACACGCTGGGCTCCAGCCCCACGGGCATCGTGCGCCGCGTGCTGATCCCCGGTGCCGCCCCCGACATCGCCGAAACCCTGCGCCTGGTGCTGGGCTGGGCCTGGACCTACGTGATCGTGGCCGAGCTGATCGGCTCGTCCTCGGGCATCGGCCACATGATCACCGACAGCCAGGCATTGCTCAACACCGGCCAGATCATCTTCGGCATCATCGTCATCGGCCTCATCGGGCTGGTGTCGGATACCTTCTTCAAATTCGTCAACCGCCGTCTGTTTGCCTGGAGTGCCCTGCGATGAGCCCGCTGCTGTCCATCCAAGGTGTCTCGCGCACCTTCGTCAGCCCCAAGGGGCAGGCCACCCAGGCCCTGCTGCCCGTCGATTTCGACGTGCAGGAAAACGACTTCGTGACCATCCTCGGCCCCTCGGGCTGCGGCAAGTCGACCATGCTGCGCATCGTCGCGGGCCTGGACCACCCCACCTCGGGCCGCGTGCTGCTCGGTGGCCGCCCCGTGGAAGGTCCGGGTGCCGACCGCGGCATGGTGTTCCAGAGCTACACGCTGTTCCCCTGGCTCACCATCGAGCAGAACATCCGCTTCGGCCTGCGCGAGCGCGGCATGCCCGAGGCCCAGCAGAAGGAGCGCGCCGCCTACTTCATCGCCAAGGTGGGTCTGCGCGGCTTCGAGCAGCATTTTCCCAAGCAGCTCTCGGGCGGCATGCAGCAGCGCACGGCGATTGCCCGGGCGCTGGCCAACGACCCCAAGATCCTGCTCATGGACGAGCCCTTCGGCGCTCTGGACAACCAGACCCGCGTGCTCATGCAGGAGCTGCTCCTGGGCATCTGGGAGGCCGAGCGCAAGACCGTGATGTTCGTGACCCACGACATCGATGAAGCCATCTTCATGGCCAACCGTGTGGCGGTGTTCAGCGCCCGGCCCGGCCGCATCAAGACCGAGCTGGCCGTGGACCTGCCGCACCCGCGCCATTACACGATCAAGACCTCGCCCGAGTTCATGGACCTCAAGGCACGCCTCACGGAAGAGATCCGCGCCGAATCCATGGCCGCGGACGCCCACTGATCCCGCAAAGCCACCCCTTCGCCATGCCCGCTGCCTCCTCCGCCCGCGCACCCCGTCCCAAGGCTTCGCCACAACCCGTGGCGCAGCCTGAGACGTCTGCGCTGGCCCTGTACCAGCAGATCAAGGACCACATCGCGCGCAAGATCCAGGACGGCTCCTGGAAGGCCGGCGACCGCCTGCCGTCCGAGAACGACCTGGTCACGCAGTTCGGCATGTCGCGCATGACGGTGAACCGCGCCCTGCGCGAGCTGGCCGAGCAGGGCCGCATCGTGCGCGTGGCTGGCGTGGGCAGTTTCGTGGCCGAGGACAAGCCCCAGTCCACGCTGCTGCAGATCGCCAACCTGGCCAGCGAGATCCGCCAGCGTGGGCACGACTACCGCTGCAAGGTGCTGACCGTGGAGCGCGTCTCGGCCACCATGGAAGTGGCGGCGGCGCTTGACATGCGCACCGGTGAGTCGGTGTTCCACGCCGTGTGCGTGCACCTGGAAGACGGGCTGCCCGTGCAGCTCGAAGACCGCTACGTGAACCCGCGCGTCGTGCCGCAGTTCGCGCAGCAGGATTTCACGCTGCTGCAGCCCTCCGAATTCCTGGTGCGCAACGTGCCCTTCGACCAGGTCGAGCATGTGGTGGATGCCGTGCTGCCCACGCCCGACCAGGCGCTGTTGCTTGAAATGGACCCGGCCCAGCCGTGCCTGCTGCTCACGCGGCGCACCTGGAGCCGGGGTGTGCCCGTGACCATGGTGCGCTGCCTGCACCCGTCATCGCGCTACCGGCTGGGGAGCCGCTTCCGCGCGGACGGCAACCCGGTTTTTGAATAGGTATCCAGGACGCCTGCCGGTGGCAGGCATCCCGTTTTTTTCGCTTGTGCCAACTTGTATATACAGGACCAACCCATGACCACTGCAACCTCTGTATCCCCAAGCACCCTGTTGCTGCGCCCCGGACAGGTGAGCCTGGCCGAACTGCGCCGCGTGAGCGCCGGTGGCGTGCGCCTGGCGCTGGACCCCGCGGCCCTGGCCGGCATGCAGGCCTCCGAGGCCACCGTGCAGCGCATCGTGGACGAGGACCAGGTGGTCTACGGCATCAATACCGGCTTCGGCAAGCTGGCCAGCACCAAGATCGCCCATGACCGCCTGGCCGAGCTGCAGCGCAATCTGGTGCTGTCGCACAGCGTGGGCACGGGCGAGGCGCTGCCCGACCCCGTGGTGCGCATGGTGCTGGCCACCAAGGCCGTGAGCCTGGCGCGCGGACACTCGGGCGTGCGCCCGGCCCTGGTCGATGCCCTGCTGGCCCTGGCCAATGCCGACGTGCTGCCGGTGATCCCGGCCAAGGGCTCGGTCGGCGCCTCGGGCGACCTGGCGCCGCTGGCCCACCTGGCCTGCGTGCTCATCGGCGAGGGCCAGGCCAAGGTCGACGGCAAGGTGGTCGGCGGCCGCGAGGCCATGGCCGCCGTGGGCCTGGCGCCCTTCGTGCTGGGCCCCAAGGAAGGGCTGGCGCTGCTCAATGGCACGCAGGTGTCCACCGCGCTGGCGCTGGCCGGCCTGTTCGGGGCCGAGAGCGTGCTGGCCGGCGGCCTGGTGTCGGGCGCATTGTCGCTCGAAGCCATCAAGGGCTCGGTCAAGCCTTTCGATGCCCGCATCCACGAAGCGCGCGGCCAGGCCGGGCAGATCGCCGTGGCGGCCGCCGTGCGCGGCCTGCTCGACGGCAGCGAGATCGACCCCTCGCACCCGAACTGCGGCCGTGTGCAGGACCCGTATTCCATCCGCTGCGTGCCCCAGGTCATGGGCGCCTGCCTGGACAACCTCACGCACGCTGCACGCGTGCTGCGCATCGAGGCCAATGCCGCGTCCGACAACCCGCTGGTCTTCACCGACACCGGCGAGGTGATCTCGGGCGGCAACTTCCACGCCGAACCCGTGGCCTTCGCGGCCGACATCATTGCGCTGGCCGTGTCCGAGATCGGTGCCATCTCCGAGCGCCGCCTGGCGCTGCTGCTGGACACCGGCCTGTCCGGCCTGCCGGCCTTTTTGATCCGCGACAGCGGCGTGAACTCAGGCTTCATGATCGCCCAGGTCACGGCCGCCGCGCTCGCGGCCGAAAACCAGTGCCTGGCCCACCCGAGCAGCGTGACCAGCCTGCCGACCTCGGCCAACCAGGAGGACCATGTCTCCATGGCCACCTACGGCGCACGCCGCCTCTCCGAGATGGTGCGCAACACCGCCGTCATCGTCGGCATCGAGGCCATGGCCGCGGCCCAGGGCATCGACTTCGAGCGCGTGCCGGCCCCAGGCGCCGTTGCCACCTCCTGGCTCAAGAGCTCCGCGCTCGTTGAAGCGCAGCTCGCCGCCATCCGCCAGCGCGTGGCCTTCCTCGAGCAGGACCGCTACCTGGCGCCCGACATCGAGGCCATGCGCCTGTGGGCGCTCGAATCGGCCTGGCCCGCACCGCTGACCCAGTGCCTGCCCAGCCACGCCTGAACTGTCCCATCCATCCACCGCTTTTCGCACCCGTTGACCAGGAGATCACCATGAACGCCAACGACGCCATCATCGCTGCTGCCGCTGCCAACAACGACCCCCGCCACGACGCCTCGCGCGTGATCCGCGCGCCGCGCGGCACCGAGCTGACCTGCAAGAACTGGCTCACCGAAGCTGCCTACCGCATGATCCAGAACAACCTGGACCCCGAGGTGGCCGAGCGCCCTCAGGACCTCGTGGTGTACGGCGGCATCGGCCGCGCTGCGCGCAACTGGGAGTGCTTCGACCAGATCCTGGCCTCGCTCAAGGACCTGAACGACGACGAAACCCTGCTCGTGCAGTCGGGCAAGCCCGTGGGCGTGTTCAAGACGCACGCCAACGCACCGCGCGTGCTGCTGGCCAACTCCAACCTGGTGCCCCAGTGGGCCAACTGGGAGCATTTCAACGAGCTGGACCGCAAGGGCCTGTTCATGTACGGCCAGATGACCGCCGGCAGCTGGATCTACATCGGCAGCCAGGGCATCGTGCAGGGCACGTTCGAGACCTTCGTCGAGGCCGGCCGCCAGCACTACGGCAACAGCCTGGCGGGCAAGTGGATCCTCACCGCCGGCCTGGGCGGCATGGGCGGCGCGCAGCCGCTGGCCGCCACGCTGGCCGGTGCCGTGTCGCTCAACATCGAGTGCCAGCAGAGCAGCATCGACTTCCGCCTGCGCACGCGCTACGTGGACAAGCAGGCCAAGGACATCGACGACGCCATCGCCCTCATCCAGCACCACACCGAGCGCAAGGAAGCCGTCTCCATCGCCCTGCTGGGCAACGCGGCCGACATCCTGCCCGAGCTGGTGCGCCGTGCCAAGGCCGGCAGCATCAAGCCCGACCTGGTGACCGACCAGACCTCGGCGCACGACCTGATCAACGGCTACCTGCCCAGCGGCTGGACCGTGCCCGAGTGGCAGGCCGCCATGAAGGACCCCGCGCGCCATGCGGCCCTCACGGCTGCTGCCGCCAAGAGCTGTGCCGTGCACGTGCAGGCCATGCTCGACTTCCAGGCCATGGGCGTGCCCACGGTGGACTACGGCAACAACATCCGCCAGGTGGCGTTCGACCAAGGCGTGAAGAACGCCTTCGACTTCCCGGGTTTCGTGCCGGCCTACATCCGCCCCCTGTTCTGCGAAGGCAAGGGCCCGTTCCGCTGGGTGGCGCTCTCGGGCGACCCTGAGGACATCTACAAGACCGACGCCAAGATCAAGGAGCTGTTCCCCAACAACACGCACACCCACCGCTGGCTGGACATGGCGCGCGAGCGCATCAGCTTCCAGGGCCTGCCGGCGCGCATCTGCTGGCTGGGCCTGGGCGAGCGCCACCTGGCGGGCCTGGCCTTCAACGAGATGGTCAAGAACGGCGAGCTCAAGGCCCCCATCGTGATCGGCCGCGACCACCTGGATACCGGTTCGGTGGCCAGCCCCAACCGCGAAACCGAAAGCATGAAGGACGGCACCGACGCCGTGAGCGACTGGCCGCTGCTCAACGCACTGCTCAACACCGCGGGCGGTGCCACCTGGGTCAGCCTGCACCACGGCGGTGGCGTAGGCATGGGCTACTCGCAGCACTCGGGCATGGTCATCGTCGCCGACGGCACCGATGCCGCGGCCGAGCGCCTGGCGCGCGTGCTGGTCAACGACAGCGGCAGCGGCGTGATGCGCCACGCCGATGCCGGCTACGACCTGGCCGTGGCCACCGCCAAGAAGCAGGGCCTGAAGCTGCCCATGGTGCGCTGAGCGCCGGCAGGACAGCGCTTTTTCCGAGGCACCGAGACATGCCCAAGGATGCGTCCACCCTGGCCACCGTGCCCACGGCCGACCGGGTGCTGCAGGTGCTGGCCGTGCTGGCCCAGCAGGGCAAGTCCATGCCTGCGGCTGAGCTCATGGAGCGCACGGGCCTGGCGCGCAGCACGCTGTATCGCCAGCTCGCGCGGCTCAAGCGCTGGGGTTTCGTGCTGGAGAGCGATGGTTTCTACGCCCCCGGCCCGCTCAGCCTGCAGTTGGCGCTGGGCTTCGACCTGGCCTCGCACCTGGTGCGCCAGGCGCGGCCCGACATGGTGGACCTGGCCCAGCAATCGCAGGAGAGCGTGGGCCTGATCGTGGCCGTGAACGACCAGGCCATCTGCCTGGACATGGTGGAGAGCCAGCACTCGCTGCGCTGCTCGTTCGAGAAGGGGCGCAGCGTGCCCCTGCGCGCCGGGGCCTCGGCCAAGTGCGTGCTGGCCCACCTGCCCGAGGCCGTGCGCGCCGCGGTGCTCGACAGCCAGTGGGGCGCGGGCACGCCCGAGCGCGACGCCGCGCAGCGCGAGACCGATGCCATCCGCAAGGCGGGCTTTGCCATGACCGCCGGCGAGGTGGACCCCGGCGTCTGGGGCTGCAGCGTGCCGCTGTTCGGCGCCTCGCGCCAGTCCGTGGGTGCCATCACGCTGATGGCACCGATCGTGCGTGCCAGCGGGCAGGAAGAAGCCCTGATCCGCATGGCCGTGGTGGCCGCTGCGCGCATCTCGCGCCAGCTGGTTTTGCATTGACCGACAACGATGACTGATTTTTCGATGAGTGCGATGGTTTTTTGGCTGGCTGCTCCAGCGTGGGAGCACTGAACATGGTGCAGTTTTTTGACCTGGCATCCACCCCCAGCGTGCCCTGGAAGAACGGTGGCGGCAGCACCCGCGAGCTGGCCTGCTGGCCGCAGGGCGCCGGCATGGATGGTTTCGAGTGGCGCGTGAGCGTGGCCACGATTGCCGCAGCGGGCCCGTTCTCGGCCTTCCCGGGCGTGGACCGGCAGATCATGCTGCTCGACGGCGACGGGGTGCATCTGCGCTCGGACGACGGGCAACTGGACCACGACCTGGACCAGCCCTGGCAACCGCTGGCCTTCAAGGGCGACGTGCCGGTGGACTGCGCCATGCTGGGCGGCACCTCCACCGACTTCAACCTCATGGTGCGCCGCGGCCGCTGGCACGGCGGCCTGCAGGTGACCGGCCATGCGCGCGTGGCAGGGCGCGCACGCGCCGGCCTGTGCATGGTGCTGCGCGGGCGCTGGCGCTGCGGTGAAGAGGTGCTGGAGCCCGGCCAGGGACTGTGGTGGAGCGATGGCACCGCCGAAAATGCGCTGGAGCCTTTGGATGCCGATCCGGCATTGGCCTGGATCGACCTGGACATGGAACCCTCCGACTGACTGTTTGCCCATGACACCCACACCCATTCCCACCCCTCAAAGCCATCCCTCCGCCGACGGCATCTGGATCGGCCTGCGCCCGGCCCCCGGCCTGTGCGTACCCGATGTGCCTGTGCCCCAGGGTACCGCCACCTCCGTGGTGGTGCAGGGCGACACCGTGCAGTGGGTGGGGCCAGAGAATGCCTGGCCTGCGGCCTGGAATGCCTTGCCGCGCCATGATGCGCGGGGCGCCCTGGCCACGCCGGGCCTGGTGGACTGCCATACGCACCTGGTCTATGGCGGCCAGCGCGCCAACGAATTCGCCATGCGCCTGGCGGGCGCCACCTACGAAGAGGTGGCCCGGGCCGGCGGCGGCATCGTCTCGTCGGTGCGCGCCACGCGCGAAGCCAGCGAGGACGAACTCCTCGCCCTGGCCCTGCCGCGCCTGCAGGCGCTGCTGGACGAGGGCGTGTGCGCCATCGAGATCAAGTCGGGCTATGGCCTGGCGCTGGAACACGAACGCAAGCAGTTGCGCGTGGCGCGCCGCCTGGGCGAGGCGCTGGGCGTGACCGTGTGCACCACCTTCCTGGGCGCGCATGCGCTGCCGCCCGAGTACGCGGGCCGCAGCCAGGACTACACCGACCTGGTGTGCAACGAGATGCTGCCTGCGCTGGCTGCCGAGGGCCTGGTGGACGCGGTGGATGTGTTCTGCGAACGCATCGCCTTCACGCTGGCCGAGACGGAGCAGGTCTTTCAGGCCGCACAGCGGCTGGACATTCCCGTCAAGCTGCATGCCGAGCAGCTCTCGGACATGGGTGGCTCCGCGCTGGCCGCGCGCTACGGTGCGCTCTCGTGCGACCACATCGAGCATCTGTCGCAGGAGGGCATCGCTGCGATGAAGCAGGCCGGCACCGTGGCCGTGCTGCTGCCCGGCGCCTACTACACGCTGCGCGACACGCACCTGCCGCCCATCGCCGCGCTGCGCGAGGCCGGCGTGCCCATGGCCGTGTCCACCGACCACAACCCTGGCACCTCGCCTGCCTTGAGCCTGCTGCTCATGGCCAACATGGCCTGCACGCTGTTCCGCCTGACGGTGCCCGAGGCTTTGGCTGGCATCACCGTGCATGCCGCGCGCGCGTTGGGGCTGCAGGACACGCATGGCCTCATCGCATCGGGCCGGCCGGCCAACTTCGTGCTCTGGCCTTTTGCCGAGGCCGCGGAGCTGGCCTACTGGTTCGGCCACAAGCCCGCACGCACCATCGTGCGCCAGGGGCGCATCGTGAAAGGGGCCTGAGTCCATGGCCACGCACAGCGAATTCCTGGCGGCGCTGGTCGATGCGCTCGGTGCCGACCGCGTGCAGGTGGGCGATGCCGTGCCAGAGCGCCACCACACCGACTGGAGCGGCACGGCCCCCGTGCCACCGCTGGCGCTGGTGCGCCCGCGCAGCACCGAGGAAGTCTCGGCCCTGTTGCGCCTGTGCCATGCGCACCGCGTGCCCGTGGTGCCGCAGGGCGGCCTGACCGGGCTGGCCGGGGCGGCCGTGCCCTGTGCGGGCGGTGTGGCCCTGTCGCTGGACCGCATGAACGCCATCGAGGCGGTGGACGCACGCTCTGCCACGCTCACGGTGCAGGCCGGTGCCACCGTGCAGGCCGTGCAGGAGGCCGCGCTCGCCGTGGGCCTGCAGTTCGGCGTGGACTTCGGTGCGCGCGGATCGGCCCAGGTGGGCGGGGCCGTTTCCACCAATGCCGGCGGCAATGGCGTGCTGCAGTACGGCATGGTGCGCGAACAGGTGCTGGGCCTGGAGGTGGTGCTGGCCGATGGCGCGGTGCTGCCCATGCTGCGGCCCATGCTCAAGAACAACACGGGCTACGACCTCAAGCAGTGGTTCATCGGCGCCGAGGGCACGCTGGGCGTGGTCACGCGCGCGCTGCTGCGCCTGCGGCCCTTGCCGCGCGCCCGGGCCACGGCCCTGGTGGCGCTGCCCGATTTCGATGCCGCGCTGGCGCTGCTGGCCCGGCTGCAGGGGCGCTTTCCGGGCGCGCTGTCGGCCTTCGAACTCATGTGGCGCGATTTCGTCGAGGCCTCCCTGCGCTGGCAAAGCCTGCGCGAGCCCTTCGAGGTGCCGCACCCCTTTGCTGCACTCATCGACGTGGGTGGCCAGGACGAAGCCGGCCTGCGCGATGCGCTGGAGGAGGTGCTGGGCGAAGCCATGGAGTCCGGCGAGGCCAGCGATGCGGCCATCGCCCAGTCCGAAGCGCAGGCCCGCGCGCTGTGGAAGATCCGCGAGGCGACTGCCGAACTGCCTGCCAACATGCACCCGCCCATCAACTTCGACGTGAGCCTGCCGCAGGCCGACATCGGCCGGTTTGCGCAGGAGTGCCGCGCCGCGCTGACTGCCCGCTGGCCAGGGCACCTCACCGTGTTCTTCGGCCATATCGGCGATGGCAACCTGCACATGTCCACCGATGCCTCCACCGTGAACGGGGAAGAGGGCGCGGTCGAGGAACTGGTGTATGCCCAGGTGGCGGCCTTCGGCGGCAGCGTCTCGGCCGAGCATGGCATCGGCCTGCACAAGAAGCCCTACCTCCACGCCAGCCGCACCCCGGCCGAGCTGGCCGCCATGCGCGCCATCAAGCAGGCGCTGGACCCTCTCCATCTCATGAACCCCGGCAAGGTATTCGACCTATGAACGCTGCTGTTGTTGTTTCCGCCATCGCTGCCCTGGCCCGCCCCGAGGTGCCGCCTCTGCCCGCCTACAACGCGGGCCTGTCGTCCGACGCCGTGCGTGAGCGCTACGGCGTGACCGAGATCGCGCGCCTGGCCAGCAACGAGAACCCCTACGGTGCCAGCCCCGCCGTGGCGCGCGCCCTGGTGGACCTGGCGGCGCGCGTGGGCACCTACCCCGATGCCAACTGCACCGCGCTGCGCGCCGCCATCGCCGCACGCACGGGAGTGGCGCCCGAGGGAATCGTCGTGGGCAATGGCTCCGAGGATATCCTGCAGATGCTGTGCCAGGCCTTCCTGTCGCAGGGCGATCGCGTGCTCACGCAGCGCCCGGCCTTCGGCCTGTACGAGATCTACCCGCGCATGATGGGCGCGCAGGTCGAGCTGCTGGCGCTCACCCCCGAACTCGGCTTCGACGTGGATGCCTGGTGCGAAGCGCTGGCGCGCGGCCCCAAGATCGCCATGCTGGCCAACCCCTCCAACCCCGTGGGCTGCATGTTCACCGCGCCGGAGTTCGAGCGCCTGCTCGCTGCCACGCCCGCGCACACCCTGCTCGTGGTGGACGAGGCCTACCACGAGTACGCCTGCCACGCGGCCGGCTACCCCGACGTGCTGGCCCTGCTGCAGGGCCGCGCCATGCCCTGGATCGTGCTGCGCACCTTCTCCAAGGCCTGGGGCCTGGCGGGCCTGCGCGTGGGCTACGGCCTGGCGAGCGACGCGGCGCTGGTGCAGTTGCTCGACCGGGTGCGCACGCCCTTCAACGTGAACCATGCGGCCCAGGCTGCGGCGCTGGCGGCCTGGGGCGACGAGGCCTTCATGCAGCGCGGTGTGGCCGAGACGGTGCGCCTGCGCGGCGTGCTGGTGCAGCGCTTGCAGGCCCTGCCGGGCTTGCGCATCGCACCCTCGGCCACCAACTTCCTGTTCCTGGACATCGGCCGGTCCAACGGCCCGGTGAACGAGGCGCTGCTGGCCCAGGGCCTCATCACCAAGCCCTGGAAGGAACCGGGTTTCGAGACCTTCATCCGCGTCTCCATCGGTACGGAGGCCGAGAACGCGCGGTTCGCCGACGCGCTCGCCACCATCCTGGAGGTGGCTGCATGAGCGCCAACACCATGCTGTTTGCCGAGCACGCGCTGCTGTCCGGTGGCTGGGCCCGCGATGTGCTGCTGCAATGGGATGCGGCGGGACGGCTGCAGTCCGTGGCGCCCGGCAGTGCCGCCGGCGCTGCGCCGCGCGCCACCGGCCCGGTGATCCCGGGCATGCCCAACCTGCATTCGCATGCCTTCCAGCGCGCGTTCGCGGGGCTGACCGAATACCGCGGCGAAAGCCAGGACAGTTTCTGGAGCTGGCGCAACCTGATGTACCGCTTTGCGGCGCAGATCACGCCCGAGTCGCTGGAGGCCATTGCCACCTGGCTCTACGTGGAGATGCTGGAGGCAGGCTACACCTCGGTCTGCGAGTTCCACTACGTGCACCATGACCGGGACGGCCGGCCCTACGCCGACGATGCCACGCTCTCGCTCGCGCTGCTGCGTGCGGCGCGCAATGCGGGCATCGGCATCACCTTGCTGCCGGTGCTCTACCAGACCAGCGGTTTTGGTGCCAAGCCTCCGCGTGCGGACCAGGCCCGCTTCATCCGCAGCACCGACAACATGCTGGCGCTGCTGGAGCGCCTGGCACCGCTGGCCAAGGCCCAGGGCGCGGGCCTGGGCCTGGCGCCGCACTCGCTGCGTGCCGTGCCGCCGGACAGCCTGGCCGCTGCCGTGCAGGGCCTCACTGCCATCGATGCGCGCGCGCCCATCCACATCCACATCGCCGAGCAGACCCAGGAGGTGGACGATTGCGTGGCCTGGAGTGGCCAGCGCCCCGTGCAGTGGCTCCTGGAAAATGCCCCTGTGGACGCCCGCTGGTGCCTGGTGCATGCCACGCACATGACGCCACAGGAGTATGCCGATGCCGCACGCACCGGCGCGGTGGCCGGCATCTGCCCGACCACGGAAGCCAACCTGGGCGACGGCATCTTCGACATGCCGCGCTGGCTGGGCCATGGCGGTGCCTGGGGCGTGGGCTCGGACAGCCATGCCTGCGTGAACGCGGCCGAGGAGCTGCTGGCGCTGGAGTACAGCCAGCGCCTGTCGCTGCGCCAGCGCAACGTGCTGGCCAGCGCCGCACAGCCGCAGGTAGGCACCGCCCTGTGGCTCGCGTCCGTGCAGGGCGGGGCGCAGGCCTCGGGCCGGCCCATCGGCGGCCTGGCAGCGGGCCAGCAGGCCGATTTCGCGGTGCTGGACCCGTCGCACATTGCCCTGGCCGGGCTGCCGGTGGAATCCCTGCTGTCGGCCCATGTGTTTGGCAGCCACCGCACCAGTGCGCTGCGGGACCTGTGGGTGGGCGGCGTGCAGCGCGTGGCCGCCGGCCGCCATGCCCTGCATGACACCGCGGCCGCCGCCTTTGCCCAGGCCCGTGCAGCGACCATCGCGCCACAATGAACCAAATTTGAAAAGCGTCCCCTTCGAGACCCACGCCATGAGCATCACCACCCAACCCGCCTTCACCTTCCACCAGGGCACCGTGCCGCTGCTGGTGTCCATGCCCCACGTCGGCACCTATGTGCCGCCGGCCATCGCCGCGCGCTTCACCGACGAGTGCCGCCAGGTGCCCGACACCGACTGGCACCTGGAGCGCCTGTACGATTTTGCCAAGGGCATGGGCGCCTCCATCCTCGCGGCCACGCATTCGCGCTATGTGGTGGACCTGAACCGCCCGCCCGATGGGGCCAGCCTCTACCCTGGCCAGAGCGTCACCGGCCTGTGCCCCGTGGACACCTTCGACGACACGCCCATCTACACGCGCGGCGATGGGCCCGACGACACCGAGGTGGCGGCGCGCCGCGATGCCATCTGGGCGCCTTACCACGCCCAGCTGCGCACCGAACTCGACCGCATCCGCGCCGCCCATGGCGTGGCCGTGCTGTGGGACGCGCATTCGATCAGATCGGTGCTGCCGCGCTTCTTCGAAGGCAAGCTGCCCGACCTGAACCTGGGCACGGCCAACGGCGAGAGCTGCGACCCGGCGCTGGCGCAGCAGCTGCTGGCGATCGCGCAGGCCGCACCGGGCTACACCGCGGTGCTCAACGGCCGCTTCAAGGGCGGGCACATCACGCGCCACTATGGCCAGCCCGCGCAGAACGTGCATGCCGTGCAGCTGGAGATGACGCAGTGCAGCTATATGCAGGAGGCGCTGCCGTTCGACTACCTGCCCGAGGTAGCGGCCGGTGTGCAGCCGCACCTTGAGCGCCTGCTGCAGGCGGCTCTGGCGTTTGCGCGGGCGCGGGCCCGGGCCTGAAGGACGGGGCTGCGGGGCCTTGTGGGCCCCGCTACCGCCGTATCGGTGCTAGTATGGGCTTACGCCGCCCTGCAGGGCAGCGGGTGCGCCCCTTGGCCACCACTGCGGAAGGAGCCGCATTTCCCATGGAGACTGCGGCCTACTACTACATGCCCTTGTTCAAGCCGGGTGCCTTCGTGCACCTCGGGAGCAGCCGCGAGACCGTCAGCCATGTGGTCGTGCGCCGCAACGCCCTGATGGTCTACCTGGTGGGGCACGAATCCCCGGTGCACCCCGATACGCTCACGGTGGCGCCCACGGCCTTCCACCTCACGCGGATGCCCGACCGCGCCTGACGCGGGCAGGCTGCGCAAGGCAGGGCCGGTTCAAGCCACCTGGTACTGCGCCATGGTCTCGCCCAGGCGCACGGGGCGCGCGGGGGCCCATTCGGTGTTGAACTGGAACGGCCCCTTGGGGAACAGCATCACCACGGTGGAGCCGAGCAGAAAGCGGCCCATCTCCTCACCCTTTTGCAGCGACACCTGGCCGGGGGCGTAGTCCCAGTGGCGCAGCACGCCGGTGCGTGGCGGGTTCACCTGGCCATGCCACACCGTGGCCATGCTGCCCACGATGGTGGCGCCTACCAGCACCAGCACGAAGGGGCCGTTGGCCGAATCGAAGAAGCAGACCACGCGCTCGTTGCGCGCGAACAGGCCGGGCACGCCGCGCGCCGTGGTCGGGTTCACGGAGAACAGGTCGCCCGGCACATGCACCATGCGCGTGAGCTGGCCGGCGCACGGCATGTGGATGCGGTGGTAGTCGCGCGGGCTCAGGTAGATGGTGGCGAAGTAGCCGTCGTCGAAGCGCGCGGCCAGCGACGAATCGCCGCCCACCAGCGCCGTGGTCGAGTACGAGTGGCCCTTGGCCTGGAAGATCTGGTCCTTCTGGATGGGGCCGAACTGGCTGATGGCGCCATCCACGGGGCAGACCAAGTCCGCGTCGGCCAGCGGGCGGGCGCCGGGCTGCAGGGCCCGGGTGAAGAAGTCGTTGAACGAGGCATAGGCCGCGATGTCCGGATTGGCCGCCTCCGCCATGTTCACCTTGTAGCGGGCCACGAAGCCGCGGATCACCGATGTGGTCAGCCCTCCGAGCTGGGCCGAGGCGAATTTTCCCGCCAGGGCGGTCATGGCCTGCTTGGGCATCAGGTACTGGGGGAGAACGGCGAGGCGGTCAGACACTGTGGGAAGATCCTGCGAAAAGGGTGCGGGCCATTCTACTGATGCCATCCCCTCAAAAATGTAGGTGTGCAGCCTGTTGTGCTGGCTGTGTGCTCCAGGTATGGGGGCGGGGCGACCAGTCCTCGGTGGCCTGCACCAGGGCGCCGACGTAGCCACCCAGGTCGATCCCCAATGCGCTGGTGGCCGCCTCGGCGCCGGCATCCCTGCGGCTGGCGCTGGTGGCGAAACGGCTGAACGCAGGCCAGTCGCGCGCCAGCTGCGCCACGGCGATGCGGGCCAGGTCGTAGGACAGGGCGTTGCCTTCGTCCGTGCGGTGGAACGAGTCGCCCGACCAGAATTCCTGCATGCGCTCGGCATTCCAGAACGCCTGGTGGCGCTGGTGCATGGCCTGCGGCGACTGCGCGGGGCGCCCGGCACCCGCGATGCGGTGCTCGGTGTTCACGGCCAGGCCTTCGTCCAGCCAGGTGGGCAGGCGCAGCCAGGCCAGCGCACTGTGCGTGAGCTCGTGCGCGATCACGGGTTCGATGCTGGACAGGTCGGCCTGCACCACCACGAAATGCGGGCAGCCGTTGTGGATGAACATGCCGCCGCTGAAGGCGAACTCGCCGCCATCGGGGTAGAACTGGCCCACGTAGTGGTAGTAGAGCTCCTGGCTTTCCAGCACCAGCAGCACGCTTTTCTCGCCGGGGTTGAAGCGCGCCACACCGTCGAGCACGCGTGCGACGCGCTGGCGCGTCTTGGTCACATAGCCGGCCATGGCCTGTGCCACAGGGGCTTCCAGTGCAGACAGGATGTACACGTCCTGGCTTTCATGCAGGTGCATGTGCGGGCCGATCGCGTCGCGCAGGTGCAGCAGCCAGGCGCGGCGGCCCTGGTCGATGGCGTGGGTCGTGGCCTCGGGGCTGCCGGCCTGCTGTGCCCAGAGGTCGAGTGCCTGCCAGTCCAGGGCGGGCAGGTCCGCAGGCGCGATCAGGTGGTCCAGCAGGTCGAAGGGGGCCAGGCCGGGGATGCGCAGGACCTCCGGCGCGGGCGGCTGCTCGCCGCCATGCCCGGGCAAGGACGCCGCGGTGGACGGAGAATCCGCGGGTGGGGCAAACTGGTAGCGCGCCATGAAGGCGCCCAGGAAGGGCAGGATCCAGATGCCCATCACCATCAGGGCCTTGCGGTTGCCGAACTCGTCGCTGCGCAGCACGCGCCGCGTGGCCCAGATGTTGAGCAGCACCAGGGCCGCAAGGAGCGCGAGGAAGATGGCGAGGGCAGGGGGCATGGGCGATGGCAGCGTGGTGGCGGGCAAATGGCCGCATGCTAAGGCAATGCGGACCCGCCCAGGCGCCCTGTGCTGCACTTGCCGGCCCCGGCCGAGAAACTGTTCACGTTTCCTCGCGGGATCGTGGGTGCCTACACGCCCAGGTGCTGCTCCAGCAGGTGCGGCTGGGAGCACAGGGTCTCCGAGCTGCCCTCGAACACCACCTGGCCCTTGACCAGGATGACGTTGCGGTCGGTGATCTGGGTGACGTGCTTCCAGTTCTTGTCCACGATCACGCTGCTGATGCCGCTGGCCTTGATGAGGCTGCAGATGCGCCAGATCTCGCGCGCGATCAACGGGGCCAGGCCTTCGGTGGCCTCGTCGAGGATGAGCACGTCCGGGTTGGTCATCAGCGCGCGGCCGATGGTCAGCATCTGCTGCTCGCCGCCGCTCAACTGCTGGCCACCATGGCCCAGGCGCTCCTTGAGGCGCGGAAAGGTCTCCAGCACGCGCTCGTAGGTCCAGTCGCGCTGGCCGCGTGTGCCGGCGCGCGCGGCCATCTGCAGGTTCTCGACCACGCTCAGGTTGCCGAAAATGCCGCGCCCCTCGGGCACATAGGCAATCCCCAGGCGTGCCACCTCGTAGGGTGGGCGGCCCGTGGTGTCGCGCCCGGCCACGGCCACACTGCCCGAGCGGGGCTTGACCAGGCCCATGAGCGACTTGAGCAAGGTGCTTTTGCCCATGCCGTTGCGGCCCATGAGGCCGATGGTCTCCGCCTGGCCCACGGTGAAGTCCACGCCGTGCAGGATGTGGCTGGCGCCGTAGAAGGTGTTGAGGCCGCGGGCCTCGATCAGGGGTGGGTGCTGCTGTGCCATGGTCAATGTTCTTCACCAAGATAGGCGGCCTGCACGTTGGCATCGGCGCGCACCTCGGGCGGCGTGCCGCTGGCGATGGCCTCGCCGTTGACCATCACCGTGAGGTGGTCGGCCAGGGCGAACACGGCGTCCATGTCGTGCTCCACCAGCATCATCGCGTGCCCGGGCTTGATGCGCAGCAGCAACTGCACCATGCGCTCGGCCTCGGCCACACCCATGCCGGCCAGGGGCTCGTCGAGCAGCAGCACCTGGGGTTCGGTGGCCAGTGTCATGGCGATCTCGAGCTGGCGCTGCTCGCCATGGCTCATGGTGCCGGCCACGGTATCGCGCCGCGCCTGCAGGCCCGCCAGTTCGATGGCACGGTCGACGCGCTCGTTGCTGGCGCGGTTGTGCGGGCCGGCATGGCGCGTGTCGCGCCACCAGCGCAGCGGGTTCCAGGGCTGCTGGGCATCGCGCGACTGGGCGGCCAGGCGCACGTTCTCGTGCACGCTGAAGGGCAGGAAGATGTTGGTCTTCTGGTAGCTGCGGCCCAGGCCCTGGCGCGAGATGCGCTCCGACGCCCAGCCGGTCACCTCCGTGCCGCCCAGCCGTATCTGGCCGGCCGAGGGCGGCAGGTCGCCCGAGAGCAGGTTGGTCAGCGTGGACTTGCCCGCGCCGTTGGGCCCGATCACCGCGTGGATGCGGCCGCGCCACAGGTCCACCGAGACGCCGTTGACGGCGGCCAAGCCACCGAAGCGCTTGGTGATCTTGTGGGCCGACAGCAGGACTTCGTGGGGGGTATCAGCCATGGTGTGTGCCTCCCTTGGCTGCGCGCAGGCGCACCAGCATGCCCAGCAGGCCGCGCGGCGCCACCAGCACCACCAGCACGATGAAGCTGCCCATGAGCAGTTGCCAGTGCTTGGTGATGTCCTTGAACACGTGCAGCAGGTACTCGAACGCGAATGCGCCGACGATGGCCCCTGCGAAGTTGCCCATGCCGCCCAGGATGACCATCATGATGGCGTGCGCGCTCATGTGAAAGCCCATGAGCTCGGGGTTCACATAGCCCGTCTGTGCACCCCAGAGGTAGCCCGCCAGGCCTGCCAGGGCGCCCGCCACCGTGAAGGCCGTGAGCTTGTAGCCCTGCGTGGAAAAGCCCATGGCGCGCATGCGGTGCTCGTTGACGCGGATGCCCGAAAGGGCCCGGCCCAGGGGGCTCCACAGCAGGCGGCGCAGTCCCACGTAGACCAGCACCACCAGCGCCAGCGTGAAGTAGTAGAAGGTGCGGCGCCCTTCCAGGTCGAACAGCAGCCAGCCGAACACCGAGGCGTCGGGGCGGAAGTTGATGTAGATGCCGTCCGATCCGCCCAGCACCTTGTTGTCGAAGAACAGGTAGAACACCATCTGCGCGAACGCCATGGTCACCATGATGAAGTAGATGCCGTGCGTGCGCACCACGAAGAAGCCGATGAACAACGCCACCAGGGCCGAGCCCGCCACCGCGGCCGGCAGCGTCCACCACAGGCTGACCGGCGCATCGGCCGGGGTGAGGAAGGCTAGCGCATAGCCGGCCACGCCGAAGTAGGCCGCATGGCCCAGCGAGACCAGGCCGGTCACGCCCTGCAGCAGGTCCAGGCTCATCGCGAAGATGGCCATGATCATCATGCGCGTGACCATCTGCACATAGAAGTCGCTGCCCACGAAGGGAAAGGCGAGCAGCGCGACGAGGCCGAGCGCGAGCACGAACTGCACGCTGCGCGGCAGCACCTCCAGGTTGGTGCGGGGGGCGCTCATGCTGCGTTCCCCTGCCATGGGGATGGCGCGAAGCGCTTCATTGGGTGGATCGTCATCATTGTTTGAACAGGCCTTCGGGTTTCCAGAGCAGCACGGCCGCCATCAGCATGTAGACCAGCATGCCGGCCACGGAGGGCAGCAGCACCTTGCCGAAGGTGTCCACCAGGCCCACCAGCAGCGCCGAGATCAGGGCCCCGCGCACCGAGCCGATGCCCCCGATGACTACCACCACGAAGCACATGATGAGCACCGAGGAGCCCATGTTGGGGTAGACGCTGGAGACCGGCGCGGCCACCATGCCGGCCATGGCCGCCAGGCCCACGCCCAGCGCGAACACGATGGCGTGGATGAGCTTGATGTTCACCCCCAGCGACTCGGCCATGTCGCGGTTGAAGGCGCCCGCGCGGATCTTCATGCCCAGCCGGGTCTTGGAGATCAGGAGGTACAGGCCGATGGCCAGCACGATGCACACGCCCGAGATGAACAGGCGGTACACGGGGTAGGAGAGGGTGTCGGTGAGCGGGATCGACCAGTCCAGCAGCTTCGGGATGGCCACGCCGTGCACGTCGTCGCCCCAGAGGATGGAGCGCAGCTCCTCGAAGATGTAGATCAGCCCGAAGGTGAGCAGCACCTGGTCCAGGTGGTCGCGGTGGTAGAAATGGCGAAACAGCAGCCATTCGAGCGCCAGCCCGAAGGCCACGGCCAGCACCGCGCCGCCCAGGATGGCCAGGGTGAGGCTGCCGAAGTGGCCCGACAGCGAATACGCCAGGTAGGCGCCCAGCATGTAGAAGCTGCCGTGCGCCAGGTTCACCACGCCCATGATCCCGAAGATCAGCGTGAGGCCGGCCGCCAGCATGAACAGCAGGAGGCCGTACTGCACGCCGTTGAGCAACTGGATCAGGAAGGTGGCGAAGTCCATGGTGGCGTGCAAAGAATGGCGATGGTGGGTCTCAGGCCGCGCGGCGCGTGACCAGCAGCAGCGAACCCATCAGGGTGAACAGCCCACCCGAGATGCGGTTGAACCAGCGCATGCGGTTGCCCGCGCGCAGGGCCGGGGCCAGCCGGGCCACGCCCAGGGCGCACAGCGTGAGCACCGTGAACTCGAAGGCCACGAAGGTCGCGGCCAGGATGGCGAACTGCGGCGCAAAGGACAGCGCAGGGTTCAGGAACTGCGGGAAGAAGGCCGTGAAGAACAGGATGGCCTTGGGGTTGCTGCCGCCCACGATCAGGCCCTGCACGAACAGCCGGTGGGCTGGCACGGCGGGAGCCGCAGTGGCGCCCTCGGGCATCTGGTCGAACACCGTGCCCTGGCTGCGGAAGGTCTTGATGCCCAGCCAGATCAGGTAGGCCGCGCCTGCGGCCTTGAGGATCCAGAAGGCAGTTTCGGAGGCGGCCAGCAGCGCGCCCAGGCCCAGGGCCGACAGCAGCATGGTGCCCAGCACGGCGGTGACGCTGCCCCCGGCAGCCGCCATGGCCTTGCGCGGGCCGTGTTGCAGCGAGGTGGTCATGCACATCAGCATGGTCGGGCCGGGTGAGAGCACCAGCAGGGCCACGGCGGCCAGGTAAAGCAGGTAGGTACTGAGGGTCATGGGAGGGGTGATCCAGAGGGTGGCCGCAAAGTCCGGGCGCACGAAGGACTGGCCTGCCGCATTGGCAGGCAAGGTCATTGTGTCAAATTCCGGGGCTTTGAAACCTTTGCGAATTGGCATTCAGCCGGATGGCTAGGCGGTGGGCCGCAGACAGTGCTGTAGCACGGCAAGGCCCACCAACGACGCCAGCCGGTTGAAGGTCAATTCGCCTCAGGCCATGCGGCAGCCGGCGCCGCTGTCGGAGAGGGCTTTCGCCGCCACGCCGACCACCTTGTTTTCCTTGTTCTCGACCACGCGCAGGTAGATGTCCTGCACCGGGTTGTGGGCCTTGCTCATGGTCCACTTGCCGCGCGGGCTGTCGATCACGGCGCTCTCCAGCGCCTTGTACAGCGCGGGCTTGGCGGCCAGGTCGCCCTTGACGGCGTTGGCACCCTGCACCAGCAGCAGGCCGGTGTCGTAGCCCTGCACGGCGTACACGTCGGGCTGGCTGCGGAAGGTCTTGGCGTATTCCAGGCGGAACTGCTTGTTGCGCGGTGTGTCCAGCGAGTCGCTGTAGTGCATGGTGGTGATGATGCCGTCGGCCGCAGGGCCGGCCGCATCGAGCACGCCTTCGGTCAGGAAGCCCGAGCCGTACAGCGGGATCTTGTCCTTGAGACCGGCGGCCGCATAGTCCTTGATGAACTTGGCCGCGCCGCCACCGGCGAAGAAGCAGGCCACGGCATCGGGCTTGAGCGCCGCGATCTCGGTCAGCAGCGCCTGGAATTCCACGTTCGGGAAGGGCAGGCCCAGTTCCTTGACGATGGTGCCGCCGGCAGCGGTGTAGCTTTGCTTGAAGCCCTCGAAGGCCTCGTCGCCGGCCGCGTACTTCCAGGTGATCCAGACAGCCTTCTTGTGGCCCTTGTCCATCATCGCCTTGCCCAGTGCCAGCGTGGGCTGGGAGTTGCTGAACGAGGTGCGGAACACATTGGGCGCGCACAGCGCGCGGGTGGCGGCATGCACGCCCGCATTGGGGATCAGGTTGAGCACACCGGTGTCGCGCGCGACCTTCTGAATGCCCATCTGCACGCCTGAGTGCACGGTGCCGATCAGCACGTCCACCTTGTCGCGCTGCACCAGCTTGCTGGCGTTTTCCACGCCCTTGCTGGGCTCGGACTCATCGTCCACCTTGAACCACTCGATCTCGCGCCCGCCGAGCTTGCCGCCCTGCTGGTCGATGGCCATGCGCACGCCGTTCTCGATGGCCACGCCCAACTGTGCGAAAGTGCCCGTGTAGGGCAGCATGAAGCCCACGCGCACCTTGCCGCTCTGGGCCCGCACGATGGAGGGCAGCAGCAGGCCCGTGGAAGCGGCGCCGACGAGGGCTGCGCTGCGGCTGATGACGAGGCGGCGAGTGGTCATGGGGAGTGTCTCCTTTGTTTAGGCTTAAAGTAATTTAACTCCAAGCCCCGTGGTGAAAACCTATGGCTTACCCGTACCGGTACTGGCGTGCAGGTGTTCTTCCCGTGCCGCGAGATCCCGTTGTCAGGCCGCTGGCTGCCCATGGGTAACGTGAAGTAAACTGCATTAAACACGGTGTACATGCAGTATAGAGCATGTTTTTTGGGTCGTGGGACGCTGTTTGCCCCATGGGGCTAGGTAGTTTCGAGCATAGGCCGGGTTTTTTTACCCACCCTGGCAGGGCCGGGTTTGCACCCGCTTGGTGCATGCGATGCCAGTGCCCGGCAAAATGGCAGGCTGCATGCGGCGCGGCATGCACTCCCACCGCTTTGCGGGGCGGGGTGCCGTGCCGGTGTGTGAATGTTCCGTCCCCATGTCTGCACCGCCCCAGCCCCCTCTGCCTTCTTCTCCAGCCCCGGAGCCTGATCCTCCCCCCTTGCCAGCCTCGCGCCCCGTCGTGGC
This sequence comes from Acidovorax sp. CF316, assembly GCF_000276605.1. Taxonomy (GTDB): domain Bacteria; phylum Pseudomonadota; class Gammaproteobacteria; order Burkholderiales; family Burkholderiaceae_C; genus Acidovorax. The sequence goes on along the minus strand of NZ_AKJX01000155.1, from coordinate 28,565 downwards.
CCGTTTGCCGACGCGGGTGCGGATCGTGCGCTGGCTGCGCCATTTCTGGCCGGCCCCGCTGGGCATCGATGGCCGCGAGCGCCTGCGCTTCATCGTGGGCGCCGTGCTGGGCATCTTCCTGACAGCGGTGCTCAGCCGCTGGTGGGTGGGCGGTGGGAATGCCCACGGGCCCTGGATGCTGGGGGCGCTGGGCGCCAGCGCCGTGCTGGTGTTCGGCATGCCGTCGAGCCCGCTGGCCCAGCCCTGGCCGGTGCTGGGCGGCAGCACCCTGTCGGCAATGGTGGGGGCGGCGTGTGCTGCGCTGGTGCCCGACCCGGCCGTGGCGGGCGCGCTGGCCGTAGGCCTGGCCATCGCCCTCATGGTGCCGCTGCGCTGCCTGCACCCGCCCGGGGGGTCCATGGCGCTGTACGTGGTGCTCACGGCGAGCGACGGCCTGCACCTGGCGGCGTTTCCTGTTCTCTTCAACGTGCTGGTGCTGCTGCTGGCGGGCGTGGTCTACAACAGCCTGACCGGGCGCAGCTACCCGCATCCGCAGCAGTCGCCTGCACGCACCGCCGTGGCCAAGGGGGCCTTTGCCGCATCGGATGTGGATGCCGCGCTGGCGCACTACAACCAGGTGCTGGACGTGAGCCGCGCCGACCTCGAAGGCCTGCTGCAACTGGCGGGCCGCGCGGCCTTCCAGCGCACGCTGGGCGAGGTGCGCTGCGCCGACATCATGTCGCGGCCGGCCATGGCGGTGGAGCAGGGCGTGTCGCTCAAGGATGCGTGGACCCTGATGCGCATCGAAAAGATCAAGGCCCTGCCCGTGGTGGATGCGGGGCGGCAGGTGCTTGGCATCGTCACGGTGGCCGATTTCATGCGCCTGGCCAACCTCGACCTGCACGAGGGCCTGGGCCAGCGGCTGCGCGCCCTCGTCAAGGGCCGCAGCGGCCAGCCCGCCAGCGTGGGCGAGATCATGACGCACCCGGTGCAGGTGGCCCGGGTGGGCCAGCACGCCATGGACCTGGTGCCCCTGTTCTCGCAGGGCGGGCACCACCACATTCCCATCGTCGACGATGGCGGGCACCTGGTGGGCATCATCACCCAGACCGACCTGGTGCGCACCCTGGCGGTGGCCGTGCAGGGGCAGGATCCAGGGGCCTGACAGGCCTGCGGGGGCTGCCTGCAGAGGTGCTGCGCCGCTGCGGCATTCTCGCCATAGGCAAGTACGGGTACATCGCGGTACAATCGACAGGCTATGCACAGCGCTCTGCCTGTCCATTGATACGGATTTGCCTTTAACCGTGTAGCGTCGTTGGTTCGCCTTGCCGTGCTACAGCACTGTCTGCGGCTCCCGCCTAGCTACACGGTCAAATGCAAATCCGTATGAAGCCGTCTCCCCGGCCCTCTGCCTGATCTGCGCCCCGGGTGCAGCGACTCCCACCGCCCGCAATGCACCGTGTGTCGAGCCCGACCACGCTGCATCGGCCGTGGTGGATGCCCCAGCGTTCAGGTGCCGATCACCAGATTTTTTGATTTTTGAAAAGACAAGAGAACATGGCCAAAGAAGAACTGATTGAAATGCAAGGCTCCGTGACCGAAGTGCTGCCCGACTCGCGCTTTCGCGTGACGCTGGACAACGGTCACCAGCTGATTGCTTACACCGGCGGCAAGATGCGCAAGCACCACATCCGCATCCTGGCGGGCGACAAGGTCTCACTGGAAATGTCGCCTTACGACCTCTCCAAGGGCCGCATCACCTTCCGCCACCTGGCCGGCCGCGGCCCAGGCCCGTCGAGCCGCTGATTGCAGGCCACCCTGCGGCCGCTGATGCGCGGTCGTGTGCTGGTGCCTGTGGGCTCGCCGTAGTGTCTTCCCCGTTGGTTGTTGGTTATTGATTGAGTTTTCCCTCCCATCGCCGCAGTTTGCATCGCCCTGGATGCATGACAGCACTGCCGATGGAACCCTGGTCCGATGCAGTCGCTGCAAAAAAATCAAAAAAAGCGCGCATTTGGTCAGAACCCGAAATTTCCCGGGTTAGAATACGAGCTGTCGGAGCGTAGCGCAGCCTGGTAGCGCATCTGCTTTGGGAGCAGAGGGTCGCGAGTTCGAATCCCGCCGCTCCGACCATTATTGGCAAGGCCTGCAGAAGCAATTCTGCAGGCCTTTTGTCATTTCAGGGCCTGCACTGCGCAGGCCTTTTCTTTTGGCCCACTGCAAGCGGCGCCCCTTCCTGGCATGGCTCCAATGACCCGCGGGAATGCTCTGAAAAGCCGCCGCGGTTAGCGGAATGGGGTACGATAACTGTATGAAAATACAGTATCCCATCGCTCCCCCAGCCCTGCCGTGCAGGATGCTCCGGGGTTGGGTGCGCAAGCCGCACCTCTCTGCCTGACCCCGTGCATGTCCATCCCGGGTTGCCTCGCTCATGTCCGCCGTCCCCCTCCGTTCCGTGCCCGCTGGTGCCCCGCCCCGGCTGGCAGGCGTGTGGCTGGCCGACCAACTGGGCACATCCGCCGCAGCGCGGGTGCAGGCCACGGGGCATGCGCTGCTCGATGCGCAGCTGCCGGGTGGGGGCTGGCCCCTGGGGGCCTTGACCGAGGTGCTGCAGCCTGCAGCCGGGCTGCACGTGTGGCAACTGGTGCTGCCGGCACTGGCCCAGGCCACGGCTGAGCGGCCGGGGGCCGTGGTGCTGGTGGCGCCGCCCCATGAGCCCTTTGCCCCCGCCCTGCGCGCGGGTGGGCTGGACGCGGCGCGGCTGTGCCGCGTGCAGGCCACCTCGGCGGCGCAGGCATTGTGGGCGGCCGAGCAGGCCCTGCGCTGCCGCGATGTGCAGGCGGTGCTGGCCTGGCTGCCGCAGGCCGCGCCCGAATCGCTAAGGCGGCTGCAGCTGGCTGCCGCGCAGATGGGGCAGCTGCTGTGGGTGTTTCGCCCGGCCAAGGTGCGCCAGCAGGCATCGCCCGCGCCGCTGCGGCTGTGGGTCGAGGCCGTGGCCGCATCGGGCGGCGCCGAGCTGCAGGTGCAGGTGCTCAAGCGCCGTGGGCCCCCCATGGAGCAGCCCCTGGTGCTGCCGGCCAGCAACGCGGCGCTGGCCCGGGTGCTGGCCGCATCGGCGGCGCGCGGCGAGGGGCGGCGTGCGCCGCCACAGCAGCAGCCAGCAAAGCCTGCCGTGCTGCTGCCGCTGGCGGCGTGGCTGGACCGCTTGCCCGCAGGAGGTGTGCAGCATGCACTGGATCGCATGGCCGTTGCCGCCCACCACCCCCACTGACGGCGGATCCTCCCGCCCTGGTGCTGGCGCGCCGGCCGCTGCCGGGCCGCACCCACCCTTGCCGCAAGCGCCGCACGAACACTGGTGGGCGCTGCAGTTCACGCCGCGCGTGGCGCGGGTGGAGGACGAGGCCTTGCTGCTCGAAGTGTCGGCCACGGAGCGCCTGTGGGGCGGGCGCGCAGCATTGCTCGCCCAACTGCAACGGCACAGCCCGCCCTGGTCCGGCCACCTGCCCGCAGAAGCCGGCCACCCATCGCCAGGGCCTGCGCAGCAGGAGGGCCCAACCCCTTTTGCCGAGGCCCCCACCTCGCTGCAGGCCCTGGCCCTGTTGCGCCTGCAACTGGCAGGCCAGCCCGCGCCCCGGCACCTGCCCGATGGCCTGCCGCTGCACACGCTGACGGCGCTGCACCCGCACCTGCCCAGCCTGGCGCGCATGGGTTGCCGTACCTGGGGGGCCTTGCGTGCGCTGCCGCGCGACGGTGTGGCACGGCGCCTGGGCGCGGCCGTGCTGCTGGCGCTGGACCGGGCCTATGGCCACATCGCCCACAACCATGCCTGGGTGGAGCTGCCCGAGCGCTTTGAGCTGACGGCCGAGCTGCCCGCGCTGGCCACCTCGGCCGACGCCTTGCTGTGGTCCGCGAGCCGGCTGCTCTCGGCCCTGCAGGCCTGGCTGCAGGCACGCCAGCAGGGCGTTCTGGCGCTGGAGCTGGCCTGGCGGCACGACCTGCGCCGGGTCGACGGTGTGCTCATCGCCCCCTGGCATGCGCTGCCCGTGCGCACCGCCCAGCCCACGCACGAGCTGGCTCACCTGCGCCGCCTGCTGGCCGAGAACCTGGCGCGCACGCCCCTGGCCGCGCCCGCCAACCAGATCACGCTGCGTGCGCTGGAGACCGCACCGCTGCCGCATGCCAGTGCCCACCTGCTGCCGCCCGATGGATCGTCGGCCGCCGGTGACCAGGAGGGCGAGGCCTGGCACCAGCTGGTCGAGCGCCTCTCGGCCCGCCTGGGCACGGATGCGGTGCAGTCCGTCACCCTGCTGGCGGACCACCGGCCCGAATGCATGCAGCGCTGGCAGCCCACCGCAGGCCGTGCACCGGCGACATCCAGGGAACGGCAGGGCGCCCACGCACCCGAGGCCGTGCTGTGGCCCACCTGGCTGCTGCGCACGCCGCAGCGCCTGGCCATGCAGGGCCACCGGCCGTGCTACCAGGGGCGGCTGAGCCTGCTGGCCGGGCCGCACCGGTTCGACATGGCCTGGTGGGAGGAAGGCGAGAGCCAGGTCCCCGCCAGTGCCAGCGACATGGTGCAGCGCGACTATTTCGTGGCCGTGAGCCCGGGGGCAGGGCGTGTTTGGGTGTTCCGTGAACGACCGGTGCATGCGCTGCCGGCGACGTCGGCAGACCACTGGTTCCTGCAGGGCCTGTATGCATGAGCGGACCGGCACATGACCCACACCCTTCCTGACCGCAGCCCCACCGGGGTGGCCTCGCCGCCTGCCTTGCCGGACTATGCCGAACTGCACTGCATCTCCAGTTTCAGCTTCCAGCGCGGCGCCTCGCAGCCCCGGGACCTGGTGGAACGCGCGGCCGAGCTGGGCTACCGCGCGCTGGCGCTGACCGACGAGTGCTCGGTGGCCGGCGTGGTGCGGGCCCATGGACCGGCCAAGGAGCTGGGCCTGCAGTTCATCCCGGGCAGCGAGTTCGCCTACCCGGGCTTTCGGCTGGTGGCATTGCCGCGCAACGTCGAGGGCTGGGGCAACCTGTGCGAGTTCATCAGTGCGGCACGCCGTACCGCGCCCAAGGGGACCTATGAACTGGGACCTGTGTCCGATGTGGCGCGGCTGCAGGACTGCGAGCTGCTGCTCATTCCCGACCGCAGCCTGCAACATGCGATGGAGACCGATGCCTTGCTGGCTTGCGTCCGCCAGGCACAGGTGGATTTCGGTCAGCGCTTCTGGCTGGGCGTGGAACTGCTGCTCGCGCCCGATGACGACCTGTGGCTGGCCACGCTGCAGCAGGTGGGACGCCAGGCGGGCGTGTCCCTGGTGGCTGCGGGCGATGTGCACATGCACCTGCGCTCGCAAAAGCGCCTGCAGGACGTGATCACCGCCGTGCGCCAGGGCTGCACCGTGGCAGAGTGTGGCTTTGCGCTGCAGCCCAATGCCGAGCGCCACCTGCGCCAGCGCGTGCGCCTGGCCGGCATCTACCCACCCGAACTGCTTGAGGCCACGCTGGAGATCGCGGCACGCTGCACCTTCAGCCTCGACGAGATCAAGTACCAGTACCCGCTGGAAGCCGTGCCCGAGGGCATGACGCCGGCGGAGGGCCTGGCCTGGCTGACCTGGGCGGGGGCGCAAAGCCGCTACCCGCAGGGTGTGCCGGACAAGGTGGTGGCGCAGATACTGCGCGAGCTCGCGCTGATCGCCGATTGCCAGTACGAGATGTACTTCCTCACCGTGCACGACATCGTGCGCTTTGCACGCGGCGAAGGCATCCTGTGCCAGGGCCGCGGCTCGGCCGCCAACTCGGCCGTGTGCTACTGCCTGGGCATCACCGAGGTGGACCCGGAGCGCACCAAGCTGCTGTTCGAGCGCTTCATCAGCAAGGAGCGCAAGGAGCCGCCCGACATCGACGTGGACTTCGAGCACAACCGGCGCGAGGAGGTCATCCAGTATGTCTACACCAAGTACGGCCGCAACCGCGCCGCCATTGCCGCCGTGGTCACCAGCTACCGCACCCGCAGCGTGCTGCGCGACGTGGGCAAGGCGCTGGGCGTGCCTGCGCAACTGGTCGACGCCTTTGCCAAGGACCACCACTGGTTCGATGAAGCATTTGCTGCGCACCGCCTGCAGGAGATGGCACTCGCCATGGGCGAGCACCTGAGCCTGCACACGGCCGAAACGTGGTTGAAATTGTCGGGGCAGCTCAAGGGCTTTCCGCGGCACCTGAGCCAGCATGTGGGCGGCTTTGTGCTCACGCAGGGGCTGCTCACGCGCATCGTGCCGGTGGAGAACGCGGCCATGGTCAATCGCTCCATCATCCAGTGGGACAAGGACGACCTCGATGAGATGCACCTGATGAAGGTGGACGTCCTGGCCCTGGGCATGCTCAGCGCGCTGCGCCGCTGCCTGGACCTGCGCGCCAGCCTGCGCGGCGAGCGCTGGGAGTTGCACCAGATTCCCCCCGAAGACCCTGCCACCTACGACATGATCTGCGCCGCCGATACCGTGGGTGTGTTCCAGATCGAAAGCAGGGCCCAGATGAGCATGCTGCCGCGGCTGCGGCCGAAGGTGTTCTATGACTTGGTGGTGGAGGTCGCCATCGTTCGGCCAGGGCCCATCCAGGGCGGCATGGTGCACCCCTATCTGCAGGCGCGCGAAAAGCAGCGCAAGGGGGAAAAACTGAAACTGGAAAAGGAAGAGTTGGGCGACGCCCTGGAACGCACGCTGGGCATACCTATCTTCCAGGAACAGGTGATGCAGATTGCGATGATCGCCGCCAAGTTTTCCGCATCGGAGGCCGATGCCCTGCGCCGCTCCATGGCCGCGTGGAAGCGCACTGGCGGGGTGCACCGCTTTGAAGAGCGCCTGGTCGAGGGCATGGTGAAAAACAAGTATGACCGTGGATTCGCCGAACGCGTCTTCAAGCAGATGCTGGGCTTTGGCGAATACGGCTTCCCCGAAAGCCATGCCTTCAGCTTTGCGATGCTGGCCTACAGCAGCAGCTGGCTCAAGTGCCATGAGCCCGCCTGCTTTCTGGCGGCACTGCTCAACTCACTGCCCATGGGCTTCTACACCGCTTCGCAACTGGTGCAGGACGCCCGCCGCCATGGCGTGCGCGTGCTGCCCATCGACGTCACCCGCAGCGACGTGGACTGCACGCTCGAAGGCACGCCCGAGAGGCTGCGGCCCGACAAGGGCCTGCCTGCACCCCCGTTACCTCAACCCGCTGTGCGCCTGGGCTTGCGCCTGGTCGGCAGCCTGGAGCAGGGCGCGGCCGAGCGCCTGGTGGTGGCCCGTGCGCAGGGGCCCTTTGCCAGCACCGAAGACCTGGCCCTGCGCGCGCGCCTGAACCACCAGGACATGCAGATACTCGCTGCGGCCGACGCGCTGGCCCGCCTCTCGGGCCACCGGCGCCAGCAGATGTGGGATGCGTCTGCCCAGCATGCCGCACCGGCCCTGCTGCGCGATGTGCCGGTGAACGAGGCCCCGCTGCAACTGCCCGAGGCGCCCGAGGGCGAGGAGATCCTGTTCGACTATGCGGCCACCGGCCTCACCTTGCGCCGCCACCCGCTGGCACTGCTGCGCGGCCGGCTCGCGCGCTGGCGCCTGCTCACGGCGCTGCAGCTGCGCAACGTGCCCGATGGTCGGCTGGTGCGCGCCTGCGGCATCGTCACCGTGCGCCAGCGGCCCGGCTCGGCCAAGGGCACCATGTTCGTGACCCTGGAGGACGAGACCGGCCCCGTCAACGTCATCGTCTGGCCGGCCATGGTGGAGCAGTGGCGCGACGCCATCCTGCGCTCACGCCTGCTGGCCGTGCAAGGGGTCTGGCAGTGCAGCCGGCATGGTGAGGACGAGGAGAAGGGGATCGCAGGCAGCGCTGGGGAGGCTTTTGTGGTGCGCCACCTGGTGGCCCAGCGCTTCAAGGACCTGACGCCGCTGCTGGGCCGCATGGCCGGGGCGCTCGATGGCAGCCGGGACTTCCATTGATACGGGTTTGCCTTTGAGCGTCTGGCGTCGTTGGTTCGCCTTGCCGTGCTGTAGCACTGTCTGCGGCTTCCCGCCTAGCCATACGATCAAATGCAAATCCGTATGGGCGCTGCGGCTACTGCTCTTTCAGGTACGCCCCTGGGTCGATGAAGAAGGCTTTCTTGACCCCCTGGGTTGCCCCGTCGATCTGCCACGGTGCAGGCAGCAGCCGCACGATGGAATAGTGCAGGTGCGGCGGCTTGCCCTGGGCATTGCCGCTGGCCCCCACGGTGCCAATGGCGCTGCCCGATGCCACCGGCGCCAGCGCGTCGGTCGTGATGCGGTCCAGGTGCGCGAAGTAATGCAGGCGCCAGCGCGGGCCGAGCACCAGCACTACCTTGCCGCCCTTGGCGATCTCGCCCGTGAAAAGCACCATGCCATCCGTGGTGCTGAGCACCGGCGTGCCCGTCTTGCCGAAGATGTCGATGCCCTTGTGCACACCCGAGGTGCCCCAGGGTTCGAACCAGAACGACTGGGCGTTCCAGTCCTTCGGGGTGGCTCCGGCCACGGGGATCCGGATGCGCTCCGGCACGGCCAGGCCCAGGGCCAGCACCACCAGGGCGGCCAGCACCAGGTACTTGAGAATCTTCATGGAGGGAAAGCGCTGCACCTTGGTGCGCGCCGGGAGTGGCAACGGGTGGGATTATTCCTGCAACCGTTGTCCCTGGCCAATCAGCGCGCGGTGGCCGGCTTGCTCGCGGCACGCCGCGCAGGCTCGGACGCGGTGCCCGCTGCCCCCTGGGCGCCGGGCTTCACGGGCTCCTTGGCCAGGTCCAGCAGCGGCTTGCAGTAGGTGTCGTCATCGGCGGCCGGCACCGTCACGGGCACCAGGGCCAGCGCTGCAGGCGCTGCCACGGCGGCGACCACCGCGGCGCCCGCGCGCAGCAGCAGGGGGCCAGGCTCCACACCGACGTTGGGATTGCCGAAGGTGCCCTTCACATACAGCGGCGTGCGCAGCGAGAAGAACTTCCACTTCAGCGACTCGGGCTTGATGCGCAGGTCCAGGGCTTCGGTGCCCAGGTCGATGGTGCCCGTGGCCTCGATCACCGCATCGTCGGTGCTCATCTTCACCACGCGGGTCTGGGCCAGCCCCTCGACCACGGTGAAGTCGGCCACCGCGCAGCGCAGGTGCACTTCCTTGTCATCGCCGAACAGCTTGCCGACGATGATGCTGCCCACATTCAGCGCGGCCAGGTCCAGCATCTGCTTGCTCAGCGTGCCCTCGCGCACATACAGCCGCGCCTCGCCCGTGCCCTTGCCCAGCAGGCCCGCCACGCTGTTGCCCTGGCTTTGCAGCGCCACGGCGCCGTCCATGCGGCCGAAGCTCTTCTTCATCAGTTCGACCTTGGGGAACAGGGCCGAGAGCTTGAGCCCTTCCACCTTGCCGCGGATCTGTGCCTTGAGTGGCGGTGCGCGCCCGTCGATGCTCACTTCGGACTCGATCTTTCCCTCGGCCACGCCGAAGGTCAGCGGTGCCAGCCTGAGCTGTGCGTTGTCCATCACGGCGCGCATGCTCAGGTTCTCCAGCGGCAGGCTTTCGGGGCGGATGATGTTCTTGCCCTTGAACTGGATGTCCATGTCCATCGCGTTCCATCGCTCGGCCGCGAACTTCGCGTCCGGCAACACCTTGCCCTTGTCCTTGCCATCGCCTCTGCCATCGCTCTTGCCGCGGTGGGTGTTGTCGCTTGCCGTGGTGCCCAGGGCCGGGCCCAGGTCGGCCAGGCGCAGCTGGTTCGAGTTCATGCTGCCCGTCAGCTTGGGCCGCGGCTTGCCCGAGGTGTACTTGAGGTTGCCGTGCAGGTCGCTCTGACCCACCTTGCCGTGGAAATCGCTGTAGCTCCACACGGCGCGCTCGGGCTCCAGGCTGCCGGTCAGGTGCCCGCGCGTCTCGAAGGGCGGTGTGCTGGGCAGCACCAGCCCCGTCACCTCGTACAGGTCGGCCATGCTGCCGGCCTTGAGCCTCACGTCGAAGTCCATGCCCGACAGGGCCCCGGGGTTGGCCAGAATGCCTTCTGCCGACAGCGCCGCACCGCCCGCGGTGGCCTCGATCTGCAGCGGGTAGTTGACCACCTTGTCGCGCAGGCTGATCACCTGGCCGGCCCGGCCGCTGCCTTGGACCTGTGCCTTGGCAATGCGGCCCTGCAGCTCGAATTGCAGGCCGTAGGGCACGGGGGCGCTGCTCCCGCTGTCCTTGCCGGCCGCTGCGTCGCGCGAGGCCGCAGCTTCGGCCGAGGAGGCCGCCGCTGACGCGGGCAGGGCGGATTCCTTGGCCGCCTTCGCACTGCCTGCCCGTGCGGGATCGATCGGCTCCGTGGTGTTCACCCGCGCCTGCAGGTCCACATCCTTCATCGCATCGGCATAGGCCAGCAGCCCCTGGTTGACCACCAGCCGGTCCAGGTCGAAGGTCCAGCGGCTCTTGGGGGTGTCCTCGTCCTTGTGCTTGAAGGTCCAGTTGTTGCTGCCATCCTTGGTGCGGGCCAGCGCGATCTCCGGGTCGGTCAGGGCCAAGGTGTCCACGGCCAGGTGGCGGCGCAGCAGCGGCAGCAGGCTGATGGAGGCACTCGCGCTGCCGATGCTGGCCATGGTCGCGGTGCCGGACAGGGTGGCCGTGGTCGGCGGCGTGGATGTCGAGGCCGACCCCACCGAAGCGGCGCTGGCCGGGGCCCGGGCCGCAGTGGTGCCTTGCGCCTTGTCGCTGCCCCTGGCCTTGCCTTTCTTTGGGTCATCGCCGCTGAACGGGGGCTCGAACCCGGCAGGGTTGTCCATCACCAGGCGCTCGGCCTTCACCGTCACGCCCGGCACCCAGCGGCGCCAGCCTTCTTCCAGCGGCTGAGGCCAGCGCCAGGCGGCCGACAGGTCGCCCTCGATCTCGAAGCGCCGGCCCGTGGCCTCGCTGACCTTCTCGTTGACCCAGGGCTTGTAGCGGTTCCAGTCCATCAGTGCCAGCACCACGCCGACCAGGATGGCCAGGCCCACCAGCAGGCCGGCCAGTACGAGCAACCACTTCATCAGCCGGTGCAAGGGCTTGCGGGCAGGGCGGCCGGCCGCCGGTGGCGGGCTGGGCAGGTCGGTCGATGGCGTGGCGGGCATGGGGACAGGTTTTATCCAAAAGAGCGAAGATCAGTGCACATGCCGCAAGGCCATGGGCCGTTGCATGCGGTGCGGGCCATGCTAGCCCGCAACCGCGCCTGCGGGGGGCGCGCGCGCCCAACTGCCGCCCTTGTCCTACAGCCCCGGTGCGGGGTCGCCAGCGCCCGCCTTGCGCAGCAAGGCCTGGGCGCATGCACGCAGTGCGTCGCGCAGGGCCGGCGGGTGCAGCACCTCGAAATCGAAGGACAGGCGTGCCAGTTGCCGCGCATACCAGGCGAGGTCGTCCACCTGGCTGTGCAGCAGCACGCCGCCATCGTGCGGGGCAAACAGGCCGATGGCATCGAACAGTTCTTCACGTGCCGTGGCCAGGTCGGTGTGCAGCAGCACCTGCACGCTGAACGCGCGCGGCAGCGAGGCCACGCCCAGCGCCAGGTGGCGCACGGCATCGAAGTCCTCGGGCACGCCGAACGAGGCGGGCAGCGGCTGCACCCCCTGCACCCGGTCGAGCCGGAACGAGCGCAGCCCGCCGCGCAGGTGGCAGTGCCCCACGGCGTACCAGCGCCCACCGCGCCAAGCCAGGCCATAGGTGTCGAAGCCGCGTTCGGTCACCTCGCCCTGGGGCGTGCGGTAGGCCAGCTGCACGCGCTGGCGCGCATGGGCCGCCGCACTCAGCGTGAACAGGGCCTGGTTGTCTGCGGGCGTGTCGGGGTGCGCCAGGTCCAGCTGCACCGTGTCGCCCAGGGCGCGAATGCGGCGCCGCAGCGGCTCGGGCATCACGCGCTCGAGCTTGGCGCGCGCACTTTCCACGGCCGGCGCGGCCTCGGCCAGGCCCAGGCGGCGTGCGGCCAGCAGGCCCACCGACAGGGCCAGGGCCTCGTCGTCGGTGAACACCATGGGCGGCAGCTTGAAGCCCGGCATCAGCCGGTAGGCGCCGTAGCGCCCGCGCTCGGCCACCACCGGAATGCCCAGGTCCTCGAGCTTGCGGATATAGCGGCGCAGGGTGCGTCCGTCCACCTCCAGCCGCTGGGCCAGCTCGGTGCCGCTCATGGCGCCGCGCGCCTGGAGCAGTTCCAGCACGCTGAGCACGCGGGTGGTGGGGGAGGCCATGGCGCCATCATGCACCCGAATCAGGGCCGATTGTGTCCTGATTCATCCCTACATTGGCTGGCAGGCGGTTCCCAACCCGGGGCCGGATGAAGGAGATGAAAGATGGACTGGGCAATCGATTCCCTGGCGCTGCAGCACACGGCGCACCTGTGGCTGTTCTTCGTGGTGCTGCTCGGCGTGGTGGCGCTGCCGGGGCTGGACATGGCTTTCGTCATGGCCAGCTCGCTGGTGGGCGGGCGTCGGGCGGGCCTGGGCGCGGTGGCGGGCATCGTCGCCGGTGGCGCCTGTCACACGGCCATGGGGGCACTGGGCGTGGGCGTGGTGCTCAAGCTGTTTCCCGCGGCCTTCAACGCGCTGCTGCTGGCGGGCGCGGCCTATGTGGCCTGGATGGGGATGGCGCTGCTGCGCAGCCGCTCGGCCTTCGATGGGGCGGTGCACACGCGCCGGCGGCCGCTGGCCGCCACCTTCGGCAAGGCCGTGCTCACCTGCCTGATGAACCCCAAGGCCTATGTCTTCATGCTGGCCGTGTTCCCGCAGTTCCTGCGGCCCGAGCACGGCCTCATCTGGGCCCAGGCCGTGGTCATGGGGCTCATCATCGCCGCCACCCAGGCCGGGGTCTACGGCGTGGTGGCGCTGGGCGCGGCCCGGGCGCAGAGCAGCCTGCAGGACAATCCGCAGGCCAGCGTGTGGACGGCGCGGGCCGTGGGAGGCCTGCTGTTGCTGGCGTCGGCCTGGACGGCATGGGAAGGCTGGCGGCTGTAACGGGCCGGCGATGGTGGCCTTTTAGAATGCGCCACCATGCACAGCCCCCACCATCCTTTCGCCCCGCCCATGCGCGACGGCGTGGGCCCGAGCTGCGTGGTGCTGCCCACCCACGGGCAGGGCAGCATGCTCGACTTCCTGGCCGAGCGCCTGCCTGCGGTGGACCGCAGCGAATGGATGGCGCGCATGCAGGCCGGCGACGTGGTCGATGAGCGCGGAGCCGTGGTCGCACCCGCGCGCCCGTTCGAAGGCGGGCTGCGCGTGTACTACTACCGGCACCTGGCCGATGAGCCAGAGATCCCGTTCACCGAAACCGTGCTCTACCAGGACGGGCACCTGCTGGTGGCCGACAAGCCGCATTTCATGCCCGTCACGCCGTCCGGCCGCTACCTGCAGCACACGCTGCTGGTGCGCCTCAAGCGCCGCCTGGGCCTGCCCGAACTGTCGCCCCTGCACCGCATCGACCGCGACACGGCCGGGCTGGTGCTGTTCTCGGTGCAGCAGCGCACGCGCGGCGCTTACCAGGCGTTGTTCCGCGACCGCACCATCACCAAGCACTACGAGGCCGTGGCACCCTGGCGCGACGACCTGGCCTTTCCGCGCGAGCATGTGAGCCGCATGGAGGAAAGCCCGCAGTTCTTTCGCATGCACGAGGTGCCGGGCGAACCCAACAGCCACACCCACATGGAGGTGCTGGAGCGGCAGGGCAACTGGGCGCTGTACCGCCTGTCGCCCATCACCGGCAAGCGCCACCAGCTGCGCGTGCACATGGCGGCGCTGGGCCTGCCGCTGCGCAACGATGCGTTCTACCCGGTCGTCAACGACCCGCCCGAGGGCGATTACTCGCGCCCGCTGCAGCTGCTGGCGCGCTCGCTCGCGTTCACCGATCCGCTCACAGGCGAGGGCCGGCAATTCACAAGCCAGCTGCAGCTCAATTCCCTGGATTGATCAGCCGCGCGGCACGCTGCCGCGGGCCACGGCGTCCACGTAGACATTGCCGCCACTCGAGATATGCCGGCACATGTGGCGGTCGGCCGCGTCCTCGTCGCCGTCGAGGATGGCCTTCATGATGTCCTGGTGCTCGGCCAGCGAGTTGCGCACGCGGTTGGGCCGGTCGAACAGCGAGCGCTGCGGATGCCGCATGCGCAGGCGCATCTGGCGCAGCTGGCGCGCCAGCACCTCGTTGAGGCTGCCGTCGTAGATGGTCTGGTGGAACCAGCGGTTGGCCTCCTCGTAGGCCACGGAGTCGTCCTTGGCGGCTGCGGTCTCGCAGGCCTGGAAGGAGGCCTGCAGGTCCCGCCGCAGGGCCGCCGGCATGCGCCGTGCCGACAGGCGCGCGGCCAGGCCTTCGAGCTCGGTGAGCATCTCCAGCATGGCCACGTACTCGGTGAGCGAGAGGGTGGCGACCACGGCACCGTGGCGCGGCACCATCTCCACCAGGCCGGCGGTGGCCAGTTGCTGGATCGCCTCGCGCGCCGGGGTGCGCGACACCTCGAAGCGCTCCATCAGTTCCTGCTCGTCGATGCTGCAGCCGGCATAGAGCTTGCCGGAGATGATCTCTTCCTCCAGGGCTTCGCGGATCTTGTCGCTGAGGTTGACGCGGGGCGGGGTCGTGGTTGTGGTGGCCATGTTCGTAGTGGCCGAATGATAATGCGCGGGCGCTCGCATCGCTCTCGGGCTCAGCTCGGGGTGGTGGTACCGCGTTGGCGCTCCTGCAGCACCTCGCCGAACAATTGCAGGCGCGCTGCGGCAAACGCCGGGCGCTGCTGCATGGCCTGCCACCAGCCGTGCACGCGCGGGTGCGCCGCTTCGGCCAGCGCTGCGGGCGCTATCTCCGCAATGCGCGCGATGAAGGGCGCAGCCGCAATGTCCGCCAGCGAGTAATCGGCGCCCATCAGCCACGGCGAAGAAGGTGCCAGCATCCCTTCCATGCGGTCCACCAGCAACAGCAGCTTGCGCAGGGCCTCGGCCTTTTCCTCCTCGGTGTAGGGCTTGCGCGCAATGCGCACCCAGGCCTCGCGCCGCTCGGCCGTGGGGATGCGCGCCAGCTTGTCCTGCAGCTCCTGGTCGCTCCACTGTTGCGCGGTGGACTGCAGCATCAGGCTCCAGTTGAGGATCAGCAGGTGAGGCAGCGATTTCTCGTCGGTCCAGCGCACGAAATTGCGCATCTGCGCCAGCGCGTACGGGTCCGTGGGCCGCAGCGGGGGCTCGGGCACGGTGTCGTCCAGGTACTCGCAGATGGTCGAGCTTTCGTGCAGGAAGCGGCCGGGCGCGATCTCCAGCGCCGGCACCACGCCGTTGGGGTTCATGGCCAGGAACTCCGGTGCGTGCTGCTCCTGCCGGCTCAGGTCCACGGCCACGCTCTCGTAGGGGATGTTCTTTTCGGCAAGGCACAGGCGCACGCGGCGCGAGGCGCTGGACAGCCAGGCATGGAAGAGTCTCATGGTGGGGCAGTGGTCAGGTCAGGGGATGAGGACGGGTGCGCCGGTGGTGGCGCGGCTTTCCAGGTCGCGGTGCGCGCGCCGCACCTCGGCCAGCGGGTAGCGCTGGCCTATGCCCAGCCGCACATGGCCGTCGCGCACGGCGTCGAAGAAGGCCTGGGCCGATGCGCGCAGCTCGGCCGGGTCGGTCACGAAGCTGCGCAGGGTGGGGCGGCACACGCTGAGCGATTTCGCATGCAGGACCTGCAGGTCGAAGGCTTCCACGTCGCCCGACGCCGTGCCGTAGTTGACTGCCAGGCCGCGCGGGCGCAGGCACTGCAGCGAGGGCAGGAACACGTCCTTGCCCACGGCGTCGTACACCACGCCCACACCGACACCGCCGGTGAACTCCAGCGTGCGGGCCACGAAGTCTTCGCGGCGGTAGTCGATCACGTGGTGGCAGCCATGTGCCAGCGCCACCTCCGCCTTGGCGGCCGAGCCCACGGTGCCGATCACCGTGGCGCCCAGCGCGCGCGCCCATTGCGACAGGATGAGCCCCATGCCGCCCGCGGCTGCATGCACCAGCACCGCCTCTCCGGGCTTCACCGCATACAGCCGCCGCAGCAGGTACTCGGCCGTGAGCCCGCGCAGCAGGTTCGCCCCCGCGATGTCCTGCGGTATCCAGTCCGGCAGCGCTACCACGCGGTGTGCCGGCACGTTGCGCGTGACCTGGTAGGCCCCCGGGTGCAGGTAGGCGACGGCCTGGCCCGGGGTGAATTCACGGACCCCCGGGCCCACCGCCTCCACCACGCCTGCCCCCTGTGCGCCCGGGGTGACGGGGAAGGGCGTGGCCGCGTGCGGCCCATGGCCGCCGCGGCGCTGGTAGATGTCCGCGAAATTGAGGCCGATGGCCGTCTGGCGCACCTGGACCTCGCCAGGTGCAGGTGCGGGAACGTCGACGTCCACGGCTTCGAGCACGTCGGCCTCGCCGTGGCGGTGGAAATGGATGGAGGGGCTTTGTGTCATGGCAGCGCCATTAGAGCTTCTGAATCGGTTGTAAAAAATACATACAAACCATTAGTGTATTTTTATAAATCTTCTGTGCATACTGAAAAGAGGCCGACACCGATCGGTCACCAACGATCAGGAGACAACCCATGTTCTTGCGCAGACGAGAGTTCGGTGTGATGGCGGCCAGCGCACTGGCCTTTCCCGCGATAGTCCGCGCCCAGGCCGCGAGCCTGGGCGCCCTGCACGATGCTGCCCGCAAGGAGGGCGAACTCACCTGGTACACCGTGCCCCAGACCTCCGAGGTGGCCGAGAAGATGGGCCGCACCTTCACGGCCCGCTACCCGGGCATCAAGGTCAACGTGGTGCGCACCACGGCGCAGGTGGCCTACCAGCGCCTGAACCAGGACCTCAAGGCCGGCACGCCCAATTGCGACGTGTTCACCTCCACGGACCTGGCGCACTACGTGGACCTCAAGGGCCGCAACCTGCTGCTCAAGTTCCTGCCGGCCGCCGTGGCCCGCCAGGACAAGCGCGTGCAGAACATGGACCCGGACGGCTACTTCCACGCGTCGAGCTGCTTCATGATGGGCCTGATCTACAACACCCAGAAGGTGTCGGCCGCCGCGGCGCCCAAAAGCTGGAGCGACCTGCTCGACCCGAAGTGGAGCGGTGCCGGCCTGGTGGCGCACCCCGCGTACAGCGGCGCGGCCGGTGCCTGGTGCATCGAGATGCGCAAGCTCTATGGAGACGGCTTCTTCCAGAAGCTGGCCGCCAACAAGGCGCACGTCAGCCGCTCCACCATCGACGCGGTGACGGCGGTGATTTCCGGCGAGTCCTCCGTCTCCGCCGGGCCGATGAGCCTGGCCGCGCGCTCGGCATCCAAGGGCAACCCGGTGGCCACGCTGGCGCCCAAGGAGGGCCCGGTGCTGATCCTCTCGCCCACGGGCATCCTGGCCAACACGCGCCGGCCCCATGCGTCCAGGCTGTTCATGGAGTGGCTGCTGGGCAGCGAGGACACCGAACGCATCTCGGTCGAGGAGTTCAGCGTGCCGCTGCGCGCCAACGCCAAGCCTGCGCCCGGCGTGATCGGCCTTGGTGACGCCAGCCCGCTGCTGGCGCCCACGCCCCCGCAGATGGTGGCGCAGATCCCCAAGGTGATCGACGCCTGGCGGGAGGCTTTCGGTGTCTGACGCCATGGCCGTCCCCGCCCCGGCCATGGGCCGCTTTTCCGCCCGCTTCGGCGATCCTGCCGTGTGGCTGTTCGGCGTGCTCATTGCCGTGCTGATCCTGCTGGTGGCCAATCCCATCCTGCGCCTGGTGTGGGACAGCTTCCATACCGCAGAGGGCGCCTGGTCGCTTCAGAGCTATGCGCAGGCCCTGGGCCGCGGCCGCAACCTGCAGGCACTGCTCAACTCGCTGTACCTGGGTGCGGCGGTCACGGCCATCGCCCTCGCGCTGGGCGTGCCGCTGGCGCTGGCGGTCTCGCGCACCAACATGCCGGGCCGCGGCTTCGCGCACCTGAGCGTGCTGGCGGCCTTCGTCATGCCCAACTTCCTGGGCGCCATCGCCTGGATCCTGCTCGCCGGCCCGAATGCCGGCTGGCTCAACCGCCTGGTCGTGGAGCTGACCGGGGTGCAGAAGGGGCCGTTCAACATCTTCAGCTTCTGGGGCCTGGCCTTCGTCATCGCGCTGTACACCTACCCGCTGATCTACGTGTTCACCAAGTCGGCGCTCGACCTGGTGTCCACCGAGCTGGAAGACGCCGCCAGCATCCACGGGGCCGGCAAGTTCCAGACCATGGCGCGCGTGACGCTTCCGCTGGTGCTGCCCTCCATCATCGGTGCGGCCATCCTGATCTTTCTGGAGGCGATTGCCCTGTACGGCACGCCGGCGCTGATCGCCATCCCCGCGCGCATCAACCTGGCCACCACGCAGATCGTGTCGTTCTTCCAGTACCCGCTGCAGGTGGAGCAGGCGGCGGCGTTCTCCATGCCCATCCTGCTGCTCACCATCGTCATGCTCATGCTGCAGCGCAAGCTGCTGGCGCGGCGCGGCTATGTGTCGGTGTCGGGCAAGGGTGGGGAGCGGCGGCCTTTCGACATCGGCGCCTGGAAGTGGCTGCTGCTGGCCTACTCGGCGCTGGTGGCTCTGCTCAGCGTGGTGATGCCGCTGGCCATCCTGGTGCTGGCCTCGTTTTCCAAAGCCTGGGGCAAGGGGCTGGCGCTCAGCAACCTCACGCTGGCCAATTTCCACGGCATCTTCTTCGAGCAGCTCACGGTGCGCTCGGCCATCGCCAACACGGTGCTGTACTCGGCTGCCACGGCGCTGGTCTGCGTGGGCATGGGCATCTGCATCGCCTACGCCACGCAGCGGCGCATCACGCCGTTTCCGGTGCTGGTGCAGTTCCTGGCGCTGGCGCCCGTGGCGGTGCCGGGGCTTATCCTGGCCATCGGCCTGTATGCCGCATACGCCGGCCCGCCATTCTCGCTGTACGGCATGGGCGTGCTGATCGTGATCGCCTTCACCACGCGCTTTTTGCCGATCTCGGTGGCCGCCAGCGCGGCGGGCGTGCGCGCGCTCAACCCCGAGCTGGAGGAGGCCGTGCGCATCCTGGGCGGTGGCCGCATCACGGTGCTCACGCGGGTGGTCGCGCCGCTGCTCAAGAAGACGCTGGTGGGGGCTTTCATCCTGGTGTTCGTGATCTGCACCAAGGAGCTGTCCACCGCGGTGTTCCTCACCGGGCCGGGTTCGCGCGTGGTCTCGGTGCTCACCCTGGACCTGAGCGAGCAGGGCAATTACGAAACGCTGGCCGCCATGGGCGTGGTGCTGGTGGTGATCGTCACCGTGGTCGTGGCCATCGGCATGAAGCTCGCGGGGCGCGACTTCATGCTGCGCCGGGGCTGATGCATTCAGAAAGCAAACAAAAAATGTCCAAACTCGAACTCAAAGACCTGCGCAAGAACTACGGCAGCGCGTCCGTGGTGGACGGCGTGTCCCTGCAACTGCGGCGCGGCGAACTGGTCACCCTGCTGGGCCCCTCGGGCTGCGGCAAGACCACCACCTTGCGCATGATCGCGGGCTTCATCGAACCCAGCGCCGGCGCCATCCTGGTGGACGGGCGCGAGGTCTCCACGCCCACGCGCTCGGTGCCGCCCGAGCACCGCGGCATGTCGATGATCTTCCAGAGCTATGCCATCTGGCCCAACATGACCGTGGCCGAGAACGTGGGCTTCGGCCTGCAGGTGCGCAAGACGCCCGCGGCCGAGACCGCGCAGCGCGTCAAGGAGATGCTCGACGTGGTCAAGCTCGGCCCCTACGCGCAGCGCTACCCGGCCGAGCTGTCGGGCGGGCAGCAGCAGCGCGTGGCCCTGGCCCGGGCCATGATCGTGCGGCCCGAGGTGTTGTTGCTCGACGAGCCGCTGTCCAACCTCGACGCAAACCTGCGCGAGGAAATGGCCGCGGAAATCCGCCGCCTGCACGACGAATTCCGCTTCACCACCGTCTACGTCACGCACGACCAGACCGAGGCGATGGCCATCTCCGACCGCATCGCCGTGCTGCACCAGGGCCGCCTGGAGCAGATCGACACGCCCTGGAACCTCTACAACCGCCCGCAGACGCCCTTCGTCGCGGGCTTCATCGGCAAGACCAACCTGGTGCAGGGGGCGGTGCAGGGCGGGCACATGCGGCTCGACGGCCTGCCCGATGGCATTCCCCTGCAGGCCGGGCTGGATGGCGACCGCGCCAGCCTGCAGGCCTCCATCCGCCCGCAGTCGCTGTACCTGGGCGCCGGGCCCGATGGCGCCGTGCCGCTGGGTGCCGTGTCGGTCGTGGGCCGCACCTACCTGGGCGAGTACTGGCACTACCTGGTGCAGCCCAGCGCGGGCGGCGGCACGCTCAAGGTCCACGCGGTGCCGTCCATGGTGCTCGAGGTGGGGCAGCAATCGGTGATCTACGCCGATCCCGCAGCCGTGGCAGCGGTGCAGTGATGTCCTCCATGAACGAACTCCCCATGCAAGTCCCCCCCACTGCCACCGCTCCCATGCCGCTGTCGGGCTACCGCGTGCTCGACCTGACCATCGCACGCGCTGGCCCGGTGGCTGTGCGCCTGCTGGCCGACTGGGGTGCCGACGTCGTGCGCATCGACCCGCCCGACCGCAAACCCACGCTGGGGCCGCGCCGCGGCTCCGACGAGCAGAACCTGCACCGCAACAAGCGCAGCCTGAGCGTCAACCTCAAGACCGCCGAGGGCATGCGCGTGCTGCGCCAGCTGGTCGAGCGCAGCGACGTGGTGGTGGAGAACTTCCGCTCCTCGGTCAAGCAGCGCCTGGGGCTCACCTACGAAGCCCTGAGCGCGGTGAACCCGCGCATCATCCTGGCCAGCATCTCGGGCTTCGGGCAGACCGGCCCGTATGCCGAGCGGCCAGGGCTCGACCAGATCGTGCAGGGCATGAGCGGGCTCAGCTCCGTCACCGGCGAGCCGGGGCGCGGCCCGTACCGCACCGGCATCGCCATTTCTGACACCACGGCCGGCATGTTCCTCGGCCAGGGCATCCTGCTGGCGCTGCTGCACCGCGAGCGCACGGGTGAGGGCCAGTGGGTGCACACCTCGCTGCTCGAGGCCATGCTCAACAAGCTCGACTTCCAGGGCGCGCGCTACACCGTGGACGGCAAGGTGCCGGGCCAGGAGGGCAATTCGCACCCCACGCTGGTGCCCATGGGTACCTTCGAGGCGCGCGATGGCCAGGTCAACATCTGCGGGCCCGGCGCTGCCATGTGGGCCAAGCTCTGCGACTTTCTGCAGGCGCCGCACCTGGCGCAGGACGAACGCTACAAAGACCAGCCTTCTCGCCTGGCCCACCGGCGCGAGCTGGAGGAGGCCATCAGTGCGATCACGCGCCAGTTCGGCGTGGCCGAACTCGTGGAACGCCTGAACCAGGCCGGCGTGCCCTGCGGGCCGGTGTATGACATCGGCCAGGCCTTTGAGGATGCGCAGGCCCGGCACCTGCGCATGACGCGCCCGGCGCCCCATGCCGAGCTGGGTGCGTTGCAGCTGCTGCGCTCGCCCATCAACCTGTCGGCCTGCGCGCATGCCGAGGTCTTCCACCGTGCCGCGCCCGATGCCGGTGAACACACCGACGACGTGCTGCGCGAGCTGGGCTATGGCGCCGAAGCGATCACTGCCCTGCGCAGCGAAGGGGCCGTGGCATGAGCGCGCTGGACCTGGGAACGCCACGCATCCTGGCCGAGGTGCAGGGCGGCGTGGGCTGGATCACCTTCAACCACCCCGAGCGGCGCAACGCCATGTCGCTGGACATGTGGCAGGGCCTGGGCATCGCGGCCGAGGCCTTCGAGCGCGACCCGGCCGTGCGTGCCGTGGTCATGAAAGGGGCGGGCGGCAAGGCCTTCGTTTCGGGGGCCGACATTTCGGAATTTGAGCAGCACCGCGCGGACGCGGCGCAGAAGCAGACCTACGACGGGATCGCCGCGCGTGGCCACGCCGGCCTGGCCTCGCTGACCAAGCCGCTGATCGCCATGATCGAAGGCTATTGCGTAGGCGGCGGCCTGGCGATCGCGCTGGCGGCCGACGTGCGCTTCGCGGCGGCATCCTCGCGCTTTGCCATCCCCGCAGCCCGGCTCGGCCTGGGTTACGACTACCGGGGCGTGGCGGCGCTGGCGCGCCTGGTCGGGCCGTCCACCGCCAAGGACATCCTGTTCAGCGCGCGCTTCCTGGAGGCCGACGAGGCGCTGCGCGTGGGCCTGGTCAATTTCGTGGTCGACGATGGCGCACCGCTCGGGGAGCGCGTGGCCGCCTATGCCGCGCAGATCGTCGCCAATGCCCCGCTGACCGTGCATGCCGCCAAGCAGGCGCTGCAGGCATTCGAGCACTATTCCGATGCGGCCGAAGGCGCCGACGCGGTGGCAGCCCTGGTGCTGCGCTGCTTCGACAGCGAGGACTACCTGGAAGGCCGCCGCGCCTTCCTGGCCAAGCGCCAACCCCAATTCCAAGGCCGATGAGATCCCCGATGAACGCACTTCCCGAACTCACCATCAACGGCGCGGTGGCCACCATCACCCTGCGCCGGCCCGACCAGGCCAACCGCCTCACCGCCGATGACCTGGAGCACCTGGCCGGGCTGATCGAGCAGGTCAATGCGCGCCCTGAACTGCTGGTGCTGCAATTGCGCAGCACCGGCAAATACTTCTGCAGCGGCTACGACATCGGCAGCATCGGCGCCCCGCGCAAGATCGACTTTGCCGGCATGGTCGATGCGCTGGAGATGGCGCGGCCCGTGACCATCGCCGTGCTGCACGGCGGCGTCTACGGCGGTGCCACCGACCTGGCGCTGGCCTGCGACTTTCGCGTGGGGGCCGAGGGCATCGACATGTTCATGCCGGCCGCGCGACTGGGCCTGCACTACTACCGCTCGGGCATGGAGCGCTATGTGAGCCGGCTGGGGCTGGACCATGCCAAGCTGCTGTTCCTCACCGCGCGCAAGATCGGTGCGGCGCAGATGCTGCGCATCGGCTACCTCACGCAGCTGGTGGAGGCGGCGCAGCTGGAGCAGGAGGTGGCCGACCTGGCGCGCGACTGCGCCAGCATGGCGCCGCTGGCCCTGGTGGGCATGAAGCGCCACCTCAACCGCATGGCCCGGGGCACGCTGGACGTGGAAGCCTTCAACGCCGATGCCTTGCGCGCCTACCAGTCGGCCGACCTGCGCGAAGGCCAGGCGGCCTGGGCGCAAAAGCGCGCGCCCCAATTCACGGGCCGGTGATGAACGGCCGGCAACGGAGACCTCCGCCATGAAACTGCACTGCATTGCCTGGGCCCTGCTGCTGGGCCTGGCAGCCTCGGCCCAGGCCAGCGACTACCCCGCCAAACCCATCCGCCTCATCGTGGGCTATTCGCCCTCGGGTGCGGGCGATGGCATCGCGCGCATCGTGGCCGAGGCCATGGGCAGGGAGCTGGGGCAGGGCATCGTCGTCGACAACAAGCCCGGCGCCGGCAGCACACTGGCTTCCACCCTGCTGTCGCGTGCACCGGCCGACGGATACACCATCGGCCTGGCCACGGGCACGCTCTACGGCATCGACCAGCACCTGTACGGCGTGCGCTACACCCCTGCAGATTTCACGCCCATCAACCGCCTGACTGTCTCGCCGCTGGTGCTGGCGGTCAGCCCCAAGAGCGGCATCACGCAGCTCAAGGATCTGGTGGCCACGGCCAGGGCGCGGCCGGGCCAGCTCAACTACGCCTCGTCGGGCACCGGCGGCTCACCGCACCTGGCGGCGCTGACCTTCGAAAAGGCCATCGACGCGGCCATGGTGCACATCCCCTTCAAAGGCGGCGCACCGGCGCTGCAGGCCGTGGCCACCGGCGAGGTGGACCTGTCGTTCGGTACCGCGGCCTCGGTGCTGCCCCTGGGCCGCCAAGGCGTGGTGAAGATGCTGGGCGTGACCACGCAGCAGCCCTCGGCCGTGGCGCCCGGCGTGCCCACGCTCGACTCGCAGGGGCTGCCGGGTTTCGAGTTCTCGTTCTGGTTCGGCCTGTTCGGCCCGGCCAGGCTGCCGCCCGAGGTGCATGCGCGCCTGGTTGCTGCGTCCAACAAGGTGCTGGCCGACCCGCAGGTGCAGGAGAAGCTGCTGTCCACCGGCAACGAGGCAGCGCCCTTCAAGTCCGTGGCGGAGTTCGGTGCCTGGGCCGCCGGGGCCGGCAGGGCCCAGCTCGAGCGCGTGAAGAACGCCAACGTGAAGGTGGAGTGACCGATGATCGACGTCTATTCCTGGGCCACGCCCAATGGCCACAAGGTCCACATCCTACTGGAGGAGTGCGGCCTGCCTTACCGGGCACACCCCGTGAACATCGGCACGGGCGAGCAGTTCCGGCCCGAGTTCCTGGCCATCAGCCCGAACAACAAGATCCCGGCGATCCGGGACCCTGAAGGCCCGGGCGGTGAACCCATCACCCTGTTCGAGTCGGGCGCCATCCTGCTGTACCTGGCGGGCAAGACCGGGCGCTTTCTGCCGCCCGGTGATCGGGGGCGCTACGAGGTGCTGCAGTGGCTCATGTTCCAGATGGGCGGCGTGGGGCCCATGTTGGGGCAGAACCACCATTTCAGGCTGTATGCGCCCGAGAAGATTCCCTACGCCATCGACCGCTACACCAACGAAGCGAAGCGACTCTATGGCGTGATCGAGCGGCGGTTGGCGGCCAGCCCCTGGCTGGGCGGCGAGCAATACTCGATTGCCGACATCGCGGTATGGCCCTGGCTGCGCAACTGGGAAAAGCAGGGCATCATCCTGTCGGACCACCCGCACCTCGAACGCTGGTTTGCCACCGTGGGCAGCCGCCCCGCCGTGCAGCGTGGCATCGCCGTACTGGCCGACCTGCGCAAGCCCGCTCACGATGAACGGGCGCGCGAGGTGCTGTTCGGAGCACAGCAGTACGCGAAGCGTTAACCCCGGAATGTGACCGACAGCCGCGACAGCGGCGCGTCGAAATCCGCGCTCCAGTGCTGGCCGGGCTGCACGGGCCAGGCATCGGTCCAGGTGCCGGTGGTCACCACGTCGCCGGGCTGCAGGTCCGGCGCACCGGGGCAGGCGCGCAGTTCTTTCAGGAAATGGTGCAGGGCGTTCAAGGGGCCGCCCAGGACGTTGGCGCCCTGGCCCTGTTCCACCGCTTCGCCATCGCGCAGCAGCGATACGCGCGCGGCCGCCAGCTGCTGGTCGAGCCCGGCCGCCGAGCGGGCGAATTCGCGCACCGGGCGTTGCGGGCCCACCAGCAGCCGCGCATGCAGCGCGCTGTCGGCCACGGTCTGGGCGGCGGTGAACTTCCAGCCCGGCTGGTGCGACTGCACGATCTCCAAACCCGGCGCCACCCAGTCGATGGCATCGAACAGATCGTCCAGCGACGCATCAGGCGCCGGCGTGGCCTTCAGGCCGAAGACCGCCTCGGGCTCCAGGCGTGGCTGGGCGCAGTGGTCCAGCGACACGCTGCCGTCACCCGCGCAGAAACCCAGCGTGGTCGACCATACCGTGCCCCAGATCGGCCCGAACACGTTGTAGTGCGCCCAGATATTGCGGTTGGTGAAGCCGATCTTGTAGCCGCGGGGCACCTCGCCGCGGGCAGTGCGCAACGCGCGCACGGCCAGGGCCTGCTGGTAGGCGGTGGGCACATCGCCCTCGATGCCCGCGGCTGCCTGGGCAGGCCACAGCAGGCCGCTGTCGTAGTGCGCGAGGAGTGTGTCGGGGGTCATGTTCAGCGGGCTCCTGGGTGGATGCGACCAGCCTCCCTGGCAAGCCCGGATACAGGGCTGCCGGGGGCGTGCTGCAGTGTATCCATGCAGGGGTTCGGGCTGCGCATTGCTGTTTGCACGCTTGCGGGGCTGGCCTTTATGCGTCACAAAGACGCAAGATGGAGACAGATGGCCCCAGGCGATGCCGGGCCAATGCCGGAGGGCTGACGGCGGCGTTTACATTTGGACTGATTGAAAACACCTATTGACATTTGAATATTTTTATTCGAAGGGTCCATGCCATGAGAAATTTTGCCTCCCGATCCATTGCCTTCAAGCTGTCCTTCGTGGCCCTGGCCAGCCTGCTGGTGGTGCTGCTGTCCACCATGGCCCTGGTCAGCAGCATGGTGTGGAAGAGCTTTGGTGCAGCGTCCCGAGGCGAGGTGCGGCAATACGCATTGCAGGTCGCCACCCTGGTCAAGACCATGGACGAATCGGCCCAGCAACTGGCACGGCGTGATTTCGGCCTGTTGAAATCACGCTTTGCGGGGGCTTTCAGCCTGGCCGAGCAGCCTGGTGCCGATGGCAAGCCCGAGGCGGTATTGAGCTTTCAGGGCAACCCGCTCAATGGCAATTTCGAACTGGTGGACCGCTTTTCCAGCGACGCCCAGGGTGCGGTGGCGACGATCTTCGCGCGCACGGGCGATGACTTCATCCGCGTGACCACCTCGCTCAAGAAGCAGGACGGCGAGCGTGCCTTCAAGACCCTGCTGGACCGCAAGCACCCGGCCTATGCGCTCATGGCCGAGGGCAAGCCCTACATCGGCCGCGCCAACCTGTTCGGCCGGGACTACATGACCGTGTACGAACCCATCCGCGAGGGCAACCGCACCATTGGCATCCTGTTCATCGGCTCCGACATCGCGCCCATCCTGGGCAGCCTGGGCGAACTGATGGCCAGCCGCAAGCTGTTCGACACAGGGGCCGTCTACGCGGTCGACGTCTCGTCGGGGCCGGCGCGCGGCCGCATCACAGGCCTGGGCGGCTCGGGCACGCCGCCGGTCGTGGACGAGAAGGGGGAGGAGGGCAAGGCCTGGCTCGCATCCCTCACGGCGGCGGAGCAGTCCGGCGACTTCGAGGCGTCCTGGTCCCCGCGCCCTTCCGGCAATGCCAGCGCGCGCCGCTATGTTGCGGTGGAACGCTACAAGCCCTGGAACTGGGCCGTCGTGGCCGAGGCGCCTGTGGCCGAGCTCACGGGAGAGGCGCGCAGCGCATTGACCTGGCTGTGGCTGGGGGTGCTGGTGGCGCTGGTGCTGCTGGCCGTGGTGCTGGTGCAGGCCACCCGGCGCCTGGTGGGCGCACCGGTGCAGCAGTTGAGCACGGCCCTGGGCTACCTCGCGCAGGGTGACCTGACGCACGGCGTCAGCATAAAGTCCCGCGACGAGATCGGCACGCTGGCGCAGGCCATGGAAGGCTTTCGCCTGCGCCTGCTGGAGAGCCTGGGCACGGTGCGCGCCAGTGCCGAAAGCGTGTCGGCCGCCAGCTCCCAGATCGCCCAGGGCAACCAGGACCTGTCGGCCCGCACCGAAAGCCAGGCCAGTTCGCTGGAGCAGACCTCGGCCAGCATGGAAGAGCTGGGCGCGACCATCCGCCACAACGCGGACGGTGCCGCCCAGGCCAACCAGCTGGCCGTGCGCGCCAGCCAGGTGGCGACCGATGGCGGCAAGGTCGTGTCCCAGGTGGTCAGCACCATGCATGGCATCAACACCAGCAGCCAGAAGATTGCCGACATCATCGGCGTGATCGACGGCATCGCCTTCCAGACCAACATCCTGGCGCTCAACGCCGCCGTGGAAGCCGCGCGCGCGGGCGAGCAGGGCCGCGGCTTTGCCGTGGTGGCTGCCGAGGTGCGCAGCCTGGCGCAGCGCACGGCGGCCGAGGCCAAGGCCATCAAGGAATTGATCGGGGCCAGCAGCGCCATGGTGCAGCAGGGCTCGGTGCTGGCCGACCAGGCCGGAGCCACCATGCAGGAGGTCGTGCAGTCCATCGGGCGCGTGGCCAGCATGGTCGCCGAGATCAGCGCTGCCAGCAGCGAGCAGACCGCCGGCGTCGGCCAGGTGGGCGAAGCCGTCACCCAGCTCGACCAGGCCACGCAGCAGAATGCCGCCCTGGTGGAGGAGATGGCGGCCGCTGCCAGCAGCCTGCGCACCCAGGCCGAGCAGATGGTCGGGGCCGTTGCGCAGTTTGAGCTGGGCAGCGGCGGCGCGCACCCTGTGCCGGCCCTGCGCGGCAAGCCGCAGGCGCGCCTCAGCGCGGCACGCTGACTGCGTGGCTCGGGGGAACAGGAACCAGGGGGAGAGGACGGACGTCCGAGAGAAGAACTGGAGCGGGTGAAGGGAACCCGCCCCATAGTTTGCATACCGACGCAAACCATTGATTTAAAAGAGAAGAAGGCGCCTACATCGCCCTACCGTTGTCGGAATCGTAGCATGGTGTCGTAACCGCGAAGGAGTGCTCACAAGGCCTGCACAGCCCTGATACAAATTAATACACATTGACCGAAGAGCAGAGATCTCAACTTCCAATAATGAATTTTCAGTGGCCGCGTGTGCCACGTTTTTTCATTACTTCATGAACATTGGATCTATCTCGACGCCAAGCTCCCAGTTCTCCGCCCGCATCGATCTCATCGAGATTGAGTTGCCGCACAGGCACATGAGCCGGGTCAGTAGGAGCCCTTTCCGCCAGTTTGAGTGCAAGGCAGTTTTTCCCAAAAGCGCTGGCGGGTTGAAGGTCCAGTTGGTCCAGCCAACGCTTGCAGACCTGCAGACCTTGCGCGAGAAGCTGCCTCATGCGGTGCTCTCAAAAATTCACATCGCGGTCGCGCGGCAGGGAAACTTCCGTAAGCTTAATAGTGGATGGTGCTGTTGAATTCCACTGAATAT
>NZ_AKJX01000154.1 GCF_000276605.1 Acidovorax sp. CF316 | reverse complement strand
GGCGACCAGGGGCGCGGCGTTGCGGTGGTGGCCGGCGAGGTGCGCACCCTGGCCCAGCGCAGCGCCCAGGCGGCCAAGGAGATCAAACAGCTCATCACCGAGAGCGTGGGCCGCGTGGAGCATGGCACGGCCCTGGTGGACAAGGCCGGCACCACCATGGGCGAGGTGGTGGCCAGCATCGGCAGCGTGACGCGCCTCATGGGCGAGATCAGCGCCGCAAGCTCGGAGCAGAGCTCGGGCGTGTCGCAGGTCGGCGAGGCCGTCACGCTGATGGACCAGGCCACGCAGCAGAATGCGGCGCTGGTGGAAGAGATGGCGGCCGCCGCATCCAGCCTGCGCACCCAGGCCGACGACCTGGTGAAGTCGGTCTCGGTGTTCAAGATCGACGGCAGCGGGCAGCAGCCGCAACTGCTGCTGCACTGACACCGGTGCGATGCCGGGGCCGTGCTGTACAGCCTGGGCGGCAGCGACCCCGCAGACCCTGTCGCCCTGCCCGCCAAGGTGAGGCAGATCGCGGCCATCTGCACGCTGGCCGCGGTAGCCGAGTTGCTGCACCAGACATGCGCTGACCAGAAGTACCCCTACGTGGACATCCGCAACGGCGTAGCCATCACCGAGCGCTGGGATGGCATCACCGGCGGCGTGCGATTCTGGCTCAGCCGCCCGCGCCATGCATCTCCTGCAGGCGGCGCTTCTCGGCATCGTCCATGCCCAGGAACTCGCCCTGGACCTGCTCGCGCGTCTTCGCCGTGCCGGTCGCCTTCAGCGGCAGTGCGATGCCGCGCGAGAGCAGGGCCAGGGTGCCGTCCTTGCGGGCGGCCTCGATCTCGCCGAGCACTTCGCTGCGCTGGCGGCTGCTGGCCGGCTGGTGGTCGGGGTGCTGGGTGTAGCCGATCTCGCCGCCGGCAGCGTGGTACACGGCCGAGGCCTGAGCGGGGGCGGTGATGGCCAGGGCGGCCAGCGACAGGAAGAGGGCGTTGCGTGCGGTGGTCATGGTCATGGGGTGGGTCCTTTCGGTGGGTTGCTTGGGTGGATGGATGGCCTCACTGTAGGAAGCCGCCACCGTCCAAACCCCCACGCGCAGATGACGAATTTGTAATCTGCGCCCGGGCTCGGTTCTTCGACAATCCGGGCATGAAAATCCTGCTCATCGAGGACGAGGTCAAGCTCGCGCAGTACCTGCGCAAGGGGCTCACCGAGGCGGGCCATGTGGTCGACGTCGCGCACGATGGCGTCGATGGCCTGCACCTGGCGCTGGAGGGCGACCATGCGGTGCTGGTGCTGGATGTGATGCTCCCGGGCATCGACGGCCTGAGCATGCTGGCCGCGCTGCGCAAAACGCGCCAGACCCCCGTGCTCATGCTGACCGCCCGCGTCGGCGTGGACGACCGCGTGCGCGGCCTGCAGACCGGGGCGGACGACTACCTGGTCAAGCCCTTCGCGTTTTCGGAGCTGGTGGCGCGCATCGAGGCCATCACGCGGCGCGGCCCGGCCGGCGTGCCAGCGGCCCAGGCCCTGCTGCAACTGGCCGACCTGGAGCTCGACCTGCTGCGCCGCAAGGCCACGCGTGCCGGCCAGCGGCTGGACCTGACGGCGCAGGAGTTCCTCCTGCTCACGCTGTTCCTGCGGCGCCAGGGCGAGGTGCTGTCGCGCACCGAGATCGCCTCGCAGGTCTGGGACATGAACTTCGACAGCGAGACCAACGTGGTCGAGGTGGCCGTGCGCAGGCTGCGCAGCAAGATGGATGTGCCGTTCCCGGCACCGCTGCTGCACACCATCCGCGGCATGGGCTATGTGCTGGAGGCGCGCGCGCCATGACGCATGGCGCGCTGGTGCTGCCGCCGCCGCGCTCGCTGCGCAGCCGGCTGTCGTGGTGGCTGGCGGTGCAGAGCTTGGCCGGGCTGGGCGCCGTGTGCCTGGTGGTCTACCTGGTCACGGCGGCGGGCTTCGGGGCGCGGCAGGACGATGCGCTGCGGCAGAAGGAGGGCATCCTGCGGCACCTGCTGGCCGGCGAAGAAGGGCACCCCGGTGCCACGGCCCAGGGCCGCCATGCGCTCGACGATTTTCTGGCCGGGCACGAGAACTTCCGCCTGCAGGTCACCACCACCGATGGACAGCGGATGTACCCCACCGCGCCCGGCGCGGCCCCGCTCGCCGCCTCGCGCGAACTGCGCTTCGAGGTGGCGCGCGCAGCCGGGGCCCCGCTGCAGGTGTTGCTGCGCATCGACGTGCAGCCCGACCAGGCACTGCTGCACCGCCTGGCCATCACGCTCGCGCTGGCAGCGCTGGCCGGCACCGTGGTGGTGTCGCTCGGCGGCTTCGTGCTGGTGCACCTGGGCCTGGCGCCGGTGCGCCAGATGGCGGCACAGACGCGGGAGCTCTCGGCCCGCACGCTGCACCAGCGGCTCGACGGCACCGGCCAGCCGGCCGAGCTGCAGCCGCTGGTCGGGCAGTTCAACGCGCTGCTGGGCCGGCTGGAGAAGGCCTATGCCCAGATGGAAGGCTTCAACGCCGATGTGGCGCACGAGCTGTGCACGCCACTGGCCACGCTGCTGGCCAACAACGAGCTGGCGCTGCGCTCGCTGGGGCGGGGCGGCCGGGAGGCGAGCGAGGCGGGTGAGGTGGCCGAGGTGCTGTCCTCCAACCTCGAGGAGCTGCAGCGCCTCACCGGCATCGTGAGCGACATGCTGTTCCTGTCGCAGGCCGACCGGGGCGCACGCGCGCGCCGCGCGCCGGTGGCCAGCCTCGCGGCCGTCGCCGCGCAGGTGGCCGACTACCACGAGGCGGCGCTGCAGGAGGCGGGGCTCGCGCTGCAGGTCGTGGGCGATGCCGCGGGCGACTTCGACGTGCCGCTGCTGCACCGCGCCCTGTCCAACCTGATCGGCAATGCCACGCGCTACGCGCTGCACGGCAGCATGGTGCGCGTCTGCATAGCGCGCTTGCCCGATGGCGCAGTGGAACTGGTGGTGGAGAACCTGGGGCCCAGGGTCGAGCCCGAGGTGCTGGCGCGCCTGTTCGACCGCTTCTACCGCGCCGACCCTGCGCGCAGCCACAGCCAGGCCAACCATGGCCTGGGCCTGGCCATCACCGACGCGATCGCGCGCATGCATGGTGGGCGCACGCTGGCCACGTCGGTGGGGGGCGTCACGCGCATCGGGCTGGAGCTGGCATCCGGCTGAGGCGGTGCGTCAAAAGCTGGGGATGTCCGCCACCTTGTGCGTGCACACGGATGCCCAGGTGGCCTCGAACACCCGTGCGGTCTTTCGGCTGTCGATGGCGAGGAACGGCGGATCGCCGGACACGTAGAAGCGCTGGAAGCCCTCCTGCGCGCCGGACATGCGGCGTGCATCGACCTCGCCGCACAGCACGTGCAGGGGGCCGGCGCTCACGAACAGCTTGCGGTACTGAGCGGCCTCTGGCGCCGGGATGCGTGCCCTGAGGGCCTCCTTGGCGCTGGCGAGGAAGCGTGCGTAGTTGCCGGCCTGGATGTCCTCGCGCTGTGCGGCCCTCGCTTGCAGGCCCTCGAGCAGGGAGCCGCTGGCCACCTTGCCGTTGCTGGTGATGGAGGTGATGCGGTGTTCTGCCCGGCTCAGGTTGCAGTACACCGGCTGCTTGCCGGGCAGGGCCGGCCAGGCCACGGACATCTCGCTGGCGGAGGCGGTCCCGGCGCTTTCCGCCGCCTCGGCCTCGCGCCCCTGGGCAACGGTGATCAGCCGTGTGCACATCCGCACCGCTTCGGCCAGGGCCAGCGGCGGCAGTTGGCTGGCGGCTTCAGCCGCAGGTGAAGGTGAAGGTGAAGGTGAAGGCGCCGCGGTTGCTGCCGCAGTCGGGGCGGAGGGTGCGGCTGCCGGTGGTGCAGAGGCCGGTGCCGCCGCGGGCTGTCGGGTGGCTTCCTTGAAGCAGGCCAGCCGCTTCTTCGCGTCGGGCAGCCGGTTGCAGGCTTCCAGCAGCAGGTCCGATGGCTGCGCGGTTGCCAAGGTGGTGGCTGCGGCCAGGGCCAGAAGGAGGGTGCTGCGCCAGAGGGCGTGGTGGTGCATGGGCGTTTCGTGTCCGCGTGGTCCCGGGCCGCCAGAGGGCAGGCACACCGGTGCTGGATTCTAGGGGCCACTGCAGCCTCGCCCGCCACGGCCGGGGTTTGTATGATGGGTGCCACCGCGCCGCAGGTGGCGTGGGGCAAAGCGAGGCAGGTATGCGAGGGAGCGGGATGCGGCGATACGGTATGGCGGGCTGGTGCTGGGCAGTGTGCCTGGGCCTGTGCCCCGTGGCCTGGGCTGCGCCGCCGGCCAGGATGTGGGAAGGGCTGGAAAACCAGCTGGAAGATGCTGTCGCCCGCCGTGCCCTGCTGCGGGCCCGCCTCACGGCGGACCCCACGGCCGCCGACGCGGACCTGCTGGGCAGCGAGATCCTGGCGCTCAACCAGTCGGTGCGGCAGACCGAGCGTGCGCTCAGCTACGCGCCCACGGTGCCCGTATCGGCAGAGCCCTTCGACCCGGTCTACCGGGGGCCGGTGCCCGAGTCCGCGAAGCGCGTCGCCCGCATCAAGCCGGCCATCTGGGCCGGCCTGACCGAGGACGAGCGCCTGGCCATCGCTGCGAAGTGGCGCGTCGAGCTGCTGCATGCTGGACGGTATGGCTGGATTGCCGATGCCCAGACGGTGGACGAATCCACGCCCGGTACCTCGGGCGGGGCCTACACGGGTGCCATGCTGGGCCAGGCCGCCTACATCGACCGGGCGTTTCGCCCCGGCAACAACTACTCGGCCGGCGTGCAGGTGCTGGCCGGCGTGCTCGGTGCCGTGGCCGGCTCGGCGATGGACCGGCCGCCCACCCGGTCGTTTCGCACGCGCTACCACGTGCGCACGGAAGACGGCAGCATGGTGGTGGAGGACCAGAGCCGCAGCGATGCCTTCCGCATGCCCCTGTCCACATGCGTGGAGCTGCCTTCCCTGTCCGACAGCGACCCCTCGCTGTGCTCGCAGACCATCGAGATGGTCCGCAGCAAATATCTCTAAGCGCCGGCTGCAGCCTACTGGCTCGCCG
The DNA here is from genome assembly GCF_000276605.1 of Acidovorax sp. CF316. Lineage (GTDB taxonomy): Bacteria > Pseudomonadota > Gammaproteobacteria > Burkholderiales > Burkholderiaceae_C > Acidovorax. Next base: position 36,719 of record NZ_AKJX01000154.1, on the reverse strand, counting down.
TAATGCCCCCATCGATGTACAACACCTGCCCGGTGACGAACGCGGCTGCGGGACTGGTGAAGAACACGGCCGCGCCAGCCACGTCCTTGGGGTCGGCCACGCGGCCCAGGGGTATGCGGCCCAGCACCTGGGCGCGGGTTTCGGGGTTCTCCAGCCAGTGGCGGGCCATCTCGGTGCGCACCACGGTGGGGGCGATGCCGTTGACCGTGATGGCGTGTGGCGCCAGTTCGCTCGCATGCTGGCGTATCAGCAGGGTGAGGGCGCCCTTGCTCGCGCAATAGGCCGAATAGCCCCGGCCGCGCAGCCCCAGTTGCGCGCGCACCGACAGCAGATGCACCTGGCTGCCACCCTGGCCGCCCGCGATCTGATGGCGCGCCACGGCCTGGGCGAGGAACATGGCGGACTTGAGGTTCACCTGCATCACCTCGTCGAAGGCCTCCTCGGTGACTTCCAGCAGCGATTCCTCGCGCTGCATGCCCACGCAGTTGGCGAGGATGTCCAGCCGCCCGAAGTGCGTGGCCACGGCGTCCACGCTCTCGCGGATGTCCTGCACGGAGTGCGCGTCCATGGCCAGGCCCAGGGCCTGGTGGCCTGCGGCCTGCAGCTCGCCGGCCAGGGCCTGCGCGCGCGCAGCATCGCGGCCCGAGATGGCCACCTTCGCACCGGCCAGGGCCAGCGCCCAGGCGATGGCCTCGCCGATGCCGCCGTAGCCGCCCGGCACATAGGCCACCTTGCCGGCCAGGTCGAACAGGCCCGAAAGCTCTTGCGTGAAGGCGATGCGCGGCGTGATGCCCTGGTCCGCCGTGTCGTTGGCTGCCATGCGTCAGTCCATCAGCAGGCCACCGTTGAGATCGACGATCTCCCCGGTGATGAAGCCGGCCAGCGGCGATGCGAGGAAGCGCACCACGTGGGCAAACTCCTCGGGCTCGCAAAAGCGCCCCACGGGGATATCGCGCAGCAGCTTCTGGCGCTGCTCCTCGTCGAGCTGCTCGGTGATCATGGGCGTCTTCACGTAGGCGGGAGAAATGCCGTTGGCCGTGACGCCGAAGGGCGCCAGCTCGCGCGCGAGTGAAAACGTCAGCGAGGTCATGGCCCCCTTCGACACCGAGTACGCCGTGCCCGCCGTGAGCCCGCCGGTCTTGGCGGCCAGCGAGCAGGTGTTGATGATGCGGCCGAAGCGCTGCGCCTTCATGGCGGGCACCACGCACTGCGCCAGGTAGAAGGCGCCATCGAGGTTGGCGCCCAACACATGGCGCCACTCGGCGGGGCTGGTGGCCTCGGCCTTGTTGTTGGAGAGCACGCCAGCGTTGTTGAGCAGGATGTCCACCGGCCCCAGCGCGCGTTCGATGGCGGCATGGCCGGCCTGCACGGCGGCTGCATCGCTGATGTCGAAGGCGAAGGGCAGGGCGCGCGGGCCCAGCGCGGTGGCCAGCTCGGCCGTGCGTTTCTCGTTCACGTCCACCAGGGCCACCTTGCAGCCGTCTTCGAGCAGCACCTTCACGGCCGCCAGGCCCATGGTGCCCGCGGCACCGGTGACGATGGCCACCTTGTCTTTCAGGGGTTCAGACATCCAGCACACTCTTCTTTCCGAACAGGCCACGGGAGCGGAAGGTCACCACGGCAATGAACAACAGGTACATGGACATCAGCGACCATTCCGAAGCATACGCCCCGGTCAGCCCCACGACCATGCCCACCATGAGGCCGGCGATCACGGCCCCCCAGAGCGAGCCCACGCCGCCCAGCACGATGATCAGGAATGCGGGCACCACCGCGTCCACCCCCACATGCGGGCGGATGCCCCAGATGGGCGCCATCACCACCCCGGCAATCGCCGCCAGGCCCACGCCGATGCCGAACACCAGGAGCCGCAGGCGCTTGAGGTTGATGCCCAGCGCGCGCACCATCTCGCTGTCGTGCGCGCCGGCCTTGATGATGGCGCCGTAGGGCGTGCGCTCCAGAAACAGCCACAGCGCCAGGATCATCAGCACTGCGAAGCCGCTGGCGAAGAAGCGGTACTTCGAGTAGATCAGGTCGCCGAGCAGGAATGCGCCCGAGATCGCGGCGGGCAGGGCCAGCTGCTTCTCGTTGGAGCCCCACACCAGGCGGATGGTCTCCTCGATCACCAGCGCCGCGCCAAAGGTCAGCAGCAGCCCGTACAGCGGGTCGCGCCCGTAGGTGCGGCGCATGCACAGCTCCAGCAGCATGCCGAACAGGCCCACGAACACCGGCGCCAGCAGCAGCGCCACCAGGTAGCGCGTCTCGATCGGCAGGGCCATGTACCAGGCCTGCAGGCCCGGGAACCAGCCCAGCTGGGGCGAGACGAAGAACAGCGCCACGTACATGCCCAAAGCGAACAGCGAGCCGTGCGCCAGGTTGATGGTCTCCATGACCCCGACGATGAGCATGAAGCCCAGCGCGATCAGCGCGAACAGCAGCCCCAGCGAGATGCCGTTGACCAGGTGCGGCAGCAATTGAAAAAGCCAGTCCATGGAGGTCCTAGGGTTCGTAGGTGGGAGTCGCTGCGTACGACTCGAGTTGGCAGGTGCGCAGGCTGTCGCGGTCTTGCACTTCCTCGGGCCGCTGCTGGCCCAGGATGCGGAAGGTGTCGTCCGGTTCGCGCGGCTGGGTGTTGTTGGCGGCCATGTAGATGGTCTGCTGCAGCTGGTGCGTTGCGGGGTTCATCCAGGCGTCGTAGTGCTGCATGCGCTGCGCCGCGGGGATGCGCAGCGCCTCCAGCTCCTTGATGAGCCGGATGTTGTTCGTGCCGCCCACCCGCTCGATGGCCCGCAGCAGCTCGCGCGTGGCCATGTAGCCGTTGTAGAAGACATTGCCCGGCTTGCGGATGCGGTAGCCGGGGTTGGCCTTCTCGTAGCGGGCGTTGAAGTCGGCGATGCCGGCCAGGCGCATGCCCCAGTACCAGGTGGTGCCGAAGATGCCGAACAGCGCCTCGGGCCCCGCGCTGTACACGTCGGGCCAGTCCTGCTGGTTGTTGATCCAGCCGAAGGCGCGGTCCATGCGGGCGCTGCGAACCTGCTCGCGCAGGGCCTTGACATCGTCGCCGCCCACGGCCGTCGCGATCACGCCGGGCTTGACCTGGCGGATGCGCTCCAGCTGGGCCGAGAAATCGCGCGTGTTCTGGGGCACGACCAGCTCTTGCACGACGGTGCCGCCGTTGCCTTCGACGATGGCGCGGATGCCCTTGGCGGTGTTGTGGCCCCAGGCATAGTCGCTGATGATCAGTGCCCACTCGCGGCCAAAGCCGGTCATGGCGCCGCGCACGATGGAGGTGGAGAAGTTGGTGCCGTTGCCGTCCCAGACGAACTTGGTGCGGTGGCAGTCCTTGCCGGCCTCGGTGGGCGAACTCGAATTGGTGTTGAAGTAGATGCAGCCGTGCTGCTGGGCCACGGTCGAGATCGCGCTGGCGGCGCCGGAATGCACGGCGCCGATGAGAAAGGCGCACTCCTGCTGCGCGATCATGTGGCGGGCCACGGCCGCGGCCTTCGCGGCGTCACCGCCGGTGTCGGCATGCACCGTCTCGATGCGGTGGCCCAACACGCCGCCGCGCTCGTTGGCCTCGTGCACTGCCATCAGGATGCCGCGCTGCTCGTCCTGCCCGCTGGCTCCGTACTGGCCGGTGTCGTCGGTGGTCAGGCCGAGCAGGAGCGGCTTCTTGCCGCGCGCCTGGGCCCAGGCGTGGTGGACCTGCCACGGCCCCGTGGCGCCGAGCACGGCCGCTGCCGCGCCGCGGACCAGCCGCCGCCGGGTGATGCTGCTACTGCTGCTCATGGCGTGCGGACTCAGGCCTCGTAGCTGGGTGTGGCCTCGTAGCTCTCGAGCTTGCAGGTGCCGGCCGCATCCTTGTCCACCACCTCCTGGGGTTCGATCTGCGAGAGGATCTTGAAGATGTCGTCCTTCTCGGCCGGCTGGTCGTTGTAGCTGGCCATGTAGATGGTCTGCTGGCACTGGTGCGTCACCGGGTCCATCCAGGCGTCGAAGTGCTGCAGCCGGTCGGCAGCCGCCATCTTGCGGCCCTCGAGCTTCTTGATGATGGCGATGTTGTTGGTGGTGCCGGCCTCTTCCACGCAGCGCAACAGCTCGCGCGTGGCCATGTAGGCGTTGTGGTACACGTTGCCCGGCACGCGGATGGCCATGCCCGGGAACTGCTTCTGGTAGGCGGCCACGAACTCGCGCACGCCCGGCAGGTTCAGTCGGTAGTACCAGGTGGTGCCGAACACGCCGAAGATCGCATCCGGCCCCAGGCCGTATACGTCGGGCCAGTCCTGCTGGTTGTTGATCCAGGCCATGCTGGTGTTCATCTTCAGCTGCACCACCTGCTGGCGCAGCGCCTTGATGTCGTCGCCGCCCACCGCGGTGGCCACCACCTGGGGCTTGAGCTGCTGCAGCTTGAGCAGGTAGGCCGAGAAGTCGCGCGTGTTCTGCGGCACCATCAGCTCTTCGATGATGCGCCCGCCGTTGGCCTCCACCGCGGCGCGTGTGGCCTTGGCCGTGCTGTGGCCCCAGACGTAATCGTTGGTCAGCAGCACCCAGTTGCGGCCACTGGCCTTGATGGCGTTCTTGACGATGGCGTTGGAGAAATTGGTGCCGTTGCCGTCCCACACGAACTTGGTGCGGTGGCAGTCCTTGCCGGCCTCGGTGGGCGAGCTCGAATTGGTGTTGAGGAACACCGTGCCGTACTTCTGCGCCACCTGCGAGATGGCGTTGGACACGCCCGAGTGCACCGCGCCGATGAGGAAGGCCGCGTCGTTGCGCGTGATCATGCGCTCGGCGATGCGCGAGCCCGTGGCCGGCGTGGTCTCGGTGTCCATGTGGATGGCCTCGATGCGCCGGCCCAGCACACCGCCCCGGTCGTTGAACTCCTTGATGGCCATCATCGCGCCCAGCCGCTCCTCGCCGCCCGAGGCCGCGTACAGGCCCGAGGCGTCCATCGTCAGGCCGATGACCAGCGGCTTTTTCTGCGCCGTCTGTGCCCAGGCGTGGTGGTGCTTCCACGGCCCGTAGAAGGGGGCCGCGCCGTACAGGCCGGCCCCCGCGAGGGCCAGGGCCGACTGCTTGAGCAGCGAGCGGCGCGATGAAATGCTGTCCTTGGAATCGCTCATGGTTGTCTCCTTCGGGTGGCGGGTGCCTGTTGTGTGTCTTGCGGGGATCGAATCAGCGGGGAACGATGGCCACGGCGTTGACCTTCTCCTGGGCCTCGAACAGCGAGGCGATCAGCTTGTCGCCGAAGCCCAGGTTCACGGCCTGCACGAAGCTCTGGTGCGCGGCCTCGCCCATGAAGCTGGCCACGGGCAGCATCTCGGCCAGATGGGTGTAGTAGCGCAGGTCCTTGCGCGCGTTGGAGATGCCGAACTTGAAGCCCGTGACGTCGCCGTTCTGCAGCGTCTCCTTGGTCATCATCTGGAAGATGCCGCAGTTCACGCCGCCGGCCGTGACCACGCTGTACAGCTTGTTCAGGTCCAGCCCCGACTTGGCCGCCACGGCGAAGGCCTCGGCGATGCAGGCGGCGAAGCTCATGGCCATCATGTTGTTCACGAGCTTGAGCACATGGCCATGGCCCGGTGGCCCGACGTGGAAGATGTTCTCGCAGAAGGCCTTGAGCACCGGCTCCAGCGTGGCGAAGTCCTCGGCATCGGCGCCCACCATGGTGTTCAGCCGGCCTTCCTCGGCCTCCTTGGGTGTGCGCGCCAGCGGTGCGTCGATGAGTTTCACGCCGCGTGCCAGCAGGTCGGCACGGATGCGCGCACTCGATTCGGGCTCGGCAGTGGAGGTGTCCACCACCAGCAGGCCGGGCCGGGCGGCCTCCAGCAGCCCGTCCTTGCCGTAGACGATCTCCTCGACCTGGGGCGAGCCGGTCACGCACACGAAGACGATGTCGCTCTGGCGGGCGCAGTCGGCATTGCTCGTGGCCTCACGGGCCCCGGCCTCCAGCAGGTCCGCCAGGTTGGTGCGGTTGCGGTTGGCCTTGAAGGTCAGCGCGTAGCCCTTGGCCAGCAGGTTCTTCGCCATGCCGTGGCCCATCATGCCGATGCCGATGAAGCCGATGTTCGGTGTATTCATGTGTGTGTCTCTTTCGTCAAAAAATGGCGCTCACGACCTCGGACATGCCCGCCCGGGCTTCGTCCCACAGGACGACCAGGCGGGCATAGCGGCTGGCGATGTCGTCGATCACCTGGGCGTCGCTGATCTGGCCCGCGAACCAGCGGTCCGCGGCCTCGGCAAAAATCGTGCGGCCCACCGCGAAGCCCCGGCAAACCGGGTGCGCGGCGGCGATGCGAAAACTGCGGGAGAGTGTTTCTTCGCTGGCTTCGAGGCCCAGCATCAGCACGCCGCGGCAGTGCGGGTCGTTGCGAGCGATGGTGCGGCTGATCTCCTCCCACTCGGCATCGCTCTCGGCGGGGGGCAGCTTCCACCACTCCGGGCGCAGGCCGGCCGCGTACATCTGTTCCAGCGTCCGGCTCAGCGTGGATGCATCGCGCTTCATCTCGCGCGGCGGTATCGACTCGATCAGGAACTCGTGCTGGGTGGCATGGCTGGCCGCCTGGAGCTCCAGCAGCCGGGCGATCTGTGCCTGGCGCAGCTCCTGGGTGTCGTCGGGGTGCCAGTAGAGCAGGCACTTGGCCACGTGCTCGGCGGGCCAGCTGCGCATTGCGATGGCCAGGTGCTCCCCGGCCTCGAAGGCCAGCGGGCGCGAGCCCGGCAGCTCCACCGGCCGACCCACCCACCAGCCCTTGCCGGTGAGCGAGGGCAGCACGTCCTCGCCAAAGCGCCCATCGAGCAGCACACCGGCACCCACGTGCGTGCCTGCACCGTTGCGCGCCCCCTGGGCCACCAGTTGCTTGAAGGTGCGGATGCGGGCTTCGCCCTGCCCGTGGCGTGCGGCGATTTCTTCGATCTGCGAACGGTGGTCGAAGGCCAGCACCACCAGCTCGCTCCAGCGGCGCGTGCGCGTGGTGCTGCGGTGCAGGTGCTCGAGCACCGGGTCTTCGCGCAGGCGGCGCGTGGGGGAGCCGTGCTGCAGGAAGTGCTGCAGCTCTTCCCAACTGGCCATGGCCGGCGAGCAGCCGTGGCGCGACACCACGATGGCGCCGCAGGCGTTTGCCCAGGCGCAGCACTGGGACAGCGGTTCGTTCTTGAGCCAGCCGCGCAGAAAGCCGGCCATGAAGGCATCGCCCGCACCCAGCACGTTGAACACTTCCACGGGGAAGCCCGGGCCCTTGAGCCCGTCCTCGAGGCTGTCGGGAATGGCGCCTTCGAAGGCCACGCAGCCCATGGGCCCGCGCTTGACGACCAGCAGCGCCGGCGTCAGCGCGCGCAGCCGGCGCAGTGCCTGCAAGGTGTCGGTGCTGCCAGCGGCGATGTGGATCTCCTCTTCGGTACCCACCACCAGGTCGCAGTCGGTGATCACGCCCTGCAGGTGCGCCGTGACATTGTCGTCCGCCACGAAGCGCTGCTCGCCCATGCCGGGGCTGGTCAGGCCCCACAGCACGGGCCGGTAGTCGATGTCGAGCACGGTGCGCGTGCCGCGCTCGCGCGCCAGTGCCATGGCAGAGCGGCAGGCCTCATAGGTCCCGGGCTGCGACAGGTGGGTGCCGGACAGCAGCAGTGCCGTGGCAGAGCCGATGAAATCGCCATGCACATCCCCGGCCGTGAGCGCCATGTCGGCGCAGTGGTCGCGGTAGAACACCAGCGGAAAAGTCTCGCGGTCCTGGATGCCCAGGAAGACCAGCCCCGTCAGGCGCCGGGGGTCGGTGAATACATGGCTGGTGTCCACGCCCTCGGCGGCCAGGGCTTCGCGCACGAAACGGCCATGGTGCTCGTCGCCCACGCGGGTCAGCATGGCGGGCTTGAGACCCAGCCGTGCCACGCCCACGGCGGTGTTGGCGGGCGAGCCGCCCAGGTACTTGCTGAAGGTCTGCATGTCCTCCAACCGGCCGCCGATCTGCTCGCCGTACAGGTCGACGGCGGCGCGGCCCATGCAGATAACGTCGAAGCGGCGGGGCGGTGCATTCTTCATGGTCGGGTCTTTCGTGCGGTGCGCTGCTGCGGCGCGGGCTTTTCGGCCAGGTGGTGGCCGGTGCTCATGACCAGCGCCTGTGCCAGGCACATGGGCGCGACCAGGGAGCGAAACGGTTTGGAGGAGTCGTCCGCCAGCTCGAAGCAGACCTTGGATGGCTCCACCAGCGGCGACAGCGGCCCGTCGGTGATGGCGATCACCGCCACGCCGCGGCGGCTGCAGGTCTGCGCAGCGTGCACCACGTCGGGCGAATAGCTGCGAAAGCTCGCCACCAGCAGCACGTCGCTCTTGTCGACGGAGCGCAGGTTCTCGTCCAGCATGCCGCCGGCACCGTCCAGCAGGTGGGTCTTGAGCTCGAGCTGGCCGAGCGCATAGCTCAGGTAGCAGGCGATGGGGAAGGCGCGCCGCTGGGCCAGCACGTGCACGCGGCTGGCTGCAGCCACCAGCTTCACGGCGGCGCGCAGGTCGGCCTCGCGCACGGCTTCTTCCAGGTGCCCCAGCTCGGTCATGGAATCGCTGGTCAGCTGGTGCAGCACGCCAGCCGGCGCGCGCTGGCCGGTGACCTGCTGGCGGCGCAACTGGTCGATGCGTTCGCGGTAGGTGGCCGAGCGTTCCACCAGGTGCCCGCGGAACACCTGCTGCATATCGGAGAAGCCCTTGTAGCCGAGCGCGTTGGCAAAGCGGATCATGGCTGAAGGCTGCACCTCGGTGGCCTCGGCCAGCGCGGCCACGGTGCCCAGCGCCAGGTCCTGCGGCTTTTCCAGTGCAAAACGCGCGATGCGCTGCAGCTGCTTGGACATGTCGGGGTAGGCGCGTGCAATCGCGTCCTTGAGCTCGTCGTAGGTGGTGGCGCTGTCCATGGATCGGTCGTTGCTTGGGAGGTGGTGGGTATCGGGAAACTACTAGAACAGAAATTCTTGCGTGATCGAATATTAGAACGTACATTCTGTTTTCACAAGCCAATTCGAACAAGGGTTTTCCCGCCATGCAATTCACTCCGGGTCGAGCCAGCCCGCTACCTGCTCCACTGCTCATCACCGTTGCGGTGCTGTTCTCCACACCGCTGTGGATTGCAGGCGCAGGCCTGTACCAGTACCTGGCGCTGGAAATCATGATTTGGATGCTGTTCGCGCTGGGGTACAACCTGCTCCTGGGCACGGCGGGTCTGCCGTCCTTCGGGCATGGGGCCTACTTCGGCATCGGCGCCTACGCCTTCGGCCTGTTGCAGCACCGCGTGTGGGCCAACCTGTGGTTTGACCTGGCGGGTGCGGTGCTGGTGGCGGCGGTGCTCGGGGCGCTGGTGGGGCTGTTCATCTCGCACCGGCGCGGCATCTACTACGCGCTGCTCACCATCGCCTTCGGGCAAGTGTTCTGGTTTGTTGCGAACAAGTGGCACACCGTCACCGGCGGGGAGGACGGACTGCTCAATATCAAGCGCCTGCCGGTGGAGCTGGGCGTTGCGTCACTGCCGCTCAAGAGCAACGAGGCGCTGTTCTATTTCTGCCTGGCGGTCTTCGCCGTCACGGTGGCGCTGCTCTGGCGGCTGGTGCATTCGCCCTTCGGGCGCGTGCTCAACGCGATCAAGCAGAACGAGACGCGCGCTGCCTTCGTCGGCTACAACGTGTGGCTCTACAAGTGGCTGGCCTTCACGCTCTCGGCCGGCGTGGCGGGGCTGGCGGGCGCCATGTTCGCCATGGCCCAGCAGTCGGCCTACCCCAACGTGATGAGCCTGCACAACTCGGGCTTCGTGGTGATGATGGTGCTGATCGGTGGCGGGCTGGTGAGCTTCTGGGGGCCGCTGATCGGTGCGGCCTTCTTCATCCTGGCGCGCGACCTGCTGGGCGCCTACACCGAGACCTGGCTGCTGTGGTACGGCCTGGTGTTCATGGTGCTGGTGCTCTACAAGCCCGAGGGCGTGGCCGGCATGTGGCAGGACTGGCGCGCCCGGCGTGCCCGGGCCGCTGCCACCCAGGGCCCTGCGCCCGTGATCACGATCCAAGAGAAGGAGGCTTGACCATGTTGTTCGAAGCTGCAGGACTGTCCAAGCGGTTCGGTGACCAGGTGGTGCTCGAAGACATCACGCTCAGTGTGCAGGAGGGCCAGCTGGCAGGCATCATGGGCCCCAACGGGGCGGGCAAGACCACCTGCTTCAACGTGCTCACCGGGCGCTTCAAACCCGACCGCGGCCGCGTGACCTTTGCCGGCGAGGACATCACCGGCCTGGCCCCGCGCGAGATCGCGAAGAAGGGCATCTCGCGCTCGTTCCAGATCATGAACCTGTTCAACGACGACTCGGCGCTGGACAACGTGCTGGTGGCAACGCCCCATGTGCGGCGCCAGGGTTTCAACGCCTGGCGCGACCTGGGCGCCGACAGCGCCGCGCAGGACCTGGCCGCCGCCGTGCTGGCACGCGTGGGCCTCAAGGGCAAGGAGCGCACGCCGGCCAAGAGCCTGTCCTACGGCGAGCGCCGGGCGCTGGAGATCGGCGTGGCGCTGGCGGCCGAGCCGCGCATGCTGTTCCTGGACGAGCCCACCGCGGGCCTGGGCGCCGAAGGCACGGCACGCCTGGCGGACCTGGTGGCCAGCCTCAAGCGCGACCTCACCATCGTCATCATCGAGCACGACATGCAATTCCTGTTTCGCCTGGCCGACACGCTGTCGGTCATCCACTGGGGCCAGGTCATCGCCCGCGGCACCCCGGCCGAACTGCGCCACAACGAGTGGGTGCAGCGCTCCAACCTCGGGGCCCTGGCAGCATGAGCGCGGTTCTGCAACATCCATCACCGGCACCGGCCATGCTGTCGCTGCAGGGCGTGAACACCTTCTATGCCGAGACGCAGGTGCTGTTCAACGTGTCGCTGGAGGTCGGCCCGGGCGAGGTCGTCGCGCTGCTGGGCCCCAACGGCGCGGGCAAGACGACCACGCTGCGCACCATCCTGGGCCTCACGCCCGCGAGAAGCGGCAGCGTGGCCTTCGATGGACGCGATGTGACGCACGAGGCCACGCACGAGATCGCCCGGAGCGGCATCGGCTGGGTGCCGGACGACCGGCGCATCTTCCCGACGCTGACGGTGGCGCGAAACCTGGCCATCGCGCGCAAGAAGACGCGCTTTCGCGCCTGGAACGAGAAGGAGTGCTTCGAGATCTTCAGCGCCATGGAGTACCTCATGCACCGCGAGTGCGAAAACCTCTCGGGTGGGGAGATGCAGATGGTGGCCATCTCGCGCGCGCTGCTGGGATCGCCCGGGCTGGTGCTGTTCGACGAACCCAGCCAGGGCCTGGCGCCCAAGGTGGTGCAGGACGTGATGAAGACCATTGCACGGCTCAAGCGCGAGGGCATTGCCGTGCTGGTGGTGGAGCAGAACGTGCAGAGCGCGCTGCAGGTGGCCGACCGCGCCTACGTGATGGGTGGCGGCAGCATCGTGCACGAGGGCCCGGCCCGCGAACTGCTGGACAACGCTGCGCTGCGCATGCAGCTTCTGGGGGTATGACGATGGTTGCTGCTGCTGCACCGCTCTTGCACGTGGACCGCCTGGCCAAGGACTACACGCGTGGCCTGCTGAACCGCCAGCGCACCTTCTCGCTGGCGGCCGACTTCGTCGTCGATCGCCCGCAGGTCGTGGGCGTGATGGGCCCCAATGGCTCGGGCAAGACCACCCTGTTCGAGCTGATCACCGGCAGCAACCGGCCCACGGCGGGGCGGGTGCTGGTGAACGGCCAGGACATCCACCAGGTGCGCACGCGCGAGCGCGACCGCCTGGCCATCCACTACCACCAGTCCTACCAGGTGCGCTCGTTTCAGCGCGGCAAGCCCAACTTCCTGCTGCAGCATGCGGCCACCGATTCGCCGCTGGTGCACCTGTTCGACGAGCCGCAGTTCAACACGCAGGACGGCTACATCGGCTTCATGCTCGACTTCTTCGCCACGCTGCGCGGCAAGGGCAAGCTGGTCTTTTTGTGCCTGCACCCGAACGAGCCCTACCACGTGGACATCCTGCGCCAGAGCTGCGAGCGCTTCCTCTTCGTGAACAAGGGCGTGGTCAGCCAGGCGCCGGACTTCGACACCCTGGCCCGGGAGCCTGCGGTGCGCAGCTACCTGGGCGCGCTGGCGCCCGCGCAGAGCGTGGCCGCGTAGCGTGGGGCGGAGCCCATACGGATTTGCATTCGATCGTATAACTAGGCGGGAGCCGCAGACAGTGCTGTAGCACGGCAAGGCGAACCAACGACGTTAGACGGTTGAAGGCAAATCCGTATCACTCGTCGATCGAGGCGCTCCAGCGGCTGTCCCAGCCCGGCGCGGCGACCCGGCCGGTGGCGCGCTCGATGTCGCGCCGGTCGCGCTTGGTGGGCCGGCCTTCCTGCAGGGTGGCGGCGGGCTCGGGGGCCAGGCGGCGCTGCTCGGCCGCGGCTTCGCGGGCGGCAATGCTCTCGGCGGTCTCTTCGTACAGCAGCTGCGCCACGGGCGCGGGGCCGCGCATGCCGCTCAGGGCGCGCACGGTCACGGTGCGGGCCACGGGGCCCTGGCGCAGGGCCACGGTGTCACCCGGGCGCACATCGCGCGCGGGCTTGGCGGCCTGGCCGTTGACGGTGACGCGGCCTTTGCCGATCTCGTCGGTGGCCAGGCCACGGGTCTTGTAAAAGCGGGCGCACCAGAGCCACTTGTCCAGGCGCATCGTCTCGGTGGAGGTCATCCTGGCGATTGTGCCCCGTCCGCCATGCCCGCGATGCCGGTGGTGGTGTCTGCCGCCGTGGACAGTGGCAGCCGCACCACGGCATCGAGCCCGAGCACGCGGCCGGCCTGGGTGCGGTTGGCCAGCGATATGGTGCCGCCGAGCGCCTGCACGATCTCCTGGCAGATGGCCAGGCCCAGGCCGCTGCCGGTGCGCACGTCGCCGGCCGAGAACGGCTGGAACAGGCGCAGCGCCAGTTCATCGTCGATGCCGGGGCCGTGGTCGCTCACGGTCAGGGCCGCGTGGCGGCCATCGGTGCGCAGCTCCACCGACAGTTCGCTGCCCGGCGGGGCGTGGCGCACGGCGTTGTGCAGCAGGTTGCGCGTCAGCTCGCGCAGCATCCACTCGTGCGCCTGGATGGGTGCGGCATCGGTGTGGATGCCGAAGTCCAGGTCGCGCTGGGCGATCAGGGGCGAGATGTCGAGCGCCACGCCCCGCAGGATCTCGTCGAAGCGCGTCACGGGCGGTGCGCTCTGCTGGCGCAATTGCTCCACCTTGGCCAGGGCCAGCATCTGGTTGGCCAGCTGGGTGGCGCGGTCCACGGTGTCGCGGATCTCGTGCAGCGCCTGCTCGGCCGGCATGTCGCCGCGCAGGGCCGACTGCACCTGGGTCTTGAGCACCGCCAGCGGCGTGCGCAGCTGGTGCGAGGCGTCGCGCACGAAGCGCTTCTGGTGGCGCAGCAGGTGGCGCAGGCGCTGCAGGAATTCGTTCGTGCCTTCGATCAGGGGCTGGAGCTCGCGCGGCGCAGCGGGCGCGGTGATGGGGCTCAGGTCGCCTTCCTGGCGGGCCTGCAGCTCCTGGCTGAGCTGGCGCACGGGCTGGGTGGCGCGCTGCACCACGAGCACCACCGTGATGCCGATCACGGCGATCAGCAGGGCCTGGCGCAGCAGGGTGTTGCGCAGGTTCTGCAGCGCCAGCGCCTCGCGCACCTCCAGCGTCTCGGCCACCTGGATCACGGCCATGGCGCGCCCGCTGGAGCTGGCCACCGGCTGCAGCAGCACGGCCACGCGCACCGGCAGGCCGCGGAAGGTGTCGTCGTAGAAATCCACCAGCGCCGCATAGGGTGGGCGCGCGGGGATGGTGCCCTTCCACAGCGGCAGCTCGTCAAAGCCCGAAATCAGGTCGCCCTGCAGGTTGGAGACGCGGTAGTACATGCGGCTCTTGTTGTCCGCCTCGAAGGCCTCGAGCGCCGAGTAGGGCACGATGGCGCGCAGGTGCGCCGCCTCCTCGTAGCCGGTCACGTCCAGCTGCTCGCTGATGCTCTTGGCCGATGCCAGCAGCGTGCGGTCGTAGGCGGTGTTCAGCGAGGCCAGGGTCTGCTGGTAGGCGCTGATGGTGTTGTAGGTGATGAACACCACCACCGGCAGCAGGATGCCCAGCAGCAGCCGGCGGCGCAGCGAGTGGGGCCGTGGCGTGGGGGGCGTGCGGGGCTCGCCCGGGGGCGTCTTCCTCATGCATCCGTCCGCAGCAGGTAGCCCAGGCCGCGCAGCGTCATGAGCGTGAGGCCGGTGCCCGCGAGCTTCTTGCGCAGCCGGTACACCACGACCTCGATGGCCTCGTACTGCACGTCGAGCTGGCCCGGGAACACCAGCTCGTAGAGCCGCTCCTTGGTCACCGCATGGCCGGGCTGGGCCAGCAGCGCATGCATCAGCGCCAGCTCGCGCGGGGTGAATTCCATCACCTCGCCGTTCAGGTAGATGGCGCCGCTGTTGGTGTCGTAGCGGATGGCGCCGATCTGCTGCACGCTGGGCGGCAGGGCATTGCTGGCCACCGGGTCGGCGCTGCGCCGCACCAGGGCGCGCAGGCGGGCCTCGAGTTCGTCGAGGTCGAAGGGCTTGGGCAGGTAGTCGTCGGCGCCCGAGTTCAGGCCCATGATGCGGTCGCCCACGGTGCCGCGCGCGGTGAGGATGATCACCGGCGTGCGCAGGCCGCGCGTGCGCGCCTGCTGCAGCACCTGCAGGCCGTCGAGGCCGGGCAGGGTCAGGTCCAGCACCACCGCATCGGGCGGCTGGGCCGCCCACTGCGCCAGCGCGGCGCGGCCATCGCCCACGGGCGTCACCTCCATGCCGCGGCGGCTCAGTGCCCGGTGCAGCGTGGCCTGCATGGTGGGATCGTCTTCGACAAGCAGCAATTTCATGCGCGGGACCATATCACTGTGGGAGGGGCTGTGCACGGTTCTCGGCTTTCATGTCTTCCCCGCAGGCGCCGGCGGCATGCAGCCTTTGGTTACCTAGTGTTTTCCCTAGGGCCAAGGACAGCCGTTTGACAGGCAGGGCGCGCATCATCGACAGGTTCGCCAATCATTCAAGGAGACAACGATGCGTCGCGATACCTTCCTCAAGTCCCTGGCCGCCATGGCGGCAGCCGGTGCCTTGCCGCTGACCGCCCAGGCCGCTGCAGCCATCAAGATGATGATCCCTGCCAACCCCGGTGGCGGCTGGGACACCACGGGCCGTGCACTGGGCAAGGCCATGCAGGATGCCGGCGTGGCCAACTCGGTGACCTATGACAACAAGGGCGGCGCAGCCGGTGCCATCGGCCTGGCGCAGTTCGCCAACGCCAGCAAGGGCGACCCCAATTCGCTGATGACCATGGGCGCCGTGATGCTGGGCGGCATCATCACCGGCAAGCCGCCGGTGGGCCTGGACAAGGTGACGCCGCTGGTGCGCCTGAGCAGCGAGTACAACGTGTTCGTGCTGCCTGCCAACTCGCCCTTCAAGACCATGAAGGACGTGGTCGACCAGCTCAAGAAGGACCCCGGCAGCGTGAAGTGGGGCGGCGGTTCGCGCGGATCCACCGAGCACATCGCGGCCGCCATGATCGCCCGCGAAGTGGGTGTGGACCCGGCCAAGATCAACTACGTGGCCTTCCGTGGGGGCGGTGAGGCCACCGCCGCCATCCTGGGCGGCAACGTCACCGTGGGCGGCAGCGGCTACAGCGAGTTTGCAGAGTACATCACGGCTGGCAAGATGCGCGCCGTGGGCGTGACCTCGGCCACGCGCCTGAAGGGCGTGAACGTGCCCACGCTCAAGGAGCAGGGCATCAACGTCGAGATCGGCAACTGGCGCGGCGTGTATGGCGCGGCCGGCATCACCGCCGAGCAGCGCAAGGACCTGATCGACGCGCTGTCCAAGACCTACAAGCACAAGTCCTGGCAGGACGCGATGGAGAAGAACGGCTGGACGCCTGCATGGCTGGCCGGCGACGAGTTCGCCAACTTCGTGGATGCCGAGTTCGCCAGCCTGCGCGCCACGATGGTCAAGTCCGGCATGATCTGACGCCGGGCCCAGAGCCCGGCGCAAGCCCATCGTCGCACCCTCCGGGCGGCGCGCAATACGGTGCTGGCAACAGTCCTCTGCGCGCCGCTCTTCCTTGCGGGATAAAAACATGACACAACATTCCTCTCGCTCCACGGCCCTGCAGACCGTGGTGGGCGCCGGCACCCTGCTGCTGGGCTGCCTGCTGGCCTGGGGCGCCACCTCCATCAGCTCCGAGGCGGGCTATGGCGGCGTGGGCCCCAACTTCTTCCCCTGGGTGGTGGCCATCGTGCTCATCGTCTGCGGGGTGCTGGCCATCATCCACGCCCGCACGGGCGGCTTTCGTGACCTGGAAGAGGCGTCTGGCGATGACAGCGCCCACTGGAAGGGCTTCGTCTGGGTCTCGGCCGGACTGCTGCTCAACGCCATGCTGATCACCACCTTGGGCTTCATCCTGAGCTGCGCGCTGTGCTTCGTGCTGGCGGTGCGCGGTTTCAAGAGCTCCGAGGGCAAGCTCGACCTGGGCCCCAAGGCCTGGATCAAGGACCTGTTCATCGGTGTGGCCGTGGCTGCGCCGGTGTTCTGGATGTTTACCCAACTGCTGGCGATCAACCTGCCCGGCCTCACGAACACGGGGTGGCTGTAAAGCCCGCGCGACACCATGGAAACCTGGAACCTCCTGCTGCAGGGCTTCGTCACTGCAGCCACCCCCATCAACCTGATGTGGGCCTTCATCGGCTGTGTCATCGGCACCGCCGTGGGCGTGCTGCCCGGCATCGGCCCCGCCGTGGCTGTGGCCATGCTGCTGCCCATCACCGTCAAGGTGGAAGCCACCGCCTCGATGATCTTCTTCGCGGGCATTTACTACGGCGCCATGTACGGCGGCTCGACCACCTCCATCCTGCTCAACACGCCCGGTGAGGCGGGCTCCATGGTGACCGCCATGGAGGGCAACAAGATGGCCAAGAACGGCCGCGCCGGCGCGGCGCTGGCCACGGCGGCCATCGGCTCCTTCGTGGCGGGCACCATCGCCACCGTGCTGGTGACCTTCTTCGCGCCCCTCGTGGCCGAGTACGCCGTGCGCCTGGGGCCGCCCGAGTACTTCATGCTCATGGTGCTGGCCTTCACCACGGTGAGCGCGGTGCTGGGCAAGAGCACGCTGCGCGGCATGCTGGCGCTGTTCCTGGGCCTGGCGCTGGGTCTGATCGGCATCGACCAGCTCACCGCCCAGGCGCGCTACACCTTCGGTGTGCCCGAGCTGATGGACGGCATCGAGGTGGTGCTGATCGCCGTGGGCCTGTTCGCCGTGGGCGAGGCCCTGTACAACGTGATGTACGAGGGCAAGACCGAAGAGTCGCAGAACAAGCTGACCAGCACGCACATGACCAAGCAGGAATGGCGCCGTTCCTGGCCCGCCTGGCTGCGCGCCACGGCCATCGGCTTCCCCTTCGGCACCGTGCCCGCGGGCGGCAGCGAGATCCCGACCTTCCTGAGCTATGCGGCCGAGAAGAAGCTGAGCAAGCACAAGGAAGAGTTCGGCACCACCGGCGCCATCGAAGGCGTGGCCGGCCCCGAGGCAGCCAACAACGCGGCCATCACGGCCACGCTGATCCCGCTGCTCACGCTGGGCATCCCCACGTCGAACACCACGGCCATCCTGCTGGGCGCGTTCCAGAACTATGGCATCCAGCCCGGCCCGCAGCTGTTCAGCAGCAACGGTGCGCTGGTCTGGGCGCTGATCGCCTCGATGTACATCGGCAACGTCATGCTGCTGATCCTGAATCTGCCGCTCGTGGGCCTGTGGGTCAAGCTGCTCAAGATCCCCAAGTCCTACCTGTACGCGGGCATCCTGGTGTTTGCCACTCTGGGCGTGTACGGCATGCGCCAGAGCGCGTTCGACCTGGTGCTGCTGTATGCCATCGGCCTCCTGGGTGTGGTCATGCGCCGCTTCGACATACCCTCGGCCCCGGTGGTCGTGGGCATGATCCTCGGCCCCCTGGCCGAGGCGCAGATGCGCAATGCCGTCGCCATCGGCGAAGGCAAGTGGACCATCTTCCTGGAGCGCCCGGGCTCGCTGACCCTGATGGTCATCGTGCTGGCTGTGCTGATCCTGCCGCGCGTGGCGCGCCGCTGGGCCGCGCGCAAGGCGGCGGCCGAAGGGGTCACGGCCGCGGGCTGAGGCCGCACACTGTTTTGGGTAGTTGGGGCGGCACGGCAGTTTCTGCAGTGCCGCCCTTTTTTCAGTGGACTTGCGCGCGCCTGCGGGCTGCTTCATCCTGCCTGCAGGCCCTGCGCCAGCGCCTCGAAGACGACCCGGATGCGCCGCGCCGTGCGCAGTTCGCGGTGGGTGACCAGCCAGATTGGGAAGATCACGGGCGGCACGTCGTCGAGCACGCGCACGATGCCCGGGGTGGCGTGGGCGATCTCGTCCATCATGGCGCCGATGCCCATGCCCTGGCATACCAGACCCCAGTGGGCCACCGAGTGGTCGGAGTAGCAGCTGAAATTGGCCTCGCTCAGGGGCAGGCCGTGCTGGCGCAGGTAGCCCAGGTACTGGCCCGAGCGGTCCGAGCCCACGAAGGGCAGGTGGGTCGCGTCTTCGGCGCTGCGCGGGTGGCCATGGACCTTCACCCAATCCTTGGAGGCATAGAAGCTGGCCGACGTCTCGCGGATCAGCCGGGCGATCAGTTCCGGCTGCTCCGGCTTCACGTGGCGAATGGCAATGTCGGCCTCACGGCGCAGCAGGTCGCTCAGCGCATTGGACGAGATCACCTCGACGGCAATGCCCGGTTCCTTTTCGCGCAACTGCCGTACCAGGGGGGGCAGCAGGTAGAAGGCCACGGCGTCGGTGGCCGAGACCGACACCACCCCGCCCACCTCCTGCGAGCGCCCGCTGGCCGCCACGCCCAGGGCCTGGGCCGCGGCGCCCATGGCGCGGGCGTGCTCCAGCAGGTCCATGCCCGTGGGGGTCAATGCCATGGCCTTGCCCACGCGCTCGAACAGGGTCACGCCCATGCGCTGTTCGATGGCCGCGACCTGGCGGCTCAGCGTGGGCTGGGTCAGGCCCAGCTTGCGCGCAGCGGCCGAGAGCGAGCCGGTTTCGGCGGTTTCCAGAAACGCCCGAAGCTGGTTCCAGTCGAGTTTATCCATGCATAAATGTATATGTTCACTGCAATTTCTGACAGTTCCCTGGGGCGCGGTGCATGGATAGCATCGGTCGCTGTCCATTGCACCGACGTTGTCCCACCCCATGCCGACCACCACCTCTCCCGTACCCACCGATGCATCCGTGCTCCCACAGGCGGGTGGCGCCACTGTCCGCAAGGCCCTTTTCTGGGACCGCATCGCGCCCAAGTACGCGGCCGATCCGATAGCCGACATGCCGGGCTACGAGGCCACGCTGCAGCGCGTGCAGGCGCTGCTGTCCGCAGAGCAGGAGGTGCTGGAGATCGGCTGCGGCACGGGCACCACCGCGCTGCGCCTGGCTCCCTTCACCCGGCGCCTGCTGGCGACCGACGTTTCTGCCGGCATGATCGCCATTGCCCAGGGCAAGCTGGCGGCCCAGCCGGTGCCGCAGCTGAGCTTTGCGGTGGCCGACGCGGATGTGCCGGTGTGCGGCAAGGAGGCTTACGACGTGGTGCTGGCCTTCAACATGCTGCACCTGGTGAGCGACCTCGACCACACGCTGCAACTGGCGGTGCAGGCGCTGCGCCCGGGCGGTTTGCTGATCTCCAAGACACCCTGCATCGGCGAGATGAACCCGCTCATTCCCTGGCTCGCGCTGCCGTTGATGCGGGCCATCGGCAAGGCACCCGCCGTGCTGAACTTCGAGGGGCCCGGGCTGCATGCGGCCATGACCCGGCAGGGCCTGGACATCGTTTCCGTCGAACGGCACGGTACCCGGGGCAAGGACATCCGGCTCTTCATCGTGGCCCGCAAGCCGCCGGAGTTTGCCCACTCCCCGGGCGGGCCGTTGCCCAGGCTGGGCGGCCGTGGCCCCGACAACTTCATCAACCGCAGCAATCCCTGAACCCACAGGCCCGAGGCCCGCAATCACCCGGGCGCTATGCTTGCAGCGTGGGGCTTTGGCCGCCTGCGCCTGCGCAGGCGCGGTACGCTTCCCGTTTTGAGAGCACCGATGGAGCCGCCTGATGAATCCCGTGTCCTACTTCGAGATCCCGGTGCACGACCTGGCGCGGGCCATGGGTTTTTATCGGGCTCTGTTGGGTGCGAGTTCGAGCAGGCGAGCGTGGACGGCAACGAGATGGCGTTCTTTCCCCATGCCGAGGAAGGCCGCGGCGCGGGCGGTGCGCTGGCCCGAGGGGAGAGCTACGTGCCTGGCCGCGCGGGCGCCCGCATCTATTTCCATGTGCCGGACATCCATGCCGCGCTGTGCCGGGCGGTGGAGGCTGGGGGCGTGGTGCTGTACCCCGTGACCGAGGTCGGCAGCTTTGGATGCGTCGCGGAAGTCGGTGACATGGAGGGCAACTGCATCGCCCTGCGCTCGGCAGAGAAGGCCAGCAGGTGATCCTGTGCACGGCGGCGTGACCGCTGTGGTCCATGGTTTGCAGGGGCGGCGGGCAGGCCCTGGCGTACTTGGATGATCCTGGGTACGCCCCGACCTTGCCCGCCCAGCAAACTTCGCAAGCCAGGCACCCAGGACTCGCTTCCTTGGGTGCCCCCCACCAGGTAGCTTGCTCAGACGGGCAAATCATACCATAAAATGCGAATCATTCTTATTATCGAGGATGGTGCATGCATACCCTGTCCGAAGAGTTCCTGGTGCTGTGCCGCCAACTGGGGGAGGCGCAGACGCGTTGCAGCGACGCCCTGGCCCAGCAGGCGGGCGAGCTTGAGCAACTGCGGGCCGAGGTGGTGCGCCCGCGCGCGGCCGTGGTGGTGCGCGACACGCGGCTGGCCCTGGCGCAGGAAGAGCTGCTGCAGCTGCAGGCCTCGCAGCCGGGCTTGACGCGCCGGCGTGACATGGCGCGCCACATCGCGGCACTGGCCGAGCGCATCACCAGCCTCTCGCGCGAGTGCCTGCGCTGGCGCCTGCAGGCCGTGGCTGCGGCAGACGTGAAGCAACAGGCGCAGGCCGCCCCCGAGGCCCTGGCCCCGGCACCGCCAGCGCTCGATTCGAGCCTGGCGGCGGCCGACCTCGTGATCTGCCAGACGGGCTGCATCAGCCACGACGAGTACTGGCGCGTGCAGGAGCATTGCCGGCGCACCGGCAAGCCCTGCATCCTGGTGGACCAGCCGCTCGGTGCCGGCGCGGCAGAAGCGGCAAAGCCCGTGGTGGTGCTGCGCATGGCGCGCGGCCTGCGCGCGGTGAGCGGCCTGCAGGCACCGGCCACGGCGGATTGACCCGGGGCGGGTGGCGGGCTTGCTACCATCCGCACATGCCCCCGCTCATCGACGACGCCCCCGCACTGCCGCTGGATGCCCAGGGCATCCTCGAACTCGCGGCGCGGTCCATGTTCCACCTGTTCTCCAGCGTCAGCCAGGGCATGTTCCTGGTGGACCTGAGCGGGCGCATCGTCTGGGTCAACGAGGGCTACCAGCGCTTCCTGCCCGACCTGGGCTTCACGTCGCTGGACCAGTTCCTGGGCCGCATGGTCGAGGAGGTGATCCCCAACACCGGCATGCGCCGCGTGCTGGAGACCGGCAACCCGGTGCTGATCGACCTGCTCACCAACAAGGCCGGCACCTTCGTGGTCAGCCGCATCCCGCTGCGCGACGACGCGGGCAGCGTCATCGGTGCCATCGGCATCGTGCTCTTCGACCACCCCGAGACCACGCTGCAGCCGCTGATCAGCAAGTTCGCGCTGCTGCAGCGCGACCTCGATGATGCGCGGCGCGAGCTGGCCAGCCAGCGCCGGCGCAGCCTGGCCGTGGCCGGCGATGGCGAGCGGCGCTCCAAGTACACCTTTGCCAGCTTCATCGGCTCGAGCCCGGCCGCGGCCGAGGTCAAGCGCCAGGCGCGCCGTGCCGCCCAATCGAGCAGCCCGGTGCTGCTGCTGGGCGAGACGGGCACGGGCAAGGAGCTGCTGGCCCATGCCATCCACGCGGCATCGAGCCGTGCCGGCGGCCCCTTCGTGAGCGTGAACATCGCCGCCGTGCCCGACACGCTGCTGGAGGCCGAGTTCTTTGGCGTGGCGCCCGGCGCCTACACCGGTGCATCGGCCAAGGGGCGCGACGGCAAGTTCAAGCTGGCCGACGGCGGCACGCTGTTCCTCGACGAGATCGGCGACATGCCGCAAAGCCTGCAGGCCAAGCTGCTGCGCGCGCTGCAGGAGGGCGAGATCGAGCCGCTGGGCTCGAACAAGCTGGTGCCGTTCAACGTGCGCATCCTCGCGGCCACCTCGCGCGACCTGGCGGCCCAGGTGCGCGAGGGGCGCTTTCGCGAGGATCTGTTCTACCGCCTGCATGTGCTGCCGGTGCGCGTGCCGCCGCTGCGCGCGCGGCGCAGCGACATCCCGGCACTGGTCGAATCGCTGGGCGACGACCTCGCCCTGCGCAACGGCACGCCGCCACCCGAGCTGCTGCCCGATGCCATGGCCCTGCTGGCCGGGCAGCCCTGGCGCGGCAACATCCGCGAGCTGCGCAACGTGATCGAGCAGGCCGTGATGCGCAGCGAGGGGCAGTCCATCGACGCGGCGCAACTCGAGCGCATCCTGCGCGAGGCCGGCGTGGAGCCCGCCGCCCCGGTGCAGGACACCACTGCCGTGGTGGTCGAGGCCGAGGACGAATCGCGCTACCTGCGCCCCCTGGCCGAGCAGGTGGCGGAGCTGGAGCAGCGCGCCATCCATGCCGCGATGAAGGCCCACGGCGGCAACAAGCTGGCCACCGCGCGGCAGCTCGGCATCTCGCGCGCCACGCTCTACGGACGTCTGGAAAACCCTGAATAAATTTCAGGCAAATGTCTGAAATTCAGACAAAATAGATGTATTGAAATTGAACACTGTTGCCGAGGTGTCAGCAAAAGTTTCATAGAAATCAACGGTTTGTGCGTTGGCACGAACTGTGCAATGTTCAGGCATCACTACAAGGAGACATCGCCATGCACCGTCGCACCCTGGTCGCCCTCGCCACTGCCGCCGTTACCGCCGCAGCCACGCTTTCCGCCCCCGCGTTCGCCCAGTCCGGCGAGATCCGCATCGCCCACATCTACAGCAAGACCGGCCCGCTCGAAGCCTACGGCAAGCAGACCCAGACCGGCCTGTTGATGGGCCTGAACTACGCCACCGGCGGCACCATGGCCGTCAACGGCAAGAAGCTCGTCGTGATCGAGAAGGACGACCAGGGCAAGCCGGACTTGGGCAAGAGCCTGCTGGCCTCGGCCTACTCGGACGACAAGGCCGACATCGCCGTCGGCCCCACCTCCTCGGGCGTGGCGCTGGCCCTGCTGCCCGTGGCCGAGGAGTACAAGAAGATCCTGCTGGTGGAGCCTGCCGTGGCCGATGCCATCACCGGCGACAAGTGGAACAAGTACATCTTCCGCACCGGCCGCAACAGCAGCCAGGACGCCATCTCCAACGCCGTGGCCATCGACAAGGCCGGCGTGACCGTGGCCACCTTGGCCCAGGACTACGCCTTCGGCCGTGACGGCGTGAAGGCCTTCAAGGATGCGCTCAAGAACGCCAAGCTGGTGCACGAGGAGTACCTGCCCACGACCACCACCGACTTCACGGCCGGTGCCCAGCGCCTGATCGACAAGCTCAAGGACGTGCCCGGCCGCAAGGTCATCTTCATCATCTGGGCCGGCGCCGGCAACCCCTTCAAGATCGCCGACCTGGACTTGAAGCGCTACGGCATCGAGATCGCCACGGGCGGCAACATCTTGCCCGCCATGGCCGCGTACAAGAACTTCCCCGGCATGGAAGGCGCCACGTACTACTACTTTGGCATCCCCAAGAACCCCGTGAACGAAGCCCTGGTGGCTGCGCACTACAAGGAGTTCAAGACCCCGCCGGACTTCTTCACCGCGGGTGGCTTCAGCTCGGCCATGGCCCTGGTCACCGCCCTCAAGGCCACGAACGGCGACACCAACACCAACAAGCTCATCAAGACCATGGAGGGCATGAGCTTCGAGACGCCCAAGGGCAAGATGACCTTCCGCAAGGAAGACCACCAGGCCATGCAGAGCATGTACCACTTCAAGATCAAGGTGGACCCGGCCTTCGCCTGGGGCGTGCCCGAGCTGGTGCGCGAGATCAAGCCTGAAGAGATGCAAGTGCCGATTCGCAACCAGCGATAAACCGGTTCGCGTGGCCTTGGCGAAAGGGCAATCGCCCTTTCGCCGAGGATCCATCCCGCAGGGGCGGCCGCCCCTTTTTTTCCAGTGAATTGATGCATGAACTCCCGGGTTGACACGGGGGCTGGGTCAGACTTTTTTCAAAATTATTTGGAGACAAGACAACATGGCTTTCAATTTCATCCGGGCGGCCGCAGCAAGTGCTGCATTGGTACTGTGTGCTGCCGGTGGCGCATCCGCTGCCGTCAACCTCCCCGCGCTCAAGATCGACGCCACGCAGACCACCGTGTCGGGCCTGTCGGCCGGCGGCTTCATGGCCGTGCAACTGCACATGGCCTACTCGGCCACCTTCGCCAAGGGCGCGGGCGTGGTCGCGGGCGGGCCCTTCTATTGCGCCGAGGGCTCCATCGTCAACGCCACCGGGCGCTGCATGGCCAGCCCCGCGGGCATCCCCACCAGCACGCTGGTGAGTACCACCAACACCTGGGCCAGCCAGGGGCTGATCGACCCGGTGGCCAACCTGCAGGCGTCCAAGGTCTACCTGTTCTCGGGCACGCTGGACAGCGTGGTCAAGCCCGGCGTGATGGACGCGCTGCGCACCTACTACAACAGCTTCGTGCCGGCCGCCAACGTGGTCTACAAGAAGGACATCGCGGCCGAGCACGCCATGGTCACCGACGACTACGGCAACGGCTGCTCCACCAAGGGCGCGCCCTATATCAGCGACTGCAACTTCGACCTGGCCGGCGCCATGCTGCAGCACCTGTACGGCACGCTGAACCCGCGCAACAACGCCACGCTGCCGGCAGGCAACTACGTCGAGTTCAACCAGAACCAGTTCATCACCAACCACGGCATGGCCACCACCGGCTGGGCCTACATCCCGCAGGCCTGCCAGGCCGGCGGCAGCGCCACCTGCCGGCTGCACGTGGTGCTGCACGGCTGCAAGCAGAACATCAGCGATGTGCAGCAGCAGTACGTGCGCAACACCGGCTACAACCGCTGGGCCGACAGCAACCACATCGTGATGCTCTACCCGCAGACCAGCACGGCGGCCACCAACAGCTGCTTTGACTGGTGGGGTTATGACAACGCCAACTACGCCAAGAAGTCGGGCCCGCAGATGGTGGCCATCAAGGCCATGGTGGACCAGATCAGCAGCGGTGGCGGCACGACCAACCCGCCCACGAACCCCGCACTGCCGGCCCCCACGGGCGTGAACACCTCGGGCGCCACGGCCAGCTCCATGGTGGTGGGCTGGGGTGCCGTCTCGGGCGCGGCCAGCTACAACGTGTACCGCAACACCAACAAGGTCAACGCCCTGCCGGTGAGCGGCACGAGCTACACCGACACCGGCCTGGCCGCCTCCACCAGCTACAGCTGGACGGTGCGCGCCGCCGACGCCAACGGTGCCGAGGGCGCCGCATCGGCGGCCGCTTCGGGCACCACGCTGGCGGGCTCGGGCGGCACGGCCACCTGCACCACGGCCACCAACTACGCGCATGTGCAGGCCGGCCGCGCCACGCAGACCGGCGGCTACACCTATGCCAAGGGCTCCAATCAGAACATGGGCCTGTGGAACGTGTTCGTGACGACCACGTTGAAGCAGACCAGTCCGAACTACTACGTCATCGGCACCTGCCCCTGACAATGCGCTGAACGCCGGGGTTCCTGCCTGCAAGAGGGCAGGGCGCCCGGTACCCCTGAAAGACGACGACCGTGAAAGTGAAGCACCTCCCATGAGCACCTTGGCCACCAAGGACTTGACCATCCGCTTCGGCGGCCACGTGGCGGTCAACGCCGTGACCTGCTCCTTCGAGCCGGGCACGCTGACCGCTATCGTGGGCCCCAACGGCGCGGGCAAGACCACGTACTTCAACCTCATCTCGGGGCAACTGCGCGCCAGCGCGGGCAGCGTCACCCTGGGCGGGCAGGACCTTACGGGCCAATCGGTCTCGGCGCGCACGCATGCGGGCCTGGGGCGTGCCTTCCAGCTCACCAACCTGTTTCCCAACCTCAGCGTGCTGGAGAACGTGCGCCTGGCCGTGCAGGCCACGCAGGAGGGCAAGCACCGCCGGGGGCTGAACCTGTGGAGCATCTGGAGCGACCACCGTGGCCTGACGGAGCGCGCCCGCGCCATCCTGCAGGCGGTGGCCATGCTCGATCGGCAGGACACGCCCGTGGCCAGCCTGCCGCACGGCGACCAGCGCAAGCTCGAGGTGGCGCTGCTCATGGCGCTGGAGCCGCAGGTCTACATGTTCGATGAGCCCACGGCCGGCATGAGCCACGACGAGGCGCCCGTGATCCTGAACCTGATCCGCGAACTCAAGAAGGACAAGACCAAGATCATCCTCCTGGTGGAGCACAAGATGGACGTGGTGCGCGAGCTGGCCGACCGCATCATCGTACTGACCAACGGCACCCTGGTGGCCGACGGCGTGCCCGCTGAGGTGATCGCCTCGCCCGTGGTGCAGGAAGCCTACCTGGGTGTCTCCAAAGAGTCCGGCAAGGAGGCCACGGCATGACCACGAACAGCAACAACCTGCTCGAACTCAAGGGTGTGCACACCCACATCGGGGCGTACCACATCCTGCACGGCGTGGATCTCGCTGTGCCCAAGGGCCAGCTCACCATGCTGCTGGGCCGCAACGGCGCGGGCAAGACCACCACGCTGCGCACCGTCATGGGCCTGTGGCACGCCTCGCAGGGCACGATCCACTTCGGTGGCAAGGACATCACGGCACTCAACACCCCGCAGATCGCCGGCATGAACATCGCCTATGTGCCCGAGAACATGGGCATCTTCGCCGACCTCACGGTCAAGGAGAACATGCTGCTGGCCGCGCGCGGGGCCAAGAACGCGGCGCAGATGGACAGCTCGCGGCTCGAATGGATCTTCAAGCTCTTCCCTGCGGTGGAGAAGTTCTGGAACCACCCGGCCGGCAAGCTCTCGGGCGGGCAAAAACAGATGGTGGCCGTGAGCCGCGCCATCGTCGAGCCGCGCGACCTGCTCATCGTGGACGAGCCCAGCAAGGGCCTGGCGCCGGCCATCATCAACAACATGATCGACGCCTTCGACCAGCTCAAGAAGAGCGGCGTGACCATTCTGCTCGTCGAGCAGAACATCAATTTCGCCAAGCGGCTCGGTGACACCGTGGCCGTGATGGACAACGGCAAGGTGGTGCATGCGGGCAGCATGGCCGCATTGGCCGAGGACGAGGCATTGCAGCGATCGCTGCTGGGGTTGGCACTATGAGCACCACGACGACAACGACGACGGCGGCCGCAAGCGCTGCCAAGACGTCCCTCCTGCGCGACTTCGACTGGAAGCCGCTGGCCCTGGTGCCGGCGCTGGCGCTGCTGGTGCTGCCCTTCATCGGCTCGCCCAGCACCTGGCTCACGCTCACGGTGGCGGGGCTGGCCATGGGCATGATCATCTTCATCATCGCCTCGGGCCTCACGCTCGTGTTCGGCCTGATGGACGTGCTCAACTTCGGCCATGGTGTGTTCATCGCGCTCGGTGCCTTCGTGGCCACCAGCGTGCTGGGTGCCATGGGCGACTGGACGGGCTCCGACCAGCTGTGGCGCAACCTGGTCGCGGTGCTGCCGGCCATGCTGGTGGCCATGGCCGTGGCGGGTGCCGTGGGCCTGGCGTTCGAGCGCTTCATCGTGCGGCCGGTGTACGGCCAGCACTTGAAGCAGATTCTCATCACCATGGGCGGCATGATCATCGGCGAAGAGCTGATCAAGGTCATCTGGGGCCCGCAGCAGATCCCGCTGCCGCTGCCCCAGGGCATGCGTGGCTCGCTGCTCATCGGCGATGCCGCCATCGAGAAGTACCGCCTGGTGGCGGTGGCCGTGGGCCTCTTGGTCTTTGCCGTGCTGGCCTGGACGCTGTCGCGCACCAAGGTGGGCCTGTTGATCCGCGCCGGCGTGCAGGACCGCGAGATGGTCGAGTCGCTCGGCTACCGCATCCGCCGCCTGTTCATCGGCGTGTTCGTGGTGGGCTCGGCCCTGGCCGGCCTGGGCGGCGTGATGTGGGGCCTGTACCAGCAGAACGTGGTGCCGCAGATGGGCGCCCAGGTCAACGTGCTGATCTTCATCGTGATCATCATCGGCGGCCTCGGGTCCACGGGCGGCGCCCTCATCGGCGCGCTGCTGGTGGGGCTGATGGCCAACTACACCGGCTTCCTGGTGCCCAAGGTGGCGCTGTTCTCCAACATCGCCCTCATGGTGGCGATCCTGCTATGGCGCCCGCAGGGTGTCTATCCAGTGGCCAACCGTTGAAGAGGAGCCCAAAGACATGCTGAACCGACTTCTCTCCGGCGACTACCCGCGCAGCAAGGTGCTGGCGGCGATCCTCGTGGCCATCTTCCTGGGGCTGGCGTTCGCGCCCTTCCTGTTCCCTGGCGTCAAGGCGCTGTCCGTGGCGGCCAAGGTGCTGATCTTCGTGGTGCTGGTCGCCAGTTTCGACCTGCTGCTGGGCTACACCGGCATCGTGAGCTTTGCGCACACCATGTTCTTCGGCATCGGGGCCTACGGCATCGCGGTGGCCACCACGCGCATGGGGCCGACCTGGTCGGCGCTGGCCGTGGGCCTGGGTGGGGCGCTGGTGCTCTCGCTGCTGCTGTCGCTGGCGGTGGGGCTGTTCTCGCTGCGCGTGCGCGCCATTTTCTTCGCCATGATCACGCTGGCCGTGGCGGCCGCGTTCCAGACGCTGGCCTCGCAGCTGTCGGACATCACGGGCGGCGAGGACGGCCTGACCTTCAAGGTGCCCGAGATCCTGTCGCCGAGCTTCGAGCCCTTCGACGAGCCTTTTTTGGGTGTCACGCTCGATGGGCGGCTGCTGTGCTACTACCTGCTCTTCGTGGTGGCCGTGGCGCTGGTGCTGGCGCTGCTGCGCATCGTGAATTCGCCCTTCGGCCGGGTGTTGCAGGCGATCCGCGAGAACGAGTTCCGCGCCGAGGCCATCGGCTACCGCGTGGTGGTGTACCGCACCACGTCGAGCGTGCTGTCGGCCCTGTTCGCCTGCTGCGCGGGCGCCATGCTCGCGCTCTGGCTGCGCTACAACGGACCGGACACCTCGCTGTCGTTCGAGATCATGATGGATTGCCTGCTCATCGTCGTCATCGGCGGCATGGGCACCATCTACGGATCGGCCATCGGTGCCGTGCTGTTCCTGGTGGCGCAAAGCTACCTGCAGGACCTGCTGCGCCTTGGCAGCGAGGCCGCTTCGGGCCTGCCCTGGCTGTCGGCGCTGCTCTCGCCCGACCGCTGGCTGCTGTGGCTGGGCGTGCTGTTCGTTTTGTCCGTCTATTACTTCCCCACCGGTGTGGTGGGGCGCCTGCGCGCGGCAGCAGCGCGCAAGGCGGCGTGAGGGCCGGGTCCGCAAGCCGGCCGGGGTAAAGCTGCGTTCCAGAAGTTCAGAAAAACACAACTCGGAGACAGACGCAATGAGAAGCCTGAAAGCAAAGACGACGCAAAGAACCGCGATGCTGGCCGTGTCCGCCGCCGTGCTCGCTGCCTGTGGCGGCGGGGGCGGTGACAGCGGATCGGGCGGCGGTACCAACCTGCGCCCGGCCTACCTGGGCAGCATCACCGAGACCCGCTACGACGGCACCGGCAACGACCTGCTCACCGCCGGCCTGGGCGCCAGCGGCCTGGCTTCGGCCACGCCACCGGCCTACGCCGATGCGACCAAACCCACGGGCGCCGAGCTGCGCCGCGCCGCCATCTACAACAACTACCGCGCCATGCTGGACATGACCGCCGCCGGCGGCTACGGCACCCTGTACGGCCCCAACGTGGACGCCCAGGGCCGCGTGACCACGGGCGATGGCAAGGTGCCCGGTACCGAGTACATCGCCTATGCCGACGACGGCAGCGGCCGCCAGAACGTGACCTTGATGGTGCAGGTGCCCGACAGCTTCAACCCCGCGCGGCCGTGCATGATCACGGCCACCGCATCGGGCTCGCGCGGCGTGTACGGCGGCATTTCCACGGGCGAGTGGGGCCTCAAGCGCGGCTGTGCCGTGGCCTACTCGGACAAGGGCACGGGCGCCGCCCCGCACGACCTGCAGAACGACACCGTGCCGCTGATCGACGGCACGCGCACCACGGCGGCGGCAGCCGGCAAGAACGCGGCCTTCAACGCCAACCTCACGCCCGCGCAGCTCGCGGCCTTCAACGCCGCCACGCCCAACCGCTTCGCCTTCAAGCATGCGCACTCGGGCCAGAACGCCGAGAAGGACTGGGGCACGACCACGCTGCAGGCCGTGGAGTTCGGCTACTACGTGCTCAACGAGCGCTATGGCTCGCTCACCGTGTCGGGCCAGCGCATCAAGTCGCTGACGCCGGGCAACACCATCGTCATCGCGTCCAGCATTTCCAACGGCGGCGGCGCGGCGATTGCCGCGGCCGAGCTCGATACCCAGGGCCTGATCAGCGGCGTGGCCGTGTCCGAGCCCGCGGTGGAGCTGCCCGCCAACCCGGGTGTCACGGTGCAGCGCGGCAGCACGCAGATTGCCGTCACGGGCCGCCCGCTGATCGACTACACCACCCAGGCCAACCTGTACCAGGCCTGCGCTTCGCTGGCGCCCTCGGTCAGCACCAGCCCGTATGCAGCGGCCTTTGCCGCCGGCTTTGCCGGCACGGCCCTGCCCATCGCGCCGGGGCGCTGCGCGGCGCTGCGCGCACGCGGCCTGCTCACGGCCGACACCACGGCGGGCCAGGCCGAGGAGTCGCTGCGCAAGCTGCGTGACTACGGCTGGGAGCCCGAGTCCAACGACCTGCATGCCTCGCTCGCCGCCTTCGAGGTGGCGCCGGCCGTTGCCGTGACCTTTGCCAATTCGCTCTCGCGCGCCAGCGTGCAGGACCACCTGTGCGGCTTCAGCTACGCGGGGGCGACGACCGCAGGTGCCGTCACGCCGCTGGCGCCCCCCACCGCGCTGGCCGGCATGTTCGCCACCGGCAATGGCGTGCCGCCGGCGGGCGGCGTGCAGCTCATCAACAACCGCGCCAAGCAGGGGCCTGCGCGCGACTTCCTGTCGGTGGCCGACGGCGGCTCCTTCGACTGGAACACCGAGGGCGCGGTGTGCCTGCGCAACCTGGTCACCGGCAGCGATGCCGCGGCGCGCAAGTTGCAGGCCGGTGTCGATGAAACGCGCCGCAATGGCAACCTGCGCGGCAAGCCGGCCATCATCGTGCACGGCCGGGCCGATGCCCTGCTGCCCGTGAGCCACACCTCGCGCCCCTACACCGCGCTCAACAAGCGCGTGGAGGGCGCGGCCAGCAAGCTCAGCTATGTGGAGGTGGCCAATGCCCAGCACTTCGACAGCTTCATCGGCCTGCCCACGGTGCTGCCCGGTTACGACACGCGATACGTGCCGCTGCACGTGTACCTGAACCGCGCGCTCGACGCCGTGTACGACCACCTGGCCAGCGGCAAGGCGCTGCCGGCGAGCCAGGTGGTGCGCACCGTGCCGCGCGGCGGCACGCCGGGCAGCGCCCCGGCCATCACCGCCGCCAACGTGCCGCCCCTGGCCGATGTGCCTGCCGCAGGCAACGCCATCGCCGTGACGGCGGCCGGAGCCATTGCCATCCCCGAATAAGAACGACCACCCACCACCACAACAACAAAGCTGCCAGGGCGCGTTGCCGCGCCCGGCGGCACAAAGGACGGACATGAACACATGGATCACATGGGGCCGCCGCATGGGCGCGGCACTCGCGGTGCTGGCGATGGCGGGGCTGCTGGTGCTGCCGGCGGCGGCGCAGCTGCGCGGCGCCGAACTGGTGGTCGGCCAGGTGGCGCCGCTGTCGGGCGTGCTGGCCAGCACCGGTGCGCAGATGGTGCTGGGCGGCAAGATCTACTTCGACGCCATCAACGCCCAGGGCGGCGTGCATGGCGCCACCATCCGCCAGTGGGTGGTGGACGACGGCTACAAGGTGCCCGACACCGTGCGCCTGACGCGCGAGATGCTGGCCAAACCCGAAGTGGTGGCGCTCTACGGCTTTGCCGGCACCGCCAACATCACCCAGCTGCTGGCCGATGGCGTGCTGGAGCAGGGCGGTGCCGCCCTGGTGGCGCCCTACACGGGTGGCGAGTCGCTGCGCAGCCCGTTCAACCCCTGGATCTTCCACGTGCGCGCGGGCTATGGCGACGAGGCCGAGCACATGGTGCAGCAGCTCACCACGCTGGGCATGAACCGCGTGGCCGTGATGTACCAGGACGATGGCTTTGGCAAGGCCGGCCTGGCCGGGGTGGAGGCGGCGCTGGCGCGGCGCAACCTGAAGCTTGTCGTCTCCGCCGGCTACGAGCGCAACACCGACAAGGTGGACGACGCGGTCAAGGCCATCAAGGCCGCCGACGTGCATGCCGTGATCATGATCGCCATCAACAAGCCTGCGGCCGCCTTCATCCAGCGCTACCGCGAGCAGGGCGGCGGCGCGCAGCTGTACAACATCTCGGTGGTGGACCCGACCGAGCTGGTCAAGCTCGCCGGCCTGAAGAACGCGCATGGTCTGGGCATCAGCCAGGTGGTGCCCTACCCCTTCCGCCCGCAACTGCCCGTGGTGCGCGAGTACCAGACCCTGCTCAAGAAGTACGCGCCCGAGGCCGAGGTCAACTACACCAGCTTCGAGCAGTTCCTGGGCGCCAAGGTGCTGGTCGAGGCCCTGCGCCGCGCCGGCCCCGCACCCACGCGCACCAAGGTGGTCAAG
Organism: Acidovorax sp. CF316; assembly: GCF_000276605.1. Classification (GTDB taxonomy): domain Bacteria; phylum Pseudomonadota; class Gammaproteobacteria; order Burkholderiales; family Burkholderiaceae_C; genus Acidovorax. Next base: position 3,722 of record NZ_AKJX01000154.1, on the reverse strand, counting down.
GCGCTCGAATCCCTGCAGAACTACGACCTGGGCGGCATCAGCCTGGGCTATTCCCCCACCAACCGCATCGGCTCGCGCTACGTTGAAGTCACCGTCATCGGTGCCAACGGCCGACTTATGAAATAGGGGCAGTCCATCGACTGCGCCGTCCCATCCACTGACTCACAAGGTTGTCCACCATGACCCCGTTATCGCGCTACGCCACCTGCGCCGGCTATGAGATCCACTACACCGAATGGGGCGCGCCCGATGCCCCGGTGGTGGTGGCCTGGCATGGGCTGGCCCGCACCGGCCGCGACATGGACGACCTGGCCGCCCACCTGGCGCCGCGCTACCGGGTCATCTGCCCCGACACCATCGGCCGGGGCCTGAGCCAGTGGGCGCGCCAGCCGGCCGAGGAGTACCAGCTGCGCTTTTACGCGCGCGTCGTGGCCGATCTGTTCGATGCGCTGGGCATCGCGCAGGCGCACTGGGTGGGCACCTCGATGGGCGGGGCCATCGGCACGGTGTGTGCGTCGGGCCTGTTCGAGCCACAGCTCAAGGGCCGCATCCGCAGCCTGCTGCTCAACGACAACGCGCCGCGCCTGGCCGACGATGCGCTCGGGCGCATCAAGGCCTACGCCGGCCAGCCGCCCGCGTTCGATACGGTGGCAGAACTGGAGGCCTTCTTCCGCCAGGTCTACCAGCCCTATGGCTGGCTCAGCGATGCGCAGTGGCGCCGGCTGACCGAGACCAGCACGCGCCGCCTGCCCGATGGCCGGGTGACCCCGCACTACGACCCGGCCATGGTGCAGCAGTTCACCCACCACGCCAACGACTACCTGATCTGGGACCACTACGACGCGCTCGACATTCCCGTGCTGTGCCTGCGCGGCGAGGACTCCGACCTGGTGCTGCGCGAGACCACCATCGAGATGCTCACGCGCGGCCCCGGCGCGCGCGGCCAGGCCCGCGTGATCGAGGTGCCCGGCTGCGGCCACGCGCCGGCCTTGAATGTGCCCGAGCACTATGCGCTGGTGGACCGCTTCTTCGTGCACGGCGTGCAGGACCCAGGGCCCGCAGAGCCGGTGCTGGTGCGCACCGCCGGAGGGCCTGCCGCGAATGCGCTGCCGCGCTCGCAGTACCGGGCGCCCACACGTCTGCAGTGGCCCTGAGGGCGATGGCTGGACGGCGCGCAGGATGCAACTTGCGCTGTTCACCTACACGCATTGGCGCACGGGCAGGACACCATGGGGCGGTTTCCCCACCCTGCTGTCACTGCCCTGCCCAAGCCGATGCGTACCCGATCCGAAACCTTCAAATTCACCCGCGCTCGCAAGACAGCCCAGGGGCGTTTCGCCCACGCCAACACGGATGCCTTGGGCGCACTCCAGCTCTGGACAGCGCTCGGCATGGGCCGGGTGGGCGAAATCCTGTCGGCGCAGGAAAACGAGTGCCTGGTGGTGCGCGTCACCTACCCCCTGCAGCAGGGCATGCTGGCCACCAGTGAACTGCACCAGTGCTGCATGTCGCGCGGCATAGCGCGCGAAGCGGTGGAGGATTGGCCAGCGGGCTGACCGGGGGCGGGCCTGGCGCGCTGGCCGCGCCAGGCTCCGGGCCATAGCTCAGGCGGTGCCGAACACGTCGACCGGAGACGGTGCCAGAAACTCCCGGAGCTTTTGCTCTGCGGTGTAGAGCGCCTCGGGGTAGCTGGCCCATTCACGGCGCACCGTGAGCACGGGCGAGCCGTCCTCCTCGAAGATGAAGACCCGGTCCGGCACGTTCGCCGGTGCAGCCAGCGTGAGCGGCCTGACGAGATAGGTCGATCCGGCAATCTGGAGGTTGGGAGGCCAGGGCAGGCCGATCGCGCGCATAGGTCAATTCGTGGTGGGTTGAAGACGATGGCCCATCCTAACCACGCCGGTGCCCAAACGCGCTGGACGCGGGCCAACAAGCGGCGATGTCCTACGAAGCCGCTGCCCCGGGCGGCCGGGCATGCACTTGCCTGGCCTTTCTGCCTGGGGGCGATGTTCGCATTTGCAACGCAGTGGCCCTGTGCTCAACCAACAGTCCTCGACCACAAGGTGGAGCGCCCGCACAATGGACTGTCCTCTGTTCGCGGGGGGAGACTCCCCCCACCGGCCTGATCTTCTGGAAAGGCGCCTGTTGTCCTGCTCGATTCTTCGTGTGTTGTGCATCCCTGCGGCCCTGGCCGGCGGGGCCGCGTTCGCTGACCCGGGCTACTACGTGGTCACGGCGTACAGCAATCCCGGCGTGCGGACCCTTGATTTCCGCTACTGGACCGTGGCGTCGCGTGGCTCCGCACTGGCCAAGTGGCCCGAGGTCGGCCTGGGCTGGAACGTCAACAGCCGCTGGTACAGCGCAGTCATCGCCAGCTGGATCACCGCGTCGGACATGCCGACCACGCTGTCCAGCTGGAACTGGCAGAACGACCTGCTGCTGACCCAGGGCGAAGTCCCGTTCGACCTGGCCATCCATACGATGGTGTCGGCGCCCAGGCATGTGGGGGAGGGGCACACGCTGGAGTTCGGGCCGGCTGTGCAGACCGACATCGGCCGCACGCAACTGAACGCCAATGTGTTCGCCGAAAAGGGCTATGGTGGTTTCTCGCAACAGCCCACGCAGCTCAAGTACCAGTGGCAGGTGCGCCACCGCTGGAAGCCGGGCCTGCACTTCGGCGCGCAGGGCTTTGGCGAGCTGGGCGAGTGGGACCGCTGGGCGCCGGCCGGGCGGCAGTCGCACCGTGCGGGCCCGGCGCTGTTCGGGAGCATCCAGACCGGGCAGGGCGAGATCGGCTGGCAGGCCGCCTACCTCTACGGCAAGACCTATCGGCAGCGCGGCAACATGTTCACGGCACGCGTCGCTTACCACTTCTGAGGCGGCGCACCGGGCCAGCAGGGGCGCACAATGGCCCGGCACACCAGAAGGAGCGCCTTGATGCCAGCGACCACCATCACCGCCTTCGAACGATCCCCCGACCGCGGCCGGGGCCTGGCGCGCGACATGCGCGTGCGCTGGGCGCTCGAAGAAGTGGGGCAGCCCTACGGGACGCGATTGGTGTCGTTCGCACAGATGAAGGCGCCCGCGCACCGCGCGCTGCACCCCTTCGGGCAGATACCCACCTACGAGGAAGGTAGCCTGGCGCTGTTCGAGACCGGCGCCATCGTACTGCACATTGCCGAGAGCCATGCGGGCCTGCTGCCGGCCGATGCCCACGCGCGTTCGCGCGCCATCATGTGGATGTTCGCCGCGCTCAACACCGTGGAGCCGCCCATCGTCGAGTGGGGCGCCGCGAAGATCCTGGAGCAGGACAAGCCCTGGTACGCCCAGCGCCAGCCCCTACTGGACGAGCGCGTGCGCACCCGGCTGGCTGAGCTGGCGCAGCGCCTGGGCGAAGCCGACTGGCTGGACGGTGACACCTTCAGCGCCGGCGACCTGCTGATGGTGACCGTGCTGCGCCGCCTGGGCGATGCCTCGCCATTGCTGGGCGAGCAGCCCAGCCTGCTCGCCTACATAGCGCGGGGCGAGGCACGGCCCGCCTACCAGCGCGCGTTCGCGGACCAGTTGGCGGTGTTCACTGCGAGCCAGGCGCCCAACTGATTCGTGTCAGCTGCTCATGGCGTTGCGCGCTATCCACGCAGCACGAAACTGGCACGTCCAAGGCCAGTGCCCCCGTGCAAGGGCCGCCCCGCCGCACCGGGGGCGTCCCCCTCCCGACTCGC
>NZ_AKJX01000153.1 GCF_000276605.1 Acidovorax sp. CF316 | reverse complement strand
CCCCCCCCGCCACGGCGGCCGCCGCCCATGCTGTCCACGCTGGTGCGCATGGGGTCAGGCTGGCCGCCGGCCGCGCTGCCGGAATGGCGATGGCCCGGGTTGCTGTGGCCCGAATGCGTGCCCAGGTGGGCATTGGGGCGTGGTGGTTGGTCATCGTAACGGCCGCTGCCGCCGCCGCCTTCGTAACCGCCGCCGCCACCACCGCCGCCGGAGCGGCCGCGTGCAGGGGCCTGGCCACCGGCACGTGCGCCGCCGCCCTGGCCGCCACCACCACCACCGGCACGGGCGCCACGCGGGCCATTGCCGCCACCACCGCCGCCTGCGGCTGCGCCGCCACCGGCGCGGCCACCACGGCCGCCACCGCCACCACCATTGCCACCGCCGGCAGGGCGGGGACCGCGGTCGCCGCCACCACCACCGCCGCCAGCACCCTGGCCGGCCTTGTTGGTGCGGATGCGTTCCATCATTTCGCTGCGGGCGGCCTTGGCGGCTGCCTGCATCACGTCACGGCTCGGGGGCTTGCCTGCGCCGCCCCAGATGGTCTGGCGGCCCATGGCGATGGGCTCGGCCTTCTCGCCTGGCTCGGGGCCGAAGCCGTCGATGACCTGCACGGGGATCTGCTGCTTGGTGAAGCGCTCGATCTCCATCATGAAGCCTTCTTCGTCCATGCAGACCAGGCTCACGGCTTCGCCGCTGTTGCCGGCGCGGCCCGTGCGGCCGATGCGGTGCACGTAGTCTTCCGAGACGTTGGGGATTTCGTAGTTCACGACGTGCGGCAGCTCGTCGATGTCGATGCCGCGCGCAGCGATGTCGGTGGCCACCAGGGCGCGGATGTCACCGCTCTTGAAGCCGGCCAGGGCCTGCGTGCGGGCGCTCTGGCTCTTGTTGCCGTGCAGCGCCATGGCGTTCACGCCGTTCTTGGTCAGGAACTCGGCCACGTTGTTGGCGCCGAACTTGGTGCGCGTGAACACCAGCACCTGGCTCCAGTTGTGCTGCTGGATGATGTGCAGCAGCACCTGCTTCTTCTTGCCGCGGCCCACGGGGTGGATCACCTGGGTGATGCGCTGCACCGTGGTGTTGCTCGGCGTGACCTGGATGCTCTGGGGGTTCTTGAGCAGGGTGTTGGCCAGGTCGCGGATCTCGTCGCTGAAGGTGGCCGAGAACAGCAGGCTCTGCTTTTCGCGGGGCACCAGGGCCAGCACCTTCTTCACGTCGTGGATGAAGCCCATGTCCAGCATGCGGTCGGCTTCGTCGAGCACCAGCACCTGCACGGTCGACAGGTCCAGGAAGCCCTGCTGCTGCAGGTCCAGCAGGCGGCCGGGGGTGGCCACAAGGATGTCCACGCCGCGCTTGATGCGGTCGATCTGCGGGTTCATGCCCACGCCGCCGAAGACGACGGTGGAGTTGATATCGAGGTATTTGCCGTATTCGCGTACGGACTCTTCCACCTGGGCGGCGAGTTCGCGCGTGGGGGTCAGCACCAGGGCACGGATGCCCTTGCCGCCGAATTTGTTCTTGGGCGCTGCACTTTGCGAGAGGCGGTGCAGCAGGGGCAGGGTGAACGCGGCGGTCTTGCCGGTGCCAGTCTGTGCGCCGGCCAGCAGGTCGTGGCCTGCGAGAACGGCGGGAATGGCCTGGGCCTGAATGGGCGTGGGGGTTTCGTAGCCCGTTTCGTGCACGGCCTTCAGGATGGCAGGAGCCAGGTTCAGTTCGTCAAATGTCATGTCGTTGAATGCGCCCGTCCGGGGCGCCGGGTGTCGGCCTGTCGTACAACCGGTAGGTTGCCGAGCCAGTCTCAAGCCGACGAGGTTCAAGGGTGGGAGCCCAGAGGCTGAAATGCCTCTTTCGTCCCCAGCGGTGTGCTGATGTGGCGGGCAACTGGAGCCCGTCACGGTGCGTATTGTCGCATGGCCTGATAATCATGCCCTGAACGCAGAATTCTTCTGCCCAAATTTCGCAGGTACAAGACTCAAGCAAATGGCTCAATACGTATTTTCCATGAACCGGGTCGGCAAGATCGTGCCGCCCAAGCGCCAGATCCTCAAAGACATCTCCCTGAGCTTCTTCCCGGGCGCCAAGATCGGCGTGCTGGGCACCAACGGCTCGGGCAAGTCCACCCTGCTCAAGATCATGGCGGGCGTGGACAAGGAAATCGAGGGCGAGGCCATCCCCATGGCCGGCCTGAACATCGGCTACCTGCCCCAGGAGCCGCAGCTCGACCCCGAGCAGACGGTGCGCGAGAGCGTGGAAGCCGCCATGGGCCGGGTGATGACCGCCAAGGCCCGCCTGGAAGAGGTGTACACCGCCTACGGTGAAGAAAACGCCGATTTCGACGCGCTGGCTGCCGAGCAGGCCGAGCTCGAAGCCATCATCGCCACGGCCGGCACCGATTCCGAGCACCAGCTCGAAATCGCCGCCGACGCGCTGCGCCTGCCCCCGTGGGACGCCAAGGTCGGCCTGCTGTCCGGCGGTGAAAAGCGCCGCGTGGCCCTGTGCCGCCTGCTGCTGTCCAAGCCCGACATGCTGCTGCTCGACGAACCCACCAACCACTTGGACGCCGAGTCCGTGGACTGGCTGGAGCAATTCCTGCAGCGCTACTCGGGCACCGTGGTGGCCATCACCCATGATCGCTACTTCCTGGACAACGCGGCCGAGTGGATTCTGGAACTCGACCGGGGCTCCGGCATTCCCTACAAGGGCAACTACAGCGACTGGCTGACCCAGAAGCAGGCCCGCCTGGAGCAGGAGCAAAAGGGCGAAGAATCGCGCGCCAAGGCCCTGAAGAAGGAACTGGAATGGTCGCGCCAGAACCCCAAGGCCCGCCAGGCCAAGAGCAAGGCCCGCCTGGCCCGCTTCGAGGAGCTGTCGGACTTCGAGTACCAGAAACGCAACGAAACCAACGAAATCTTCATCCCCGTGGCCGACCGCCTGGGCCATGAAGTGATCGAGTTCGTCAACGTCACCAAGTCCTTCGGTGACCGCGTGCTCATCGACAACCTGAGTTTCAAGGTGCCCGCGGGCGCCATCGTCGGCATCATCGGCCCCAACGGCGCCGGTAAATCCACGCTGTTCCGCATGATCGCCGGCAAGCAGGAGCCCGACAGCGGCACCGTCAAGATCGGTTCCACCGTGAAAATGGCCTTCGTGGACCAGACGCGCGACGACCTTTCGGACGACAAGACAGTGTGGGAAGACGTCTCGGGCGGCCTTGACATCCTGAACGTGGGCAAGTTCCAGATGGCCAGCCGCGCCTACTGCGGCCGCTTCAACTTCAACGGCGGCGACCAGCAAAAGAAGGTCGGCATGCTGTCGGGCGGTGAGCGCGGACGCCTGCACCTGGCCAAGACCCTGATCGCGGGCGGCAACGTGCTGATGCTCGATGAACCATCGAACGATCTGGACGTGGAAACCCTGCGCGCCCTGGAAGACGCGCTGCTCGAGTTCGCCGGCACCATCATGGTCATCAGCCATGACCGCTGGTTCCTGGACCGCATCGCCACCCACATCCTGGCCTGCGAGGGCGACAGCCAGTGGACCTTCTTCGACGGCAACTACCAGGAGTACGAGGCCGACAAGAAGAGGCGCCTGGGCGAAGAGGGTGCCAAGCCCAAGCGCATGCGCTACAAGGCTTTGAAGTAAGTACAGCCCCCTGAGGCGCTTCGCGCCTTCGCCCTTCCCGAATTGCTGCGCAATTCGGGAAGGGGGACACTCCCAGCGCGGCGGGGCGGCCCTTGCGCGGGAGCACTGGCTCAGGTCGCGCCAGTTTCTAAGGTCTGGTGCTATGGCCCCTTCTTCGGAGGGACCGGGTCTTGAGCTGGGACTCCGGGCGTGTGCTGTACCCGGGTCGGCCTGGGTGTCAGGGCGCTGTCGCAGCGTTGGCTGTCGGGCAGTTTCAGCATCATGATCTGGTGTTCCTGCCCGGGCAACTGGCTGAAGGTGATGGCGCAGAATTCCTTGGCGCTGGCCTGGGCCGCCTGTTCGGTGGCGAAGGTCAGCGTGGCGCGGAAGCCCGATCCCTGCATGTCCTGGCGGCCGAAGGTCTGGGCCACGTCGGGCCGCTGTACTGTCTCCATGCTGCTGGCCTGGGGCATCTGCTCGAAGCCCACGAACGCCAGTTTGCGCCCGGGCCCCAGGGTGGGGGTCCAGCCCTCCACGTTCAGTTGGTTCCCGAGCACGCTCACGTTGTCCACGGCGCCGCCAAAGGCATGGGCCAGGGAATGCAGGGGCCGCTTCATCGGCAGCACGAAGAGGTCACTGCGCATGCGGGCCGCAAGGGCGGCCTCTTGCTGCGCAGGCGGCATGTCACCCAATCGCACCATGCAGGAGCAGCCGTCATCCCAGGTCACCATGCGGCTGCGCTCCTGCGCCGTGGCCGGGTAGTGCCATGCCAGCGCGGGCGGGGTGTGGGCAGCCTGGGGCTCTATGGCCTGGCGCGCCTGGAACACGCTCATGGCCTGCAGGATCATGCCGTTGGCCTGCGCCTGGGGCTGCAGCAGCATCTGGCCGGGTGGTGGCGCCAGCGCAAAGCCATAGTAGGCCTCGAACATTGCCGCAATGGGGCGGTCGTGCTGGCGCTGGACCCAGGCCTGCTGGCCCGCCGCCGCCACGAACACGAGCAGTGCCACCTTGTGCCAGCCTGCCAGGCGCCGGGGCCATGGCAGGGCCCACAGCACACAGGCAGCCACCCAGGGCACCCACAGGATGCGGGCGTTGCCCATCCATTCAAAACCGGGCCCCACCACGAACAGCAGCGGGAAAACCGCGACCACGACGGCAACCCCTGCGCCCAGGGCCAGGGGCATGCGTCTGTTGGCCGGTTGTGCCGCCAGGCCCGCCCCCAGACATGCCAGGCACAGGCCGGTGGCCACCAGGCCCAGGGTCCCGGCTCCCAGCAGGCCTTCGCTCAGCGTCCGGGCGATGGCGCCCAGCACGCCGCCAACGGCTTGCCAGCCGTCCAGGGCCACGCGGGTGTACCCTCCGACGCCCTGGAACACATGGATGCGAAAGGCTGCGTAGGCGACGGCCACCAGCAAGGCCGGCACCGCATAGCGCCAGCGCGCCAGGGCCGATGGCGAGCCAGCTGGGGGTGGTACGAACAACAGCAGGGCGATCCAGGGGACATAGATCTCCTTGCTCAGGCATGACAGCAGGTACATCCCTGCCGCAAGCAGGCTCCAGCGCCATTGCAGGGACCGCATCGCGTGGACCTGCGCCCACAGCGCCAGGCAGGCGAATGCCAGGCCGTCCAGGTAGTGCCCCACCATCAACTGCTGCGCCATCTGGAACGCCGGTGCGCCCAGGAGCAGCAGGGCGGCTGGCAACAATGCCTGCCAGCGTCCCAGCCAGTGGCACAGCAGCAGGTACAGGGCCCATGCCGCGCAGGACAGGGAAATCAGGTGGTGCAGGTAATAAGGCCAGGGGTTGAAGCCAAAGAGCGCGGAGTTGACCTGGTAGAGGAAGACGTTCCAGGGCGCAATCTGGCTGGAGGAGACGAAGCGGGTCACCTGCGGGTCCAGGAAGACGGAGCCGGGGGAGTACTGCGTTGAATACAGCAGGTTCTGCCCGTCGTCCCAGCGCCAACCCCCCTGCAGCGCACTGCCATGCAGTGCCAGGGCCAGCAGGCACAATAGCGCCAGTGCCAGGAGATGCCCGCGCCAGGACGGTGGGCTGTTCTGCGAAGTCCGCAAGGATGAATTCATAGGCAAGGCAAAAGCGCGGCCGGCAGAGCCAGCAGTGCGCAGGGGTTAAGCTGGCGGTGTCGTTTGCGCGTTGCACCCGCACCACGCCACTGCGCCATGGCGGCACGCGCTGTCCAGCGCATGGACCTGGGGCATTTCCGCCGAATGGCTCCCCGCTGTGTGAAAGCGGGGGGGTCTCTCAGTCCAGCGATTGTGCATGGAACATTCACTGTAAGATCGAACGACCGGTAGCGTGGTCCATGGCGTTTCAGGGCTGTGGCTGGGGTCTGGCATCCCGAACCATGCGCCTGCGCATGGGTGCTGGCAGTCCGTTCGTGGCCGTGTTCCCACCGGCCGGCAAGGATTTATGCACGGGGCCCCGAGGTCAAGTAGGATTGCAGCTGGAAACGATTTTTTCGAATTTTCCTATTTCGCCTTTTTCCGCCCACCATGTCCCAGCCAGCGTCCCGTTCGAGATCCGTTTTCCGTGCCTGCGTGGTCAACGCGGTGCGTGGCGGCGAAGTGCTCATGGAAAAGCTGGTGGCGGTCACCCGCAGCGCGCTGACTGCCGAAGAAAGCACGGTCCGCAACATCCAGCAACGCAACCTGGCCAGTGACAGCCTGCGCCTGCTGGGCCAGCACGAGGCGACCCTGATCAAGGGCTACTCCATGGCCCTGCTGGAGATCTTTGCCGAAGGCCCGGCCGCGGCCCCGGGCAGCAAGCCCCGGGCTGCCGATGACATGGGCATGGACTTTGGCGAGCTGTCGCTCCTGGACGAGAGCGAGGTGCAGAACCAGGTGGAGCTGGCCCGTGCCCAGCAACTGGCCGCGCACGCCACCGAGGCGGTGCTGGCCGAGCTCAACACCCTGGTCAGCTCGGCCCAGGGCCTGCGCAGCGTGCAGCCCGAGCGCAACCCGCTGCGGCCCGAAAGCTACATCCGTGCCCTGCAGCAGGTGGTGGGCGAGACCGGCGTGAACGCCGAGGTGCGCGGGCTGTGGATGCAGCACATGCGCGACCTGCTGGGCAAGCTGCTGGTCGACGAATACAAGGGCATGGTCAAAAGCCTGCGCGACAACGGCGTGGAGCCCGTGGGCTACGCCGTCGTCGGCGCGCCGGGCGCCCGCACCGGCTACGGCGGCCTGCAGGGCGGCGGTGGCAATTCCGGCAGCGCCGGCTACGGCGGTGGCTACGTGGGCCACAGCCATGGCGGCCCCATGGCCGGCCCCAGCGGCTTTGGCAGCCCGGGCTACGGCAATACCGGCTATGGCAACACCGGCTACGGCCGCGGCGGTTATGGCGGCGGTGGTGGCAACAACAATTGGAGCGGCGACCCCGGCAACAACTGGAACGGCGATGCCCAGGTGCCCATGATGTCGCCGCAGGCCGCGGCCGCCGAAGAGGCGCTGCTCACCGTGGGCATCCTGCGCCAGATGCTGGCCGGCGGCGATCCGTTCGACCCGCGCTCCTATGGTGGCCCGGGCATGGGTGGCGGGGTCCCCTCGCAGCCCGCCAGCATGCATTCGGGCCTGGGCGGCAGCAGTGGCTACAGCAACTCCGCGGCCGCAGCGGCAGCCGAGGCCATCGACGACATGGCCCAGCTCGAACGCCTGGTCGTCCGCCTGGCCGGTGGGCAGCAGGCCCCGGCCATGCCCCAGGTCATGGTGCCTGGGCACCAGGCACCCCAGGTCATGGTGCCGGGTCACCAGGTGCCCCAGGGCGGCTGGGCCCCCACCACGCCAGGCACGGCACCCCAGCACCTGTACACGGTGCCGGGCATGCCCTACCAGCAGATATACACCGTGCCCGCGGTGGCCCCGCACGACCCGCCGGCCATGGCCGCCGAAGTGGTGGGCCGCATGATGGAGAACATCGCGCGCGATTCGCGCCTGCTGCCCTCGGTGCAGCGCGCCGTGCAGAACCTGGAACCCGCGCTCAAGCACCTGGTGCGCCGTGACCAGACCTTCTTCACCGAGCCCGGCCACCCGGCACGCGTGCTGCTCGACGAGATGACCCAGCGCAGCCTGGCCTTCCCCGACGAGAAGGCCCCCGGCTTCGCCCGCTTCATCCGCCTGCTCAACGAATCCGTGGGCTACCTGGCCGGCATCGAGATCAAGGACGCCACCCCGTTCGAGACCGTGCTCAAGGCCCTGCAGGCCGCCTGGAACTCGCAGGTGCAAAAAGCCAAGGCCCGCCAGGCCGAAAAGGACAAGGCCGCGCTGCTGGCCGAGCAGCGCGAGATGCTGGCCGGCAAGATCGCCGCCGACATCAGGAAGCTGCCCGACCTGGAGCGCGTGCCGGCCGACGTGCTCGACTTCGCCGCCGGCCCCTGGGCCGAGGTGGTGGCCCTGGCCCAGGTCTCGCAGGCCGATGGCGGCGAGGACGACCCCGGCGGCTACCTGGCCCTGGTGCCCGTGCTGCTGTGGAGCGCCCAGCCCGAGCTCACCCGCACCGAACCCGACCGCCTGTCCGAAGCCATCCCCGGCCTGCTCGTCAAGCTGCGCGAAGGCCTGCAGACCATCGACCACCCGGCCGCCAAGACCAGCGCCTTCCTGGAGCGCCTGGTGGGCCTGCACCAGGATGCCTTCGAGCGCGCCAACTTCGCCAAGATCACCCTCGATCCCGAGGATGCTTCCCGTGCGCCGGACTCGCGCGACCCCATGGACTCCGTGGCAGCGGTCGCTGGTTACGACGACAGCGCCCAGGCCCCGGTGGACAGCGCTGCCCCGGTACCGGCTGCGGCGCTTGCAGCCGCCCCTGCCGAGCCCTATGCCGAATTCGTCGTCGGCGCCTGGGTCGAGCTCATCACCAACGGCCGCGCCGTGCGCACCCAGCTCACCTGGACCAGCCCGCACGGCACGCTGTTCCTGTTCACCGCGCCGGACAACAGCACCCAGTCCATGACGCGCCGCATGCGCGACAAGCTGGCCGACGAAGGCTCCCTGCGCGTGGTGCCCGCCCCCAAGGTGCGCCCACCGGTGCCGGCCCCCACGCGGGCAGGTGGCATCGCCACCACCCGCGGCAGCCTGCCTGCACCGCTGGAGACCTCGCGCGGCAAGCTTGGCAGCGCGCCCAGCAGCAAGCAGGCACCGCTGTCGGGCAAGCCGTCGTCTTCCAAGGGGCGCTGAGCGGCACCCATGTCCTGGCAGCGTGCCTCGGCCGCCCAGGGCAGAACACACACCAAGGCAGTGCTGCGGGCTTGCGCTGAGGCGTACCGGGGCGCACGGGCTGCTGCTCCAGCCCCACCACCCAGCATCAACGGGTGGGTGGGGGTATCAGCACCCGATCGCAGCGCTTGTGGCCCTGCACGGGCAGCAGCAAGAACTGGTGCTCCTGGCCCGGCAGGTGGCCGGTGACCAGGGCACACAGCGCCTGGCTGGCCGCCTGGGCGCTGGCTTCGTCGGCAAAGCCCAGCGTGGCGCGAAAGCCCGCGTGCAGCATGTCGGGCCGCTGGTAGGCCTGCACGATGTCGGGGCGCTCGGTGCTGACCAGTTCTTCCAGGCGGGCCTGGGCCTCGGGGGGCAGGCCCGTGATCACCAGCTTGCGGCCGGGGCCGATGGTCGGCGTCCAGCCGGACAGGTGCAGCTGGCGGCCCGCGACGGTCATTGCGTCGATGGAGCCTGCATACCCATGGGCCACGCGCGGCAGGGTCTTGCCCAGCGACAGCACGGCCCCGGCATTGGACAGCTGGGACCGGATGGCGTCGTCCTGCTTGTCTGGCGGCTGGCTGTCGAGAGGCACCAGGCACAGGCACGCCTCGCTCCACACCCGGATGCGCGCGCGCTCGGCGGCATCGGTCGGGGGCGTGCGCAGCAGGGCCGGGCGGGCATGGGGCTGGCCCGGTTCGAGCACCCCCTGCGCCGCATGCGCGTTCATGATCATCGAGGTCATGGAGATGGGCGAGAAGAACTCGAACGGCGCCAGGATCTGCCCCGCAGGCGGCTGCATCGCAAAGGCGTAGTGCGCCTCGAACATGGCGTCGATGGGCCGGTCGTGCGCGCGCTGGGCCAGCGACTGTTGCGCCACCGCCGCCACGAAGACGAGCAGGGCGGCCAGCTTCCAGCGCGCCAGGCGCGCGGGCCATTTCAGCGACCACAGCACGCACACGGCGGCCCAGGGAACCCAGAGAAAGCGCGTGTAGGCCATCCAGTCCGCATAGGCCTGCACCGCGAACAGCAGCGGAAAGACCACGACCACGGCCACAGCCCCCAGCCCCACCAGCATGCGGGGGCGCGCCGGGGCGGGCTGTGCCAGCACGCCCGCCCCGGCGCAGGCCAGGCACAGCACGCCCGCCACCACGCCCAGCAGGTTGGCGCCCAGCAGGCCATCGGTCAGCACGCGCGCCAGGGTGGCGCCAAAGCCCAGAAAGGCGCGCCAGCCATCCAGGGCGGACTGGTGGTACCCGCCCACGCCCGCAAACACGGCGATGCGCAGCACCGCGTACCCCAGCGCCACGGCCAGGGCGGGGGCCGCAAGGCGCCAGCGCGCCATGCCCCGGGGCGTGCCCGCAGGCAGCGGCAGCAGCAAATACAGGGCGATCCAGGGGACGTAGACCTCCTTGCACAGGGTGGACAGCAGGTAGAAGCCCGCGGCCAGCACCGCCCAGCGCCATTGCGCCTTCTGCACCGCATGCACATAGGCCCACAGGCCCAGGCAGGCGAAGAGCATGCCGTTCACGTAGTGTCCGGACATCAGCTGCTGGGCCATGTGCACGGCCGGGGCACCCACCAGCAGCAGCGCCGCGGGCAGCAGCGCCTGCCAGCGCCCGAGCCAATGGCGCAGCAGCAAATACAGCGCGCCCGCGGCACCCGCCAGTGACAGCAGGTGATGCACGTAGTAGGGCAGGGGCTTGAGGCCGAAGAGGGCGTGGTTGACCTGGTAGATGAACAGATTCCAGGGCGCGAACTGGTTCCCCGAGACGGCGCGCGTCACCTGCGGGTCCAGGAACACCGACCAGGGGCTGTACAGGCCCAGGTAGAACAGGTGCTGGCCGTCGTCCCAGCGCCAGGAGCCCTGCAGGGCGCTGCCGTGCACGGCAAACGCCAGCAGGCACAGCGCGCCCAGCACGGCCAGATCGGCCGCCCAGGCGGGTTTGGCGGGGGGGCTCATGCGCTGCTGTGTCACAGGGGGCGCGTCCTGGGCGGCATCAGCGCGTTCTGGCAGCGTGTGCCGCCTTCGATGGGCAGCATCAGGAACTGGTGCTCCTGCCCCGGCAACTGGCCGGCAACCACCGCGCACAGGCTGGCGGCGGCGGCCTGCGCGGCCTCTGGGCTGGCAAAGCGCAGCGTGGCGCGGAATCCCGAATCCAGCATGTCGGGGCGGCCGTGCGCGCTGGCCACGTCGGGCCGCTGCACGTTCTCGATGGTCACGGGCGGTACGCCGGTGAACCCGGTCAGGAACATTTTTCTGCCGGCGCCCAGCGTCGGCGTCCAGCCCCGCACTTGCACCACGCCGTCTTGGGTGGTGATGGCGTCGATGGCGCCGCCCCAGGCGTTGGCGATGTAGGGCAGGGGCTGGCGCAGCGGTGCCGCAAAGGCCTGGTTGTCCAGCTGCGCCTGCAGTGCCGCCTGCTGCAGTGCGGGCGCCAGCGTGTCCAGGGGCGCAAGGCACTGGCAGCTGTCCTGCCAGACGCGGATGCGCGCGCGCTCGCCCGCATCCACCGGCCACTGGCGCAGCAGCGCGGGCTGGGCATGCGCCAGCCCGGGCTCCATGCGCTGGCGCGCGGCATGGGCGCTCATCGCCACCGCGGCCACATAGCCGGGCGTGTTGAACTGGATGGGGAGCAGCACCTGGCCGGGTGGTGGCTGCAGGGCAAAGCCGTAATGCGCATCGAACATGGCCTCGATGGGGCGGTCATGCTGGCGCTGCACCCAGGCCTGCTGGCCCGCCGCCACCCCAAAAACCAGCAGCGCCAGCGCATGCAAGCGCACCAGCCGCGGCGGCCAGGGCAGGCACCACAGCACGCACAGCGCCACCCACGGCACCCACAGCAGCCGGGCGTGGAGCTGCCACTCCAGGCCCGGGCGCGCCACGAACAGCAGCGGAAAGACCACCACCGTGATGGCCGCGCCCAAAGCCGCCACCGCCCTCAGGCGCGCTTGCGGCGGTTGCATGGCCAGGCTCACCCCGATGCATGCCAGGCCCAGGGCCGTGGCCAGCAGCCCCAGGGCGCCCGCGCCCACCAGCCCATGGGTCAGCATCAGGGCCACCGCACCCAGCACACCGGGCACGTCGTGCCAGCCTGTCAGCGTGCTGGGGTGGTACCCGCCCGCCCCGGAAAACACCAGCACGCGCACCGCGGCGTAGCCCAGCGCGACCGCCAGGGCCGGCAGGGCGTAGCGCCAGCGGTGCAGCCACGGCATGGGGGCCACTGCGGCGCCCAGGGGCATGAACAGCGCCATCGCGATCCACGGCACATAGACCTCCTTGCACAGCGTGGACAGCAGGTACAGCACGGCCGCCAGCCAGGCCCAGCGCCATTGCCTGCGCTCCACCGCGCGCAACTGGGCCCACAGGGCCAGGCAGGCGAAGGTCAGGCCGTCCAGGTAGTGCCCCACCATCAACTGCTGTGCCATGTGGAAGGCCGGCGCGCCCACCACGAGCAGGGCCGCGGCCAGCATCGCCCGCCACGCCGGCAACCACTGGCGCATCAGCACATACAGGGCGAAGGCCGCCGCAGCCAGCGACAGCAGGTGGTGCAGGTAGAACGCCCGCGGGTCCATGCCGAACAGGGCGCTGTTGACCTGGTAGACGAACAAGTTCCAGGGCGCGAACTGGTTGCCCGACACGGCCCGCGTCACCTCGGGGTTCAGGAACACCGACCAGGGCGTGTACTGCGTGCTGTTGAAGAGGTGCGTGCCGTCATCCCAGCGCCAGTTGCCTTGCAGCGCGGCGCCATGCAGCACGAAGACCAGCAGTGCCAGCAGGCACAGGGCGATGAGGTTCTGGCGCCAGCCAGATGCTTGCGATAAACGGCTCACGGGACTAGCGCACGCGGTAGGTGAAGAACCGGTGGCCCAGGTAGCTGAAGGCCGGGATCACCGTCACCACCAGGGCGATGCCCAGCGCATAGTGGCCGCCGGCCTGCTCCACCACCCAGGTGATGCAGGTGCTGACCACGCCGCCCGCGCCCGCCACCAGGCCGAAGCGCCAGGCGGTGGCCGCGCTCAAGCGCTGGCCAAAGCTCAGCAGCGTGTTGGCGGTGTACGAGAACATGGTGGCCACGGTGAACGCCACCACATTGGCCACGGGCGGCCGCGCGCCCAGCAGCTCGATGCACAGGGTGGCAACGCACACGTGCGTGAGGGTGGACAGCACGCCGATCAGCGCGAATCCGATCAGGGACCGAGAAGTGTTCATGAAAAAAGACGGAAACAGGGCATGGCGCCGCTCAGCGGGCATCGCGCTGGGGCGGGGCATCGCCCTCGGCCGCCTCGCGCACGATGTAGACGGGACGCCCCTTGGACTCCATGTACACCCGGCCCAGGTACTCGCCCAGCACGCCCAGCCCGATGAGCTGCAGCCCGCCCAGGAACAGCACCACCGTGATCAGCGAGGCATAGCCCGGCGCATCGCGCCCGAACAGCAGCACCTGGCCCACGATGAACAAGCCATAGCCGAAGGCCAGCAGCGCGACGACCAGGCCCAGGTAGGTCCAGATGCGCAGCGGCACGGTGGAAAACGAGGTCAGCCCCTCCACCGCCAGGTTCCACAGGCCCCAGCCCGAGAATTTGGTGTCCCCGGCCGAACGTGCCGGCCGGGTGTAGGGAATCGTCGCCTGGCGAAAACCCACCCAGGCGAACAGGCCTTTCATGAAGCGGCGCCGCTCGGGCAGGCGCTTGAGCGCATCCACCACCTGGCGGTCCATCAGCCGGAAATCGCCCACGTTGGGCGGTATCGGCGAGTCGGAAATCCGGTTGTGCAGGCGGTAGAACCACTCCGAGGTCTTGCGCTTGAGCACGCGGTCGGCGCTGCGGTCCGTGCGCTGCGCCAGCACCACGTCAAAGCCCTGCTGCCACAGCCGCACCATCTCCAGGATCAGCTCGGGCGGGTCCTGCAGGTCCGCATCGATGGGCACCACCGCCGCGCCCAGCGCATGGTCGATGCCTGCGGTCAGCGCCGCCTCCTTGCCGAAGTTGCGCGACAGGTCGATCACCCGCAGGCCCGGCACCGTGGCGCCCAGCGCCTGCAGCCGCGCCAGCGTGCCGTCGCGGCTGCCATCGTTCACGCACACGATCTCGAACGCCAGGCCGGTCTGCGCCAGCACCGGCAACAGCTGCGCAAAGAACAGGTCCAGCGTGGCCTCTTCGTTGAACATCGGGCAGACCACCGAGAGCAGGGCGGGCGCGTTGCTGCCGTCGCCGCTGCGCTGGCCGGTGTCTGACAGAGATGGAGGTACGGTGGGGCTCAATGGACTTCGTGGTGGTTGGCCACTGGATGGCGGATATCCCTGCGTGCCAGGGGCACCGCAAGTGGCTGGTCGTCGAAGATACTACATGCGCGACCGCACACGGCCCGTCCGAGGCAGAGCACCGTTGCCGGGGTGTGCCCCGGCGCACACGCACCGGCGCCTTGGGGGCTCAAGCCAGGGCCTGGTTTGTCAAGCACCTGCCGCAGCGCTGCTGCGCACCCCCCGCGGTGCCGACAGGTACAGCAGCTCGAACACCCGCCCCGCGGTGCCCGCTGGCGGTGGGCCCTGCCACAGCACCGTGCGGTTCACCTGCCAGCCCTGGGCATCCAGGCCCGCGAACACGCTGTGCACCCCCGGCGCGCTGGCCAGCTCGGCAGCGGCGCCACGCTCGTCGGCCGCGCGCTGCACCAGGTCCGTGGTGTCGGGCAGGTCCTCGAAGTACTGGGTGGCAAAGCGCGGCACCTGGCCGGCCGCCGGGCCCTGCAGGTGGGCGAGTGGGTTCCAGCCATGCACCACGGGGCGCCCGTAGCGGGCCTGCACCGCGGCAAAGTCGGGCGAGGTGACGAAGCCGGCCGCGCCGGCAGGGTCGTCCCACAGGTAGAAGGGCGCGTAGCGGTTGGGCGCCGTGGCCGTGCGGTCGGCCAGCAGAAAGGCCTTGAGGTGCAGGTCGGGCAGGGCGTCGAAGCGGCTGCCGATCTCCGGGATGCGGCGGCGCAGGGTGTGCATGTCGAAGTCATCGGGCAGGTCGAATCCGTATTGCATGGCCAGCATGTCAGGTGTCCTTCAGGGGTAGAGCAGGGTGGAGGTGCATGCACTGTAGAAACTACCGTTGCTTTAAACAATCGAATTGTTTTGATTGAAACGTTTAAAGCGGCTAACCTATTGGCCATGCTGCTCGACCTGCCCTCCCTGCAAACCCTGGTCACCGCCGTCGAACTCGGCGGCTTCGGCAAGGCCGCCGAACGCCTGCACCGCACGCCCGGCGCGGTGAGCCTGCAGATCAAGGCGCTGGAAGAGCGCGTGGGCACGCCCCTGTTCCGCAAGCAGGGCCGCCAGCAAGCGCTGACCGAGGCGGGCGAGCTGCTGCTGGGCCATGCGCTGCGAATGATTGCGCTCAACGACGAGGCCGTGCTCTCGCTGCAGGGCGCGCGCATGCAGGGCAGCGTGCGCTTTGGCATGCCGCAGGACTTTGCCGACGGCTGGCTGCCCGCCACGCTGGCCCGCTTTGCGCGTGCGCACCCCGCCGTGCGCATCGACATCCGCGTGGACCGCAGCAGCGCGCTGTTGGCGCAACTGCAGGCCGGCGAGGTGGACCTGGTGCTGGCGTTTGGCGAGTCCCCCAGCGCCCAGCGTGGCGCGCAGGCCGGTGGTCAAACCATTGCCCGCCTGCCCACAGAGTGGATTGCGCGGCCGGACCTGCCGCTGCTGCCCCGCACATCCGTGCCCCTGCTGCTGCTGGAGCAGCCCTGCAGCTTTCGCCAGGCCGCCATCGCCGCGCTGGAGCGCACGGGCCGGCCCTGGCACGTGGTGCTCACCAGCGCCAGCGTCTCGGCCATCTGGGCCGCCGCCCAGGCCGGCCTGGGCGTGGCGCCCCGGGCCACGGCGCAGATTCCTGCCGGGCTGGCCGCAGTGGGCAAGCCACTGGGCCTGCCTGCGCTGCCGTCCGTGGGCGTGTCACTGCACCGCGACAGCGTGGGCCTTGCCAACCCCGCAGTGGAGCATCTGCGGGCGGTGGTGCAGGAGGTGGTGGCGGGGCGCCTGGTACCAGGCGCTGCACCACCAGCAGCCAACAGAGCGCAGGTACCACGACCAACCGCACCTACGCCCTCACCGCCAACCGCCAGACCGGATTCAGCCAGACCAAGACAGGCACCGGCGGCAACGCCAACACCAGCGTCACCTACCAGTACAACGCCGCTGGCGATCTCCTGAACGATGGCCTGCGAACCTTCCACTACGACAGCCAGGAACGCCTGGAAAAAGTCACCACCGGCACGGGCGTGGACGCCCCCAGCACCCAGTACGCCCACAACGCCTTGGGTCAACGGGTGTTCAAGACCGAACCGCTGTTTGCCAGCGGATCAGGATCAGGTTCAACCACCAGCAGCAAGAACCTCAACAACCTGCTGGCCGACCCCGAAGACCAGGAAGAAGCGGAGAAGGAACAAGACAAAGGCTTCATCCAGACCGCCTACGAATTCTTCACCCGCCTGTGGAGCCCCGGCAGCAGCGACGCGCAAAAGCTCGGCTTCGCATACGTCTACGGCCAGGACGGCACCCTGCTGGGCGAATACGGCATGGGCGGCAGCAACAGCAGCGGCACCACCCAGTACATCTACCTGCCCACGGCCAACGGCCCCATGCCCATTGCCGCCATCATCAATGGGGTGGCGTATGCCGTACACAGCGACCACCTGAACACCCCGCGCAAGCTCACCCAGCCCGACGGCCAGGTGGCCTGGCAATGGGCGTACAGCGCCTTCGGCGACGAACAGCCCACCCTGGGATCGAAGCGCTTCACCAACGAAACGACGACCCCTACCACGGGCACCACCACCATCCCCGAGGTGACCTTCAACCTGCGCTACCCGGGGCAGTACTACGACAAAGAGAGCAACCTGCACTACAACTACTTCCGCAGCTACAGTGCGGAGCGGGGGAGGTATACGCAGGCCGATCCGATTGGGCTGGATGGTGGGTTCAATCGGTTTGGGTATGTGGAGGGAAACGCGCTGAGTCAAGTTGATCCAACAGGACTTCAACCCATACCGAAACCGAGGCCACCAGTGGGTGGGTTGTGGGGTGGTGCAGCGGCGAATGACCCAACTTTTGGCGGTGGCGGTGGGGGTGGCTGCAATTGCGAAAATTTTAAGAAAATATTGGATCAATATTATTATACGTATATTAGAATGCTTTCAAGGCCGGATTTTCCGGCGGTGGCAAAAGCGCAGGCATGGGCTGGCTATCAGTTGATGCGAAGGGCGTATATCGCAGACTGTGGCCCTTATGTTGAGCCTTCTGCTCCATCGGAGCCTTCTCGGGATATAATTGATGATTATTATTCAAAATAAAAATTAATGAGTGATAACATTTTAAGTCCGTTGCATCGATATTTGTTGCGCGTCAATGGAATGTTGACTGCGCTGCAAATTTCCGGGCAGAATTTGGTTTCTTTGTGGCCGGATTTTGATCCGGCTTTGCTCAGCGAGTTTGAAGTTGCTGCTGAGAAAGGCGACGCCTACGCTGCGACTGTTTGTTCCGCTATCTTTCGCGGATCAAGTAATCATCAAAACTACCCCCTTGCATTGAGGTATGCGAAAATTGCAGCCGATTCTGATTTTCCTCCTGGGTTAGCTGAACTTTCATACTGTTATGAATATGGTTATGCCACGGTCATTGATTTGAGATTGGCCTTGGATCTAGCCGTCCGAGCATCATGGGGGGGGTATGGAATTGCAGCATGTAATTTGGCACTTCAATATGCTACTGCTGTTCCTTTTGGATTTGATGGAGGGAAGGCCGTAGAGTATGCTACCCTTGCATATAAATCTGGTGAGGCGTATGGTGCTTACTTGCTAGGTCTGTGGTATGAAGAAGGTTTAATCATCGGTAGAAGCTTGTTGTTGGCGCGGATCTGGTATAAAAAAGCTGCAGTGGAGGGGAGCGGCTTGGCATGCATTCGTCTAATTGCTGCATATACCCGAGGGGAGTTGGGGTTGCCAAAAGATGAAAAAATGGCGTCAAAGTTCGTAGGGCTGAGTCAGTCAATAAACACTGCCTAGCGAATTTTCAAAGAAAGTTAGATAAGATTTAGCCTTTATTTAATTAAAAGTATTTACTTGTGGTTAAAAATCCGTCATCTGATAGATTGAATCGGGGAGTTATTTAGCCGCATTTCTAACATTGCCGGTATTTATAGGGGTTCCTCCGTTCCTTCCGCGCGAGGGGACAAGCACTTGTCGGCCTTGAGCACGTCACACCCCGTCTGCAACCGCATCAACTTCCTGCGTACCATCTGCGGATGATGGGGTCAGGTCTTGCCTTTTGCCCCAAGCCATAGAAACTCTTCTCCATCCATCACCAAACCGAGCCGTCAGTTTGCGGAGGTTCTGAAAATGGCAAGACCGCTGCGAATCGAGTTTCCAGGTGCCATCTACCACGTGACCTCGCGGGGTGACAGGCGTGAGCCCATCGTACTGGGCGATGATGATCGCGAAGACCTGCTGATCGTTCTGGGTCAAGCGCTGCATCGGTTTGATGCCTGTGCCTTGGCGTGGTGTTTGATGGATAACCACTACCACTTTGTGTTGCACACCCGGCAGCCCAACTTGTCGCTCTTGATGCGCCACATCAACGGTGTTTATACCCAGCGCTTCAATCGGCGGCACGGCAAAGTGGGGCATCTCTTTCAGGGGCGGTACAAGGCCATTTTGGTGGACCGAGATGCCTACCTTTTGGAAGTTTGCCGCTATGTTGAGCTGAACCGGGTGCGCGCGAGTTTGGTGGAGCACCCGGCCCAATGGCCTTGGTGCAGTTACCACGCGCTAACGGGCCAGAACACGGCCCCTGAATGGCTGGATGTGCAAGCCGTCTGGGGCTATTTGCTGGGGCGTGATCCAAAGGATGAGAGGGCATGTGCCCAGGCCGCGCAGGCCTATGCCGCGCTGGTGCAAGCGGGGCAAGGGGTTCAGCTATGGGCCCAGGGCCTGCGCCAGCAGATGTACCTGGGCGATGATGACTTTGTACTGCGCATGCAGGCGCTTGCCAGCGACCGTACCGTTAGCGCCAAAGAGATTCCAAACACACAGCGCGCCAGCCCCAAGAGCCTGCAAGACTGGCTGGCCTTGTGCCCCACGCGCGACCAGGCTTTGGTGCAGGCGCACTATGCATCGCAAATCAGCCTGTCGCAGATCGCGCGCCAGTTGGGCTTGTCGGTCTCGCGTGTCAGCCGTATCGTGTCGGCGCAGCGGGATTTGATGCCGGGGTCTGCGAGGGAGCTGCGACCGGAGTAAAGCAAAAGACAAGACCTGACCCCTATACCCCTTTCTATACCCCTTTCTATCTGGACCCGCCGTACTGGGAGACCGAGGGCTATGGCTTCCCATTCCCCTGGGCCCAGTACGAGCTGATGGCGGCCAAGCTCAAGACCATCAAGGGCAGGGCCGTGATCAGCATCAACGACCACCCAGCCATCCGCCAGTGCTTCGCTGCCTTCGACATGGAGGAGCTACGCATCAACTACACCGTGGGCGGCGGTGCCAACCGGGTGGAGCGGGGCGAGCTGGTCATTTACAGTTGGGACCGCCAGGCCGAGCCGGCCGGGTTGTTTTAGGAGTCTCTATGAGCGTGTTTCCGAGTGGCTACTCGCGGGCGAGATTCATGCCAGCGGTCAATTACCAACTGGCACAGCGATTCCTAAAGCACGTAGTGGATCCCGCCTTCCTCTCTGTCAAGGAGGAGTTGGCCAGCTTCAAAGCTGACACAACATCCGGGAATGCGCGAACAGTGATGCTCGGGGCGTTGGGAAGGGTGGTCACTGAACAAATGCTGACCGACATGTCTGTCGCTTTCTGCCTGTCAATTCAGGCGTCATGGGAACGGGGCTTTCGCGGCTACGTCGATGCGTTTGCTCAAGATCTTCCCGATCCAAAAGCGGAGGCGGACTCCAAGGCCCTCCCTTGGCCTACCGTGACCGCAGCATTTAATCGTCTTCACGGAGTGGTGGTCAATGACTTACCTGGCTTCGATGAGCTAGACCTACTGAACAAGCTCGGGAATGTTTGCCGGCACGGCCCAGGCTCCACGATGGACAAACTTCAGCTGTCGCATCCTCAGTTTTGGCCAGCGGGTGTTCACCGCGGCTACCACCCATCCCTGGCGGGATTCGTTCTTGAGCAGCGGAAGCTTCATGACTTCGCCCGTTCCATCGAATCGTTTTGGAGGGCGATAGAGCAGATGTGGCCCGCAGCGCCATTGCCATCTGAGGAAGATCTAGCGCGGATGGAAGCAGAAGTGGAGAAGGCTTTGCTCGACGGTACGGCCATCTTCGGAAAGTCATACTGACCACAAGGCTGCTCCATCCAATGCAATTCTGTTACGTTGGTTGAAACGTGAAGGCGACGGGATTTATCGCAGAAAGTGGGGCCTAATTTTCGCGGCCCGCTTCACATGGCCGAAGCAGCTGCTGGGCGCGGTAACCCATGCCGGCCTCTGTTTGATCCAAACGTCGACCCTTGCAGCAACTTGAACGACGTGCGAGACAACCGGCGAGGAGGAACACGATGGCTTTGACGCGATGGCTTCGACGATGAGAGGCCTCTTTTTCTTTTTCGGTGCAGCTTTAATCGCAATGGCCATGGGCGTACCGGAGGGGTTTCCCGTGCACGGTGGCAGCGCGAAATCAGCAATGCCATCCATGGCATATTGGCTGATCAGCCAGTTCGAGGCATGGGGCGGTAAATACCTCGTAGGGGCTGTTGGCGCAGGCTTGGTCCTGCTGTCATTCGTGCTGTCCCGAAAGCCGCCTTCACCTCCTTCTGGCCGCTAAATTGACTTGCTTGGCAAAAGCCCGGTGGGGGCATCTTTGTCAGAGGGGCTGCGTGGGCTCCGTTGTCAGCACATTGGTGTTGCTTGTTCCCGCAGATTGCGCCGCAGGCCCTTCCTCCACCCCACCCCCCGCTT
Source organism: Acidovorax sp. CF316 (assembly GCF_000276605.1). GTDB lineage: Bacteria > Pseudomonadota > Gammaproteobacteria > Burkholderiales > Burkholderiaceae_C > Acidovorax. Next base: position 2,889 of record NZ_AKJX01000153.1, on the reverse strand, counting down.
GCACCCTGAGCAATTTCCTGCGCACCATCTGAATATGGTTGCGCAGGGCATACAGCTCATCCGCATACGACAGCGGCACGCTGATCTTTTCCACCTGCGCCTCCAGCGCATCCAGGGCCTTGAGCATCTCGGGGTGGCCGGCAGGGTTGGTTTCCAGCGTGTCCTCGATCTCGCGCAGGCGGCCGTACCAGCGGAACACGCGCGAGCGCACGCGGAACTGGTAGAGCGGCGGCACGATGCGTGACAGGGGCAGCAGCACGGCGATCAGCAGGCCCATCACAAGCCACATGCGGTCGATGAGGTTGGCGATCCAGAAGGGCAGGTAGCGCTGCATCATCGGCACGGGCTCGTTGATGGCGCGTTCGCCCTCCTTGGCAATGGGCAGCTCGCTGTGGCGGGTGCTGGGGAACTCGCGGGCGCGGTTGAACCAGCTGGCGCCGCCATGCAGCTTCTGCGCGTTCTGCGCAAACAGCGTGAGCAGGGCAGGGTGGGTGCCGTCGCGTGCCAGCAGCGAGGTGGTGGTGGCCACCAGGCGCGCGTCCAGCGGCGGGATGTTGCTGGCCAGGTCCACCACGCCGCGCGGCAGGGTCACCGGCGTGAGGTACGGAAAGCGCCGCGCGTAGGCCTCGTGCTGGGCAAAGTCCATCAGGTGCACGCCGGGGGTCTGCAGCAGCATCTGCACCATCAGCGACTCGGGGGCTGAGGCGAACACCAGCGCATCGAGCTTGCCGTCGAGAAACGCCACGGTGGCGGGCGTCTGCTCCAGCTGCGACAGGCGCACCTGTTTGGGCTCCACGCGGTTGGCCTCCAGCAATTGCTCCATCAGGCGCGGCACGCCGCTGCCTTCGGACCCCACGTTCACGCGCAGGCCGCGCAACTGGCGCAGGCTGTCCAGCCGGCCGGTGGCCGTCACGCGCAGGGCCGAGTCGGCGCGGTAGAACAGCCAGATCGGCTCCACGAACAGGCTGCCCAGCGATGCCAGGTTGTCCGGGTCATCGGGCAGCAGCTCGGCCGTGCCGCCCTGCACAAAGGCCAGGTCGGCCTCGCCGTCGCGCAGCAACTGCAGATTGTGCGACGAGCCCGCGCTGGGCTTGAGCACCACCTCGATGCCATCGACCGCCAGCGCCTTCTGGTAGCGCTTGCCGAACTCTTCGTACGCGCTCTGCGCCGGGCCGGTGGCCAGCGTGACTGTCTTGGGCGGGTTGGGGTTGAGCCACCAGTAGGCGGCGATCAGCAGGCCCACGGCCAGAAAGGCCAGCGGGCCGGCCGAGACGATCAGGTCGCGCAGCGTGAGGAAGGTGTTGCGTAGGGCCTGGGGCATGGATAGGAGGGGGCGTATGGTGGGGGGGGGCTGTGTCGGCGTCCGCTTGGGCGTGGGTGTCTGCAAGGCGCGCTGCCCGCGCGCCCCGCAATTATCTGTGCATGCGCCAGTGACCAAAGGTATCTGTTGGTTGGCGCGCCCGCGCAGTAACATGTGCCGCATGCCTTCAAGCGCAAGCCCCTGCTGATGTTCCGGAACGCCACCCCCGCCGCCTCCGCAGCCCTTGCCGCCATTGGTGCCTACCAGCGCCATGTCTCCCCGTACAAGGGCTTTTGCTGCGCCCATCGTGCGCGCACCGGGCATGCATCGTGCTCGCAGTTTGCGCAGCGAGCCATCCAGCGCTGCGGCCTGCTGGTCGGGTTGCGGCTGCTGCGCCGGCGGTTCGGGGCCTGCGCGCAGTCCCACCAGGCCTTGATGGCAAGCGGGCAGAAGGCGCCAGATACCGAGCCGCTCAACGAACCATGCCCCCTGTTCACCCTGCGCAATGCCAAGTGCTGTGGAGGCACCTCGCTGGCCTCCTGCTGGCCATTCACGTAGGCCGAGGGGCGCAGCCGGTTGCAGACTGGCAGGGTGCCCCCGCATGCAACTGCCCGTCCCATGGCAAACTTGGGTTACCACCTTTGTCGTTGTTGACTGAAGATGACCATCCTGACCCGCGAGAACCTCCGCAACGGCAGCTTGCGCCGCCGCATGAATCTGGTTGCCCACCCGGGGTGGTCCGACGAGCGGGTGGAAGAATCCTTTGCCCACGCCTGGGACAGCCGGCCCGAAGGGCCCACCTGGGTGTTCGGCTACGGTTCGCTGATCTGGAACCCGCTGATGCCGTTCGAAGAGCAGCACACGGCCACGCTGGCGGGCTGGCACCGCAGTTTTTGCCTGCGCTCCATCTCCGGGCGCGGCAGCCCCGAGCGCCCGGGCCGCGTGCTGTCGCTCATGCCCGGCGGATCCGTACAGGGCGTGGCCCTGCGCCTGCCCGAGGCCGATGCGCGCGACGAGGTGCGCATGCTCTGGACGCGCGAGATGACCGGCGGCGGCTACCACCCGCAGTGGCAGGCCGTGCAGCTGGAGGACGGCCGCAGCGTCACCGCCATCACCTTCGTGGCCAACCCCGACCACCCGCAGCACGAGCACGACGCCTGCGCCGAGACCGTGGCCCGCCTGGTGGCGGTGGCCAAGGGCGTGTTCGGTCCCAACATCGACTACGTGCTTTCGCTGGACCAGGCGCTGCGCGAGCGCGGGCTGCACGACCCGTATGTGGAAGCCATCGTGCAGGGGATCCGCGAGGCGCAAAGCCAGGGGCAGGAGCAAAAGCAGCAAGGCTAGGACCGCATTGTCCGCCGGCAGGCAGGCGACAATGGCGGCCAACTGCGCCATAACCCGCCCCATTTTTCTTTTTGTACCCTCCGCCCGCATGCCTGCCATCCACGCCGCCATTCCCAGCCGCACCCTGTTGATCGCCGTCGACCCCGATGGCAGCTGGTCCCTGGCGGACGAGGGCACGCCGGGCTCGGCGGACGTGGACTTCCGCCTGGAGATCACCGATGACGGCGGCAGCGGCTGCCTGCTGG
>NZ_AKJX01000152.1 GCF_000276605.1 Acidovorax sp. CF316 | reverse complement strand
TGCCATGGTCGATGTGTGGCATGCCAACGAGAAGGGTGGCTACTCGCATTTCTTCCCGGGCATGCAGCCCTACGAGCTGCGCCGGCGCATCGAGACCGATGCCAAGGGCTTCTACCGCTTTCGCAGCTTCTTGCCACCGGGCTATGCGATCCCGCCGACCGGCCCCGTTGCGGAACTGTTCGCCGCCCTGGGCCGCCATGGCCAGCGCCCCGCACACATCCACTTCCTGGTGGCCGCACCGGGCATGCGCACGCTGACCACGCAGGTCAACATTCCGGGCGACAGCTACATCGACGACGACTTTGCCTTTGCCACGCGCGACGGGCTGATTGTTTCGCTGGAGCGCAATGTGGCGCCCAAGGGCTACGAATCCCTGGGCATCACGGCACCGTTCACGCGCTCGGTGTTCAACTTCGTGCTGCCCAGGGCTGCCAGCGCGGACGAGGCCCTGCCACTGACGCGCATGGAGCGGGTGGCGACACCGGGCTGATCCACCACCCCGCCCGCGCCAGGCTGCCCTCGCGAGAGGGCGGCCTTTTCGCGTTGCGGCAGGCCATGGCCTGCCCTGCGCGCGCTGCAGGAGAAACCCCGTGGCGCAAGCCGGCACCATGGCGCACGATACTCGCACCATCCGCCCCGGCGCAGCCCGGCTGCAGGGCGCAATGCTGGAGACCCCCCTTGGCCAATCCCCTCTCGCTGCTGCGCTTCAATGCCGATACCGGCCACATCTGGCTCGACGAGCAGCGCATGCTGCTGCTGCATGCCCGCGCGCTGGCCGCCCTGCGCAAGGAGCTGTTCGACTCCTTGGGCGTGGAACGCGCGCGCGGCCTGCTGATCCGCATGGGATTCGCCTCGGGCCAGCGCGACGGCGAGCTGGCCGTCAAGCAGCGGCGCGCCGGCCTCAAGACGCACGACGCCTTTCTGCTCGGCCCGCAGCTGCACTCCATCGAAGGCGTGGTCTCGGTGGAGATGGTGCAGCTGGACATCAACCTCGCGCAGGGCCATTTCTACGGCGAGTTCCTGTGGACCAACTCCTGGGAGGACGAGGTCAACATCAGCGACTTCGGCTTCGGCGACGACCCCGCCTGCTGGACGCAGATCGGCTATGCCTCCGGCTACACCAGCACCTTCATGGGCCAGCTCGTGGTCTACAAGGAGGTGGAGTGCCGCAGCCAGGGCGATGCGCTGTGCCGCATCGTCGGCCAGGTGGCCGAGCGCTGGAACGACGATGCCTATGTGGCCTATTTCCAGCCCCAGCCCTTTGCAGCGCAGCTCATCGACTACCAGATCGGCCTGGACCAGTTGCGCAGCGTGCAGGCGCGCCGGCGCTATGACAGCAAGCTCGTGGGCGTGTCACCCGGCTTTCGCGAGGCCTTCGAGCTGCTCAGCCGCGCAGCCGACAACGCCATCACGGTGCTGCTGCTGGGCGAGACCGGCGTGGGCAAGGAGGTCTTTGCGCGCTGGCTGCACGAGAACGGGCCGCGCGCCAAGGGCCCGTTCATCGCCGTCAACTGCGCGGCCATTCCGCACGAGCTGATCGAGGCCGAGCTCTTCGGCGTGGAGAAAGGCGCCTACACCGGCGCCCACCTGGCGCGCGCCGGGCGCTTCGAGCGCGCGCACGGCGGCACGCTGTTCCTCGATGAGATCGGCGACCTGCCGCTGGCCGCGCAGGTGAAACTGCTGCGCGCCCTGCAGACCGGCGAGGTGGAGCGCCTGGGCGCCGAGAACAGCACGCCCTTCGACGTGCGCATCGTTGCCGCCACCAACGTCAACCTGCAGCAGGCCATGCAGGCCGGGCGCTTCCGGGCCGACCTGTTCTACCGCCTGAACACCTTTCCCATCACCATCCCGCCGCTGCGCGAGCGCACGGCCGACATCCCGGCCCTGGTGGACCGCTTCGTGGAGCGCTATGGCGAGCTGTACCGCAAGAAGGTGCTGGGCCTGACCGACAAGGCCATGCGCGCCGTGCTGGGCCACCCCTGGCCCGGCAACATCCGCGAGCTGGAGAACGTGATGGAGCGCGCCGTGCTGCTGGCGCCCGATAAGGGCTTCATCGAAGCGTCGCACCTGTCGGGCGTGGCGCCCCCGGCCCAGGGCGGGCAGCTCGACGGGCGTGGCGCGGTGACGCGCGGCGCCCCCAGCGATGCCATCGACGGCATCTGCACCGAGGTGCTGGACCGCAACGTCGACCTGGCCCAGCTGGAGCAGCGGCTGCTGCAGACGGCACTGCAACGCGCAGGCGGCAACCTCTCGCAGGCCGCACGCCTGCTGGGCATCACGCGGCCGCAGCTGGCCTATCGCCTCAAGAAAGAAGGCGTGCCGGCAGCCTGATCAGCGCACGGGCCCTGGCGTTCCACGGCCTGGCACCCTCCCCTTCCCACCTGCTCCCCTCAGCCTGCGCCGCCTGCCGCGCAGGGACAGCCACGCCCGTGCGCCACTTCACCATTTGATCAAGCTGCACCGCAGCATTTGATGATTTGAAGCTTCAGGAAAACCCTGGCAATGGGGTGGCGGCATGGGGCCATCCCATGCAAATCAAGGGCTTGCACGCGCTGGCACAGCGATTGCCCTTCTTACACCGTCCGGGCCCTCGGCCCCTACTCGATTGGTGTAGTGAACAAATGAACCCCACCCACGGTGCCTCCCAGCCTGGATCGGCCAGCGCGCTGACCGGCATGCCCTGCTATGTGCGCGTGACCGGCACGCTGGAGCAGCGCTTCGTCGAATTCGAGTTCGCCATCGGTGACCCCGAGCTCGCGGTGGAGCTGGTGCTGCTGTTCCCCCAGTTCCACGCGTTCTGCGCCCAGCACCAGGCCATCCAGCTCGACGCCGAGGAAGGTGCGCGGCTGGACTACGAACGGCTGAAGTGGCGCTTCGGTGCGCCCGGCATCGACCACTGAGAGTTTCTTTCTCTCCGATTCCCCAACCCCACCACGACCAGGAGACAACACGATGCATGTCGACATCCAGACCACCAGTGTCAAGCCGGTACGGCAGACCTTCTCATTCATTGCGCGCCGCCTGGGCGCGGACAAGCCGGCCTCGCGCTACCAGGAGGCGACCATCGACATGCAGCCCGAGGCCAACTTCCACTACCGCCCGCTGTGGGAGCCCGAGCGCGCGCTCTACGACAAGGCCCGCACGGCCATCGTGATGCAGGACTGGTATGCCTTCAAGGACCCGCGCCACTTCTACTACGGTGTATACGTGATGGCCCGCGCCAAGCAGCAGGACGCGACCGACCGGCAGTACGAGTTCGTGGAAAAGCGCCAGCTGCTCGGCCAGCTCGACGCATCCACGCGCCAACGCATCCAGGCGGTGCTGGTGCCGCTGCGCCATTACGAGTGGGGCGCCAACATGAACAACTGCACCGTCACCGCCTACGGCTGGGGCGCAGCCATCACCCAGGCCACCATGTTCGCCACCATGGACCGCCTGGGCAACGCCCAGTACCTCACGCGCGTCGGGCTGATGCTGGACGCCAACGGCGATGCCGCGCTGGCGCAAGCCAAAGAAGACTGGCTGCACGCACCCGCCTGGCAGGGCGTGCGCCGCCTGGTGGAAAACCTGTTCGTTACCAAGGACTGGTTCGAGGTGTTCGTAGCGCAGAACCTGGTGTTCGACGGCCTGCTGTACCCGCTGGTCTACCGCCACCTCGAAGCCGATCTCAACCCGGCCACGGGCAATGCCCTGTCCATGCTCACCGGTTTCATGAACGACTGGTACGACGAGACCACCCGCTGGGTGGACGCCACCGTGAAGACCGCCGCAGAGGAGTCACCCGCCAACGCGCAGCAGCTGAGCGCCTGGGCCGCCACCTGGCGTGGCGAGATCCTGCGCGCGCTGGCACCGCTGGCCACGGCCGCCCTGGGCACGGAAGCCGGCGCCGCTGCACTGGCGCAGGCCGATGCCGCCCTGGTCGCTCGCATGGCCAAGCTGGGCATCGCCGCCTGAAATCTCCCGACGAAAGACCTTCATGACCACCACCAACACCGCCCTGCAGGACCGCCCCAGCGTCTTCATCGCGCTGCAAGCCAACGACGAGACGCGTTTCATCATCGACGCCATCCTGGCCGACAACCCGCTGGCCACGGCCGCGGAGTTTCCGGCCATGGTGAAGATCGACGCCCCCGGCCAGATCGTCATCCACCGCGAATCGGTGCAGGACCGCATGGGCCGCGACTGGGACGTGCAGGAGCTGCACCTGAACCTGATCTCGCTGTCCGGAAACATCGACGAGACGGACGACGCCTTCCGCCTCACGCGCGGCGAGACCGCCTGACGCGCCCCCATTTCACCATCAGGAGACACCATGAGCCAGAACAACAACAGCAGCAACGCCAGCGCCCGCCGCCTGGGCATCAAGGAAAAGTACGCGCTGATGACGCGCGGCCTGGGCTGGGACACCACCTACCAGTCCATGGACGACGTGTTCCCCTTCGACCAGTTCGAAGGCATCAAGATCCACGACTGGGACAAATGGGAAGACCCGTTCCGCCTGACGATGGACGCGTACTGGAAGTTCCAGGGCGAGAAGGAGAAGAAGCTCTACGCCATCATCGACGCCTTCGCGCAGAACAACGGCCAGTTCAACGTCACCGATGCGCGCTACGTCAACACCCTGAAACTGTTCCTCACGGGCGTGTCGCCGCTGGAGTACGCGGCACACCGCGGCTATGCCATGGCCGGGCGCTCGCTGCGCGGCGTGGGCGCGCGCATCGCGGCGCAGATGCAGTCCATCGACGAGCTGCGCCATGCGCAGACGCAGGTGCACACCATCAGCCACTACAACAAGTACTTCAACGGGCTGCACGACTTCCACCACATGCACGACCGGCTGTGGTACCTGTCGGTGCCCAAGTCCTACTTCGACGATGCGATGACGGCCGGGCCCTTCGAGTTCATCACCGCCATCTCGTTCTCGTTCGAGTACGTGCTGACCAACCTGCTGTTCATGCCCTTCATGAGCGGCGCGGCCTACAACGGCGACATGGCCACCGTGACCTTCGGCTTCTCGGCCCAGTCGGACGAATCGCGCCACATGACGCTGGGCCTGGAGGTGGTGAAGTTCATGCTGGAGCAGGACCCGGACAACCTGCCCATCATCCAGAAGTGGGTGGACAAGTGGTTCTGGCGCGGCTACCGCCTGCTGACCCTGGTGGGCATGATGATGGACTACATGCTGCCCAAGCGCGTGATGAGCTGGGCCGAGGCCTGGGAGATGTACTTCGAGAAGAACGGCGGCGCGCTGTTCGAAGACCTGGCGCGCTACGGCGTGAAGGTGCCCAAGTACGCCGATGTGGCCAAGCTGGAAAAGGAGCGCATCACCCACCAGGCCTGGGGCATCTTCTACAACTACACGCAGGCCGCGGGCATCCACACCTGGATCCCCAACGACGAGGAGATGGACTGGCTGGCCGCCAAGTACCCGAACACCTTCAACCAGTACTACCGCCCGCGCCTGGTGCATTTGCGCGAGCAGGAGCAGGCCGGCAAGCGCTGGGTGAACAACAGCCTGCCCATGCTGTGCCAGATCTGCCAGATACCGATGGCGTTCACCGAGATGAGCGACCCGACGAAGATCGCGGCGCGCGAGTCCACCTACCACGGCATGAAGTACCACTTCTGCTCCGACGGCTGCAAGGACGTGTTCGATGGCGAGCCCGAGAAGTTCAAGCAGGCCTGGCTGCCCATGCACCAGATCTACCAGGGCAACTGCTTTCGCGAAGGCACCGACCCCACCCAGCCCGGCTTCGACCCGCTGGCCGAGGTGTTGGCCTGGTACCACCTGGATACCAGCGCCGACACCGGCGAATACAACACCAGCCCCGACCGCGCCAACTGGGAGCGCTGGACCGGCCGCAGCCACCTGCCCGCCGAAGGCGCCGCGGCAACCCCGGCCAAGGCGGCCTGACCCGCGAACGAAAGGAGATACACATGCCCGTCATTGCACTGCAACCCGGCTACGAAGGCGAAGTGGCCGACGCTGAAGCGAAATTCCACGGCAACCGCCTGCTCTACATCGGCTGGGAAGACCACCTGCTGTTCTGCTCGCCCGTGTGCCTGCCCCTGCCTGCGGCCATGCCCTTCGGCGCCCTGGTCAGCGAGGTGCTGCCCGGCGTCTACGGCAGCCACCCGGACTTTGCGCGCATCGACTGGGGACGGGTCGAATGGCGCGACTCGGGCCAGCCGTTCACGCCCGACCCGGCGCGCTCGCTGGCAGAGAACGGACTGGTGCACAAGTCCTTCATCCAGCTGCGCACGCCGGGCCTGGCCGGCATTGCGGGCTCGGGCTCGTGAGGTAGCGCCATGGGCTACCAGATCACGATTGAGCCGCTGGGCCAGACGGTGGAGATCGCCGAGGGCCAGACGGTGCTGGACGCCTGCCTGCGCGCAGGCGTGTGGATACCGCATGCCTGCTGCCACGGCCTGTGCGCCACCTGCAAGGTGCAGGTGCTGGACGGCGAGTTCGAGCACGGCGAGGCCTCGCCCTTCGCGTTGATGGACTTCGAACGCGACGAGAACAAGGTGCTGGCCTGCTGCGCCACGCCGCAGTCCGACCTGGTGATCGAGGCCGAGGTAGACGAAGACCCCGACGCGCGCTACCTGCCGCTGCAGGACTTTCTGGGCCAGGTGGTGCGCACGGAGATGCTGACCCCCACCATCCTGGGCCTGTGGCTGCAGCCGGACCGGGCCATCGAATTCCAGGCCGGGCAGTACGTGATGCTGCAGGTGCCGGGGGTGCTGGGCGCACGCGCCTTCTCCATCGCCAGCGCCCCGGGCGATGCGTTGATCGAGCTGCACGTCCGCAAAGTGGAGGGCGGCCCCGCCACCACCTGGCTGCACGGGCAGGTGAAAGTGGGCGACCGGCTGGAGCTGTCCGGCCCCTTCGGCCGCTTCTTCGTGCGCAAATCGGCCATGCGCCAGGCGATCTTCCTGGCGGGCGGCTCGGGCCTGTCCAGCCCCAAATCCATGGTGCTGGACCTGCTGGCCGAAGGCACGGGCTACCCGATCACGCTGTTCCATGGCGCGCGCAACCGGCAGGAGCTGTACTTTGCCGACTTGTTCAAGGCCCTGGCCACCGAGCACCCCAACTTCCGCTACGTGCCCGTGCTGTCGGCCAACGACGACGCTGCATGGACCGGCGCCACCGGCTATGTACACCAGGCGCTGCAGCAGCACCTGGGCAACGACTTCCGGGGCAGCAAGGCCTACCTGTGCGGCCCCCCGCCCATGATCGAAGGCTGCATTGCCACGCTGATGCAGGGCCGCCTGTTCGAGCCCGACATCTACACCGAGAAGTTCTTCACCGCGGCCGACGCGGGCGCGCCCGCACGGCGCAGCCCGCTGTTCAAGAGCCTGTGAGCACCAACCCACCTTCACCCACCCACAAGGAGACAACCCCATGGCTGAATTCACCCCCTCCCAATTGCTCGAACAGGTCAACACCCGGCAGGTGGCGCCCGGCAACGCCCGCGTACGCGCCATCACCGAGCGCATCGTCACCGACCTGTTCAAGACCATCGATGACCTGGACATCACCCCCGACGAGTTCTGGGCCGCCACGGGCTGGCTCAACCGCCTGGGCGCTGCCGGCCAGGCGGGCCTGATCACGGCCGGCCTGGGCTTCGACCGGCTGATCGACATCCGCGCCGATGAGGCCGATGAGCGCGCGGGCCGCGCTGGCGGCACTCCGCGTGCCATCGAAGGCCCGCTGTTC
>NZ_AKJX01000151.1 GCF_000276605.1 Acidovorax sp. CF316 | reverse complement strand
AAAAAAAGCCGCAAGGCAACCGTGGCCACCACCTTCGACTTCGGCTTTGCGCTGGGCCCGCGCATCAATGCCGCCGGCCGCCTGGCCGACATGACGCTGGGCATCGAATGCCTGCTCACCGACGACGCGGGCCGCGCGGGCCACCTGGCCGGCCAGTTGGACACCATCAACCGCGAACGCCGCGAGATCGAAGGCGGCATGCGCGAGCAGGCCATGCTGATGGCCGAGAACCTGTTCGACGAGAGCGAAGACCCGCCGCCCGCGATCAGCGTCTTCGACCCCGACTTCCACGAAGGCGTGGTGGGCATCGTCGCCTCGCGCATCAAGGACAAGCTGCACCGCCCGACCTTCGTCTTCGCTGCCAGCAGCGCGCCGGGCAAGGAGCATGAACTCAAGGGATCGGGCCGCTCCATCCCCGGTTTCCATCTGCGCGACGCGCTCGACCTGGTGGCCAAGCGCCACCCGGGCGTGCTGCTCAAGTTCGGCGGCCATGCCATGGCGGCCGGCTGCACCGTGGCCGAGGAAGCCTTCGAGACCTTCGAGCAGGCCCTGGCCCAGGTGGCGCAGGAATGGCTCGACGCCTCGACGCTCACGCGCCGCATCGAGACCGATGGCCCGCTGGCCCCCGAGTACTGCCGCGCCGACGTCGTGGACACGCTGCACCAGGAGGTCTGGGGCCAGGGCTTTGCGCCGCCGACCTTCAGCGAAGAGGTGCAGGTGGTGAGCCAGCGGCTGGTGGGCGAGGCCAAGAACCACCTGTCCATCAAGCTCATGCACCAGGGCAACCCGGTCGACGCGATCTGGTTCGGCCACACCGAGCAGCTGCCGGCCCGCGTGCTGCTGGCCTTTCGCCTCGATGTCAACGAGTGGCGCGGCGAGCGCAAGGTGCAGTTCCTGGTGGAGGGCGCCGAGCTCTGACGGCCCCGCGCCCGCCAGCGGCGCAGCGCTCAGGCAGCGGGTACCAGCCCTTCGCCGGCCGGCACCGGCGGCGTATCGCCGAGCAGGGCATCGATGTCGAGCAGGATCAGCATGCGCTCGCCGACCTGTGCCAGGCCATTGATGCAGCCCGCGTCCGGCGCGCCCGACAGCCCCGGGGCCGCGTGCACCATGCCGGGCTCCAGCGTCACCACGTCGCTGACGGCATCCACCACCACGCCCACAACGCGGGTCCCCAGGTCGATCACGATCACCACGGTGGAGGGCGTGAACGCGCTGTCCGCGCAGTGCAGGCGCACGCGCAGATCGAGGATGGGAACCACCACGCCGCGCAGGTTCACCACGCCCAGCAGGAAGCCTGCGGCGCTGGGCATGCGCGTGGGCTGCTCGTAGGAGCGGATCTCCTGCACCTTCATGATGTCGATGCCGTAATTTTCTTCGCCGAGGCGAAAGCTCAGGTACTGGCCTGCAGCGGCCAGCGGCGCGCCGGGGGTCGGGTTCAATGCGTTCATCAGAAGCTCGCCCACTGGTCATCGTCCTGGGTGCTGGCGGCCTTTTCCGCGAGCCGCGGCGCAACGCCCTTTCGGGTCGGCAATGCCGCCTTGGCCGGCGACGCCTTCGGGGGCTGCAGCGCAGTTGCGGGGGATTTGCGCACCGGGGCTGCGGCAGGCGTGCTGGCGTAGCCCACAGCCGCCGCGCCAACGTTGAACACCGACACCACCTCGGCCAGGTGCTGGGCCTGGTCGCGCAGCGCCGCCGCTGCCGCGGCCGATTCCTCCACCAGCGCGGCGTTCTGCTGCGTCATCTGGTCCAGGTTGGTCACCGCCTGGTTCACCTGCCCGATGCCATCGCGCTGCTCGCTCGCCGATGCGGCGATCTCCGCGATCAAATCGGTCATGCGGCGCACGCCGCCCACGATCTCGCCCATGGCCTGACCCGCCTGGCTCACCTGGGCCGAGCCCTTTTCCACGGTTTCCACCGAGGCGCCGATCAGGGTCTTGATCTCCTTGGCCGCCTGGGCGCTGCGCTGGGCGAGGTTGCGCACCTCGCCGGCCACCACCGCAAAGCCACGGCCCTGCTCACCCGCCCGGGCCGCCTCGACCGCCGCGTTCAACGCCAAAATGTTGGTCTGGAAGGCGATGCCGTCGATCACGCCGATGATGTCCGCGATCCTCCTGGACGAATCGCTGATCTGCTGCATGCTGACCACCACCTGGGCCACCACCTCGCCGCCATGGGTGGCCGCCTGGGCAGCGCCTACGGCCAGCTGGTTGGCCTGCTGCGCCGTTTCCGAGGACTGGGACACCGTGGCGGTCAGCTCTTCCATGCTGGCGGCCGTCTCCTCCAGGTTGCTGGCCGTCTGCTCGGTGCGGCTGCTCAGGTCGTGGTTGCCGTTGGCGATCTCGCTGGAGGCGGTGGACACCGAATCCACGCCGCGGCGCACCTCCGTCACCACGCCATGCAGCTTGCCCACCATCAGCGACAGGGCCTGCAGTAGCTGGCCGAACTCGTCCTTGCGCGTGGAGTGGACCTGCTGGGTCAGGTCCCCGCCCGCAATCGCGCCGGCCACGGTCACGGCGCGGTCCAGCGGGCGCGTGATCGAGCGCACCAGCAGGGAGGCCAGCACGATGCCGATCACGAACACCACTGCGGCGCTGGACAGGCCGAGCAGCGTGGCGTTGCGCTGCGCATGCCGGGCCTCGATCTTGGCCGCGTCGCGCTGTGCCTCCTGCACCTTGACGAAGCCCTTGAGCGCATCGACGTAGGCCACCGAGGTCGGCAGGAATTCCTTGAGCGCAAACTCCTTGCGTGCGCCGGGCTCGGCCGATGCCTTGACGGCGGGGAGCTTCTTGAGGGTGTCGAGCAGGGTGCCGCGGGCTTCGCCCACCTTGGCCAGCGCGGCCTTGTCGGACTCCGACACCGCCGTGGCACGCACGCCCGTCTGGACCTCGCTGATGAGGGCCGAGCCCGCATCCTGGCGGCTGGCGAAGAATTTCTCGATCACCTCGTCGGAGCTCGCCATGCTGGCCAGCGAACGCTCGGTGTTGGTCTCGGTCAGGCCCTGCCAGCGCACCGCCGCGGTGATGTTGGATTCGTAGCGCTGCACGTCGGCCAGCGCCGCTTCCATGGCCAGGCTGGAGCGGTACTGGGTGAAGACAAACACCCCCAGCATCAGCACCAACAGGCCCAGGATCGTGCCCCACATCTTGGTGGCCACCCGGATATCGTTCAACTTCATTGCTTTTCCCCGAGATTCATCGTGTGGACTGGAACAGGGGCGCCCAGCCCCGTCCATCCCGGGAGGGGCGCCACAAAGGCAGTCGACACACGGGGAGCAGAAGCGGGCGCGCGATCAGCGGCGCGCCCTGAAGGGGCGCCCTGCCTGGCGGCAAGTCACCCGAGGACGCAAGTCATCCGGAAATCAGCGGCCCCGCTGCCATACCCCCTCGCGCACGAGGTCTCAGACCGGAAGCTTTGCGACCCCGACTTTCGTACGGGTGTGCCTTTGTGCGGCCGATCCTACCTGTAAGCAAATATGTCAGGAAGTTGGTCGGGTATAGGCGAAGGGGGCTGCACCCCTCCTCCTCAGGCCTGGGTCGGCCCCTTGCTGCGCTGGCGCACCACGGTCACCTGCTCACCGCCCACGCCCCAGTTGTCGGGGTCGACCTCGTCGATGATGACCGTCACGGTCTCGGGCTTCTTGTCGAGCACCTCCACCATGAGCCGGGTGACGCCGGCGATCAGCGCGGCCTTCTGGGCCGAGGTGGTGGGGATGTCGCGGTTGGCAAGGCGGATGTTGACCAGGGGCATGGCAGACCTTTCTTCGATGGCGATGGGGCCGATCTTGCATGAAGAAAGGGCAGCCTGGGCTGCCCTTTCATGGGTATTGGCGCTCCGGGCGCAGGGTCAGAAGCTCTCCCAGTCGTCGTCCCCACCCTTGGCGGTTGCACGCGGGGCCGCTGCGGCGGGGGCGGGCTTGTGGGCCGCGGCTGCCGGCTTGGACGCCGTGAGCCGTGCCGTCGCTGGCGCTGCCGGTTTGCCGGCCACGGCGGTACGGGTCGGCGCGGCCACGGGCTTGCGGGCCCCCGGTGCAGGCCGTGGCGGCGCAGCCACCGGCGCCCGTGCCGGCATGGCCCCCACGTTGAACATCGACACCACCTCGGCCAGCTTCTGTGCCTGGTCGCGCATGGATGCCGCTGCCGCCGTCGATTCCTCCACCAGCGCCGCGTTCTGCTGCGTCATCTGATCGAGGTGCGTCACCGCCTGGTTGACCTGGGCAATGCCGTCGCGCTGCTCGGTCGAGGAGGCCGTGATCTCTCCGATCAGGTCGCTCACCCGGCGCACGCTGGAGACGATCTCTTCCATGCTCTGGCCTGCCTGCGCCACCTGGGCCGAGCCCGATTCCACGTTCTCCACGCTGGCACCGATCAGGGTCTTGATCTCCTTGGCCGCCTCGGCGCTGCGCTGTGCCAGGCTGCGCACTTCGCTGGCCACCACGGCGAAGCCCCGGCCCTGTTCGCCGGCACGCGCCGCTTCCACCGCAGCGTTCAGCGCCAGGATGTTGGTCTGGAAGGCGATGCCGTCGATGGTGCCGATGATGTCGGCGATCTTGCGCGAGCTGTCGGTGATCTGCTGCATGCTGCTGACCACCTGGCCCACGACTTCGCCGCCGCGGGCCGCGGCCTGGGCCGCCGTGCCCGCCAACTGGTTGGCCTGGCGCGCCGTGTCCGCCGATTGCGACACCGTGGCCGTCAGCTGTTCCATGCTGGCCGCGGTTTCTTCCAGGTTGGAGGCCGTCTGCTCGGTGCGTGCCGACAGGTCGTGGTTGCCGTTGGCGATTTCCACCGAGGCCGAGGACACCGAGTCCACGCCGTGGCGCACTTCGGTCACCACGCCGCGCAGGCGCGCCGACATGGCCGAGAGCGAGCGCAGCATGTGGCCGAACTCGTCCTTGCGCGTGGCGTGCAGCTCGCGCGTGAGGTCGCCCGCGGCGATGGCGTCGATGGTCTTGACCGCCTGGTCGAGCGGGTCGCTGATGGAATGCACCAGGCGCCAGGCCAGGAAGATGCCCACCCCCAGCAGCACCATGGACAGGATGATGCCCGAGATGGCGTTCTGGATGCGGCGGCCCGTGGCGTCGGCGCGGATCGCATCGCGGCGCTTTTCCAGTACCGCCACAAAATCGTCCTGGGCCTTGAGGTAGACCGTGACCAGGGGTGCGAACTCCCTGTCCGCAAACTGCTGGGTGGCCACGGCATCGCCCGCGCCCTTGAGCTCCCAGGTCTTGGCGGTGGCGGCCAGCACCGCCTTGCGCGCGTCCAGCACCTTGTCGAGCGCCGCCTTTTCCTCGGGCGCGGTGGCCGAGGCGACGATCTTCTCCTGCACCTTGTTGATGGCGCCGATGATCTCCTTGACCTTGGCGCCGTACTGCTCGGCGAGCACGGCGTCGGTGGTCACCGCGCCGCCCATGACCATGTTGACGGCCGTCTCGGTGGCGCCGCGCCAGCGCACGGCGGAGGAGATGCGCCCCTCGATCTCGATGATGTCGTCCATCGCCGACGACATGGCGTTGTTGCCGCGGTTCTGGGCGAAGCTCGAGAGCAGCAGCATCGCGATCATCAGCCCCAGGAATGCACCCCAGAGCTTGCGCGAGACGCGGATATTGTCGAATTGCATGGATCTCTTTCCCTTGTGGATCTGGCCCGGATGCCCGATGGACTGCGGGCACCTGGCCGCAGAAACATTCAATTACATCCAACAGCCCATAGCCTACGACAGCCGGGCGCCGGCAAATGCCTCAGCCCACCGGGAAAAACCCCAATTTGGAGGAAGCACTCCAGAAGCATTCAGTCGGGTCTTGTGCCGCCATCGGCCCGGTTGCAGCCAGGGCGACGCCCTCCAGGCCGCTGCGCCTGGAGCCCCGGGTGTACCTCAGAAGCTTTCCCAATCGTCGTCTCCGCCCTTGGCCGTGGCCCGTGGAGCCGGTGCGGGGGCTGGCCCGGCTGCAGCAGGCTTGTGGGCCGCTGCCGGCTTGGGCGCCGACGCAGTGAGCCGTGCGGTGGCAGGTGCTGCGGGTTTGCCGGCAACGCCCTTGCGGGCTGGCGCGGCCACGGGCTTGCGG
>NZ_AKJX01000150.1 GCF_000276605.1 Acidovorax sp. CF316 | reverse complement strand
GACTTTCTCTTGGCGACGCAAGAGAAAGTTACTGCGCCGCCGGGCGCACATCCCGGCCTCCGCCCTCCAACAAGGCACACAGTCCAAACAAACACCAGGCAGCCACCAAGCCCCGTGCTACCGTCCCCACCATGCTAGCCACCGCCCTCATCAGCACATTCACCATCCTCATCATCCTCGGCCTGCTCGCTGCCCTCTTCCTCGCCCTGCGCGATGCCATGCGCAAAAGCAAAAGCAAGGCCACAGAGAACCCGCCCCCACCCAAGCCCCCTCACCCCCTCGAATGGCTCCTGTACCTGCTCCTCGCCCTCATGTTCGCAGGCATCGGCGCCTGGCACCTCGCACACCCCGATGAACTCATGGGCGGCGGCAAATGGGTGACCGTGGTGCTGGGCCTGGCCTACCTGGCCCTGGGCAAATACGGCCCCGGCATCACCGCACTGGCCGCGGCCGCCGGGTTCTTCGCGGTCTGCATCCAGCGACTGCGCGCGCAGGACTGAAGAGAAGAAGAAGGAGAAGAAGCGCTGCGGCCAGCCAGCCAGCCAGCCCGGCTTCAATGCACCACACCCCTGCGTCGCCTGCACCACCCCGTCATCCAACTGCAGCACCCGCTCGGCCCAGCGCCCACCGGCCGAAAAATCCACGCAGAACACATTGCCGCGCTGGCCGTGCCAGGCCAGCGGATGGGTGTTGGCGAACAGGTCGGCATCGCCCTTGCCCACCACGCTGCGGTCGATGGGGAGCAAGCGGCGGCTGAAACAAACGGCTTCCCTGAACTGATTTCGTAACGCTTTGTTTGGCCGACCGGGTGTGGTGATGCGAGTCACCGCTTTTTGCGAGGCTCGGCCATACCATGGCACTTGAGAGGCCCCCCTGCTGATCGTAAAAAAACATTCGCCAGATTTCAGGGAGGGGAGGCTGCCACCGTGGCGTGTCCATCGTTCGCTCGTTCGTTCGTTGCGCACGCACTTTCTGAAGAGGCCAATGCGGGCTTCGGCAGGTTTCACCAATATTTCCAAAGATGGGCTTTCTTATGAGATTCTTTTCGTCTTTTGCAAGACATCACTTGCGATCCATCGCCTCCCGCCACCTGGCGCCTGTGGCCTTCAAAGCCTGGCTGCTGCTCGCCCTGGTGACTGGCGGCATGGGCAGCGTGCACGCCGCCACGGTGGTGCAGATGGCCACGGGCTCAAATAGCTCCGCAGCAGTGCTCAGCGACGGAACGCTGTGGACCTGGGGCAACGGCCGGTATGGGCAGTTGGGCACTGGCTCCACGGTCAGTGCAGACAAGCCCGTGCAGATCGGCAGCGGTTTCGCCCAGGTTGCTGTGGGCGATTTGCACATGGTGGGCCTCAAGACCGATGGCACATTGTGGATGTGGGGCGTTGTGGGGACGGCGAGAGCCCAGGAGCTGGCCGTAACCCAGCCGGTGCAGGTGGGCAGTGGCTTTGCGCAGCTGATGACCTCGGAAACCGCCAGGAAGACAGACGGATCCTTCTGGTACTGGGACAATATGAAAAATCTCTTCAACGGGAATGCCGGTAGCGACGGCATATTGGACCGGGCGCCACCCGGCTACCGGCAAATGGTCAGTGGCCGCAACAACGCGTTGTTCTTGCTGGAAGACGGCGCCATACGGTCTGTTTTTTTGAACGTGTACTCCGGGGACCTGTTCATCAACCCGGGCTGGCAGGGCGGCTACGGCAACGCCGGCCCGGTGGACCGTGGTTTCGTGCAGCTGGCCTTGGGCTCCCGCTCGGCCGCAGGCGTGAAGGAGGATGGAACGCTCTGGCAATGGAAAGAGCGCGAAGCCCCCGTGCTGGTGGGTGGCGGCTATCGCCAGGTCGCCAAAGGTTCCAGCCACACGGTGGCGCTGAAGGCCGATGGCACGGCCTGGGCCTGGGGCTCCAATGACAAGGGCCAACTGGGCAATGGCACCCAAAGCAACACGGAAATCCCGCAACCGCTTGGCGCCGGGTATGCACAGGTCGCGGCATCCTACTCGCACTCCCTGGCACTCACCACCGACGGCACGCTCCTGGCCTGGGGCAACAACGACTATGGGCAACTGGGTGTGGGGCCGGTGGGGCCATCGCAACCGGCGCCGGTGCGCGTGGTGTTCGAGGGCGCGGGTGCATCCGGGCTAGGCACCATGGTGGCCATCGGGACCCGGACCCGCCTGACGCTGACCGCGTACGTGGAGATCCAACCCGAACACCTGGCCACTGGCGCCAAGGGCAACCCCTACCTCGTGGCCATCACGCCCGATGGGACCATGTACACCTACGCGGTGCCCAATTTCGACCGCCTCAATCCGGCCAACCCGCTGGCCTGGGCCGACCGCCTGCAAAACACGTCCACCGTCTTGTTTTTGAACCAGGACATGACCCACTTGTCAGGCACCGCGTTTTTCATCGGCTATGGACTGGGGGCGACCACCGCCGAGAGCCTCGGTGAAATGCTCAACAGCTTTCGCTACAAGCGGGTCTACGACATCCAATAGCCGGTAGGTGCAGGTAGATCCCAAGGCAACGCCCGCCCGTACAGGTGGGCGTTTTTTCTGGGCAGCGCTGCAGCAGTGCCACTGCCTGGCAAGTGGCGAGATCACTGGCGGCGCCAGCACCGGTCCATCACCGCGAGCACGGCCTTGACTTGGCTGCGTGCTCGCAACCGCCGGGTTCCTGGTGGCCTCCGGCAGCCAGCGGCTTCGCGATGGCGCATGGATGATGATGCCGCCCTGCGCGCGGCAGGCACCACCGGCTACGGGTTGCCCGGTGTCCCGAATCCCTGCGTGGCCTGCACCACCCCGTCGTCGAACTGCAGCACCCGCTCGGGCCAGCGCAAGGCCGCCAGCTTGAAGTCGTGCCCCACCACCTTGCCCGCCTTGCGCTCGGCCCAGCGCCCACCGGCCGAAAAATCCACGCAGAACACATTGCCGCGCTGGCCGTGCCAGGCCAGCGGGTGGGTGTTGGCAAACAGGTCGGCATCGCCCTTGCCCACCACGCTGCGGTCGATGGGGCGCAGGCGGCGCCAGTAGTGGCCCACCACCACCGGCACATCGTCGCTGTAACTGTTCCACCAGGCCTGGCGCTCGGTAAAGCGCCAGCGCCCGCCCGCGAAAAAGGGCGAGCGCCCCGTGCTCTCCACGCCCGAGGTCAGCACCTTGAGCGGGTTGAGCATCTGCTTGTTGGACTCGTTCTCGGCATGCGCATGCAAAAACGGTGGCTGGTGCAGGTTGTTCTCCAGGCCATGCAGCCAGTGCTCCAGCTCCTGGGCCATGCGCTGCTCCAGCGCCGTCTCGCGCGCCTGGCGGCTGGCGGCGCTCTCCCAGTGGTCGTACTCGCTGCGCACCGAGCCCAGGGGCAGCAGGCGCGCGGCCTCGATCTGCACGTCCTGCCAGGCGGCGTGCACCACGCGCAGGTCATCGCGCTCCAGCGCGATGGGCAGCACCGACAGAAACTCCACGATGGAGCGGCGCTGCGCCGGTGTGGGCCGCGCCGAGGGGGCGTACTTGTCGTGGTCGCGCACCATGCGCGCGTCGAAGAACCAGCCCGACCCGTCCTTGGCATCCTCGCGCAGCAAATTGATCTCGTGGTTGCCCAGCACCGCCACCGCCCGGCCCGCCTGCACCAGGCGCTGCGCCAGGCCCAGCACCGCCGGGCTGTCCGGCCCGCGGTCGCAGAAATCGCCCACGAAGACCAGGGTGCGCCCCTGGGCATGGCCGCCCTCGGCGTCGTAGCCCAGGTGCCCGAGCAACTGCACCAGCGCCTCGTACTCGCCGTGGATGTCGCCCACGATGTCGAGCGGGCCGGGGGGCAGAGGTTGGATCAGGCTCATGGGGGCAACGGGCTCCTGGGGAGTTGTCGTCAAAAGGGGGGTCGGTCATGCCGCTGTGGCAACAATGCCGTCAGCATACCCGCCTGCAACGCGCCCTGGCGCCAGGCAGGCGCCGGCATGCCCTGGGTTGGGGCCGCAGCATCCCCCATAATCGCCGCCCATGCCCCTGGACCGCTGGACCGACCAAGCCCTCTTCTTCGCCTACCGCTGGGCCGACTACGCGCTGCTGAACCTCATGGACGACCCCGCCCTGCTGGCGCTGGTGTTCTGCTGAGGGCAGGCCAGGCCATTCACTCCCACTGCAGCCAGGCCCAGGCGCACAGGGCCACGCCCACGCCCCACAGCAGCCAGGTGCGGGTGACAAGGTAGGGGTAGAACATCAACGCCACGCCGCTCCAGGTCAGCGCGGGCCGCGCCTGCCGGCGCCCGCGGCGCCACACCACCCAGCCGATGAGGCCGAAGACCAGCGCACCGATGAGGTAGGCCGGGCTGGGCAGCTGCAGGCCCAGGCCCTGCAGCAGTTCGAGTTCGTTCATGGTGGGCACCTTGCCGTCCACAGCGGTGGCCGGCTGCGGGTAAGAGTGCGCCAGCACGCAAAAAGTTGCCCTGGCCTGTCAGAGGTCCACCACCAGCCGCCCCGTCAGCGCGCGCGAGCAGCATGGCAGGAACTGGTCGTTGCGCAACTGCTCCTCGGCCGAGAGGTACATGTCGCGGTGGTCCGGCACGCCCGACACCACGCCCATGAGGCAGGTGCCGCACACGCCCTGCGCGCACGAGGTGGGCACGGCCACGCCGGCGGCGGCCAGGGCCTCGGTGGCGCTGCAGCCGGCCGGCACATCCACCACACGGCCCGAGCGGGCCAGCACCAGCTCGAAGGCCGCATCGCCGTCGCCGCGCAGCAGCTGCGGCGCCGCGAACAGCTCCACGTGCACACGCTCGCCCGCCCAGCCCTGCGCGGCAGCGGCCGACTGCACGGCCTGCACGAAGCGCGCGGGGCCGCAGGCATACACATGGGTGCCCGCTGCGGCCTGCGCCAGCAACTGGCCGATGTCCATGCGCGCCGGCACCTCGCCCCCGCTGCTGCAGTACAGGTGCGAGCGCTCCGCCAGGCCCGGTGCCGCCAAGGCCCCCAGCAGCGCCGCGCGCTCGCGCTCCTGCACGGCATAGTGCAGCGCGAAGTGCTTGCCATCGCCCGCCTGCACCAGTTGCTGCGCCATGCAGAGGATGGGCGTGATGCCGATGCCCCCGGCCAGCAGCAAATGGTGGCTGGCGCCCTCGGCCAGCGCGAACAGGTTACGCGGGCGGCCGATGCGCAGCACGTCACCTTCCTGCACGGCATCGTGCAGCGCGCGCGATCCGCCGCGCGACGCGGGCTCGCGCAGCACGCAGATCAGGTAGCGCCAAAGCTCGTGCGGCGCGCTGCAGATCGAGTAGGGCCGCACCATGGCGCCGGGCAGGTGCACGTCCACATGCGCCCCCGCGCGGAAGGCCGGCAGCGCATCCCCGTGTGGGTGCACCAGCTCGAAGGCCTCGATGCCGCGCGCCTCGGGCCAGCGGCGGGCCACCCGCACGGCAAGGGTGTTCATCTCGGCGGCGGCAGTCATTCGCCTTCCAGGAAATTGCCGGCGTCGAAAACGACGGGGGGCGCATCGGGATCGAAGCCCACCCCCGCCGGATCTTCCCCGCGCTGCACCTTGTCCACCTGCTGCTGCAGCAGGCGGCGCAGCATGACGATGCCGCGGTCGCTGGTGGCCAGGTGCTCTTCGGAATGGTGGGCGATGGCGCCCTGGCTCACCATGGCCTCGTAGTCGCCGGGCATGGCGCGGTGCTCTTGCTCGGTCAGTTCCTCCCACAGCTTGCCGTTCATGCGCGAACGCATGCGCGCCAGCTCACCCACCTCGGCCACGCGGCCCACCACGTAGATGCGAAAGTGGTGGTCGTCGATGGGCAGCACCCAGCCCAGTGATTCCACGCGCCCGTAGCGCCCCAGCCGGGGGCTCGGTATCACGCGCAGCGTGGGCAGGCCGGCCTGGCTGATGCGGCGGAAGGTGCGGCCGTCCGGCAGGGTGCGCAGCGAGGTGGTGCGCACGCCCAGGGGCACGGTGTCCCAGGTCACCTTGGGCATCTCAGCCATCTGCTCGACGAACTGCGTGCCGCTGAAGGTCGAATGCAGCACCACCACGTGGAAAGGGTCCACCAGGTTCTCGTAGTGCTGCAGCCAGTTGCACGGCACGATGGCCGGGCCGCCGCCGCCGATGCTGGCGTCGTTGGCCTCCAGCAGCTCGCCCGCGTCCAGCCGCTCCAGCGCGTCGTAGCGCGGCAGCACCGGCTTCTTGTCGGCAGGGCCCAGGTAGGCCCATACCAGGCCGTACTGCTCCTGCACGGGGTACCAGGGCTGGCGCACCTTGCCGCGTGCGCGGCCCATCTCGGGCTCACAGGGCTGCTCCACGCAGTGGCCCTCCACATCGAACAGCCAGCCGTGGTAGCAGCAGCGGATGCCGCGCTCCTCCACCTTGCCGTAGTACAGCGACGTGCCCCGGTGAGCGCAGTGCGGGTACACCAGGCCGGGCCGGCCGGTCTTGTCGCGAAACAGGATCAGGTCTTCCCCCAGCACGCGCACCTGGCGCGGCGTGTCGGTGGCGTCGGCCGCCAGGCCGATGGGATGCCAGTAGCGGCGCAGCAGTTCGCCCATGGGCGTGCCCGCGCCCACCTGGGCCAGCGTGAGGTTGGAAGACGGCGCGGCCAGTCCGTAGGCCGTGCCGGTGTCGACGGCGATGGGGATCACCTTGTGTTGTGCGGTGCCGGGGTTCATGCAGTGGGGTCCTTGTCGTCTGAATCAATCCAGCGTCACGCCGGCGGCTTTGATGAGTTCTGCCACCCGCGGGTAGTCGGCCGCATAGCTGGCCTTGAACTGCGCCGCCGTGTTGCCCAGGGGCTCGAAGCCGAAGCTCGCCAGCTTCTCGCGCACCTCGGGCATCCTGGTGATCTCGCGCAGCGCGTCGTTCCACTTCTGCAGCACGGCGGGCGGCGTCTTCGCAGGGGCGTACACGCCGATCCAGCTGTCCAGGTCGAAGCCGGCGAAGCCCTGCTCCGCAAAGGTCTTGACCTCCGGCAGCGACGACACGCGCCCGCTGGCCGCGATGCCCAGCACCTTCATGCGCCCGCCCTGCGCCTGGGCCCGCGCCGTGGCCGGGTTGGCCCAGGCAAAGTCCAGCTGGCCGCCAAACAGGTCGTTGTGCGCCGCGGCCTCGGCCTTGTAGGGCACGTGGATCAATTCCGCCCCCGTCTGGCGCTTGAGCAGCTCGCCCATCAGGTGCGCGGCCGAGCCATTGCCCCAGGTGCCGTAGGTCAGGTTCTTCTTCTGCTTGGCGAACGCCACGAACTCCGGCAGGTTGCTGTAGGGAGCATCGGCGCGCGCCACCAGCATGGGCCCGCCCAGCGCCAGCTGCGAGATGGGCTCGAAGTCCTTCACCGGGTCGTACGGCAGCTTGGGCTGCAGGATGGCGTTGTTGATGTGCGTGAGCGGCAGCGTCAGCATCACCGTGTGCCCGTCCGGCGCGGCCTTGGCCACCGCATCGGCGGCGATGATGCCGCTGGCGCCCGGCTTGGCGTCCACGATGATGCTCTGCCCCCAGCGCTGCTGCAGCTTGTCGGCATACACGCGCGCAATCGCATCGATGGGCCCGCCCGCCGTGCCGAAGGGCACGATGCGGATCACCCGCGAGGGAAAGGCGTTCGCGTTCGCCTGTGCGGTGGCCTGCGCCCATGCCGCGCCGCCGGGCAGCGCCAAGGCCGCGCCCAGGGCCAGCACGGTTCGCCTGCGCACGCGCAGTCCTGCATTCTTGGTCATGTCTTGTCTCCGTTGTCGTTCATCGCTGGTGCCCGGCGCAATCCGCATCGCGCATCGCCTGGGGTACCGTTACGATAGGAGACAAGCCGACATGGATCAATTCAAACGTTTGGATAGCTGATATGGGCCAGTCTGATATCCGGGGCCTGGACCTGCCCATGCTGCGCACCTTCGATGCGCTGCTGCGCGAGGGCAGCGTGTCGCGCGCGGCCGCGCGCCTGTTCCTGAGCCAGCCGGCGGTGAGCGCATCGCTCAAGCGCCTGCGCGAGGTCTTTGGCGACCCGCTGTTCACGCGCACCAGCCACGGCATCGTGCCCACGCCGCGCGCACTCGCGCTGGCGCCGCGCGTGGAGGCCGTGCTGCACGAGATGCACAAGCTCATGAGCCTGGAGCAGGCGTTCGACCCCGCCACGTCCGACCGCATCCTGCGCATCACCGGCAGCGACCATACCTGCCGCGTGATGCTGCCCCTGCTGTGCGCCGAGCTCACGCGGCTGGGCTCGCGCATGCGCCTGTCCTGGGAGCTGGCCGACTACGGCCGCCTCACCGAGCGCCTGCGCAAGGGCGACGTGGACGTGGGCCTGCACCCGCGCCTGTCGCCCGCCAGCGGGGTCGAATCCACGCTGCTCTACGACGACAGCTACGTGGCCGTGGCGCGCCACGGCCACCCGGCCCTGGCCGCGCCCATGGGGCTCGATGCCTTCTGCACCGCGCCCCACGTGGTCCTGGGGCAGACCCGCTCCGTACTCGACGACACCGTGGACCAGGCCCTGGCCCGCAAAGGCCGCCAGCGCCTGGTGCAGGCCGCCGTGGCCACCTTCAGCCAGATGGTGGAGCTGATGTGCGGCGACGAGCACAGCGCCCTGATCGCCGTGTTCCCGCAGCGCGTGGCCCGCCACTACGCCGCCCAGCTCGCCAGCGCCCCGCTGCCCGTGGAGCTGCCCGACTACCGCCTCTACGTCTGCTGGGCCGAGCGCTCCAATGCCGACCCCGCCGTGCTCTGGCTCAAGGACGAGATCCTGCAGCACGGCCACGCCATGGGCAAGGACTGACAGATCTCGCCGCCCAGAAGGTGTGATGCATCCGGCGTCTCCGGGCAGGCCGCCACAATGGGTGCGATTCAGGCGCAAAGCGCAGCCATGGCCCGGGCCATGGCGAGCATTTGCTTTCGACTGGCGTGCGTGTCTTGGCGGCATCAGCGCGCATGTCGGCTTCGTTCATACCTGCTCAGCTGTCGGGCGTGATCTTCGCCTCGCGAATCAGCCGGGCCCAGCGCGCCTGCTCGGCCCGCATGAAACTGCCCAGGCGCTCCGGCGTGCCGCCGCTGTCCTCTGCGCCGATCTCGGCCAGCTTGGCCTGCAGGTCGGCCGATGCCAGGACCTGGTTCACGTCGGCATTCATGCGCTGCACCAGGGCCGCCGGCATGGCCGCGGGCGCGGCCAGCGCAAACCAGATGCTCGCGTCGAAGCCGGCAAAGCCTTTTTCGGCCAGGGTCGGCAGGTCGGCAAAGCCCTTGGCCCGCTGCAGGCGGGTGGTGGCCAGGCCCTGCAGCTTGCCCGCCTTGAGGTAAGGCGTGGCCGTGGTCATGCCCTCGAAGCAGGCATCGATCTGCCCGCCCAGCAGGTCCGTGACCATGGGCGCCGACCCTTTGTAGGGAACGTGCAGCACCTCGATGCCGGCGCGCCGGCGCAGCTCCTCCATCGCCAGGTGCTGGGCAGAGCCCGTGCCGGCCGAGCCAAAGCTCACCCGCCCGGGCTGCTGGCGGCAGCGCTCGATCAAGGCTTCCAGGCTGCGCAGGCCCTTGTCGGGCTTGCACATAACCACCATCGGCGTGGCGCCCACCATGGTGATCGGCGCGAAGTCCTTTTCCGCGGAATAGCCGAGCTTGGGGTACAGCCCGGGCGCGATGCCGTTGCTGCTGATGTGGGCCAGCAGCAAGGTGTTGCCATCGCCCGGCTGCTTGGCCACGTAATCGGCGGCCAGGGTGCCGGACACACCAGCGCGGTTCTCCACGATCACCGTGCGGCCCCACAGCACCTGCAGCTTCTGCGCCAGCAGGCGCGCCAGGATGTCGGTGCCGCCCCCGGGCGGAAAACCCACGACCAGCTTGATGGGCCCGGACGGAAGTGTTGCGGCGGCGGCGGCGGTGGCCGGGCCTGCGGGGGCTGCGACGGCGCCCAGCACGGGCAGGCCCGCTGCTGCTGCCGTTGCGGCCAGCAGCCATTGGCGGCGGTTGCTTTGCATGGTGTTTGTCTCCTTGTCGGTATTGTTGTCGTGAATGGGGCCGCCTATGCCGCGGCCAGGGCCTCGGTCCGCGGCATCGCAAAGCCCAGCGCGTCGAGCCGCTGCGCCAGCGCCTGCGCCTGGTCCGGCGCCAGTGCCACCAGCGGCGGGCGCACCTGTGCCCAGCTGGCATCGCCCGTGGCCCGGGCCAGGGCCCACTTCATCGCGGCGATGATGGGAAAGGCCTGGAAGGCCGCGCGCACGGCGTCCAGTTGCGCCTGCTGCGCGTCGGCGTCCGGCGCCTGCCAGCTGCGGTACAGCTGCGCAATCGCCGCGGGGTTGACATTGCCCGTGGCCGTGATGCAGCCCGCACCACCGCCGCGCAGGGTAGACAGCAGCAGCGTCTCGTTGCCCGCAAACACGTCGAAGCCCGCGGGCTGGAACTCGCGCAGCAGCAGTTCGGTGTTGCTGGCATCGCCCGAGCTGTCCTTGATGCCCGCCACCACGCCGGGGTAGGCCTTGAGCAGGCGCTCGATCAGCGCCGGGCCGATGCCCACCTGCGCCACCGGAGGTATGTGGTACAGGTACACGCGCAGCCGCGCATCGGCCACCTCCTCGATCACACGGGCGAAGTAGGCGAACAGCCCCTCGTCGCCCGTGCCCTTGTAGTAGAACGGCGGCAGCACCAGCACCCCGGCGCAGCCCAGCTGCACGGCGTGGCGCGTCAGTTCCACCGTCTCGGGGATTGCGCAGGTGCCGGTGCCCGGCATCAGGCGCTGGCCTGGGATGCCGCCGGCCGCCAGGTGGTCGAGCAACTGCCGCTTTTCCACGAGCGACAGCGAATTGCCTTCCGAGTTGGTGCCAAAGACCGCAAGCCTCACGTCCTGCGACAGCAGCCAGCGGCAGTGGTCCAGCAGGCGCGCGGGCGATGGCGCGCCGTTGGCCCCGAAGGGCGTGACCACGGGCGACAGCACGCCCTGCAGGCGCGGCGCGCCGCTCACAGCGCGCTCCCGTCGATGCGCGTCCAGCGGGCGTGGCGCGCAATCTCCTGCTCATCGAAGTCGAAGCCCAGGCCCGGGCCGGTGTGCAGCGTGATCTGGCCGTTGCGCTGCCCGAGCTGGCGGTCGATCAGGCGGCGGAAGTTCAGCACCTGGTCGTCCCAGAAGAACTCCACATAGCGCGCATTGGGCGTGGCCGCCACCAGCGGTGCATGCACGTCGTGGAACCAGTGCGGGCACATCACCACGCCATGGCTGGCCGCATTGGCCGCAATGCGCCGCCATTCGGTGATGCCGCCGCACACCACGGCATCGGTCTGCAGGATGGCGGCGGCCTGCTTTTCCAGCAGCGCCTGGTGGTACCAGCGGCCATAGCCGATCTCCGCCGTGGCCACCGGCACGCGCGTGGCACGCGCCAGCCGCGCATGGTTGTCGATGTCGTCGGGCGAGAACGGCTCCTCGATGAAGTACGGGCGGTAGGGCTCGAAGCGCTGCATGTACTGCAGCGCCTGCGTCACATCGGTCCAGCCGTTGTTGCAGTCCATCATCAGCTCCACGTCGGGCCCCACGGCCTCGCGGGCCGCGCGCAAGCGCGCTTCTTCCTCGGCCGGGGACAGGCGCCCGGTCTTCATCTTCACCGCCTGGAAACCCATGGCCACATAGCTGGCCATCTCCTCGCCCAGGTGCTGCGGCGTCTTGCCGTCGAGGTAGTAGCCGCCGCTGGCATAGCCGGGCACCGTGTCCAGCGCGTTGGCGCCCAGGTAGCGGTGCAGGGGCAGGCCCACGCTGCGCGCGTTCAGGTCCCACAGCGCGGTGTCCAGCGCGCTGATGGCGCGCATCACCGTGCCGGCGCGGCCGTGCAGCAGCGCCTCCTGGTACATCTGCGCCCACAGCCCCTCCACCTCGTGCGAATCGCGGCCGATCAGCACCTTGGCCAGCAGGTCCTCCACGGCCACGGTGAACAGCCGGCCCGCGGCGCTGCCGACATAGCAAAAGCCGATGCCCGAGAGCCCGTCGTCGGAGCGGACACGGACCAGGCCGTAGTGGCGCGCGCTCACGGTACGGCGCGCGAAGGAGGTGACACGGTCCAGCGGCAGGGCAACGGCGCAGACTTCGATGGATTGGATACGGGGCATAGGGATTGAATCGGATGAAAGCCAAGGGAGACTTCATTCTGGGCAGCTGACACCATCGGTTCAAGCACGCTCAGGCATAATCAAAAGATGCAAAAAGCATCTTCTTGATGTGCTTGCGTTCCCATGGACACCCAGTTTCTGCACACCTTCAGCCGCGTCGTCGAACTGGGTTCGATGGCCGCCGCCGCGCGTGAGCTCAACCTCACGCCCGCCACGGTGGCGCAGCGCGTGCACGCGCTGGAGGTCGACCTGGGCAGCCGCCTCATCGGGCGCACGGGCCGCACCGTCAAGCCCACCGCCGCCGGCCTGCGCGTGATGGAGCGCGCGCCCGCCGTGCTGCGCGAGGTGCGCGACCTGCGCTCCGTGGCCAGCGCCACGCGCCTGCCTGCCGGGCCGCTCAAGCTGGGCACCACGCCCGTCGGCATGACGGGCATGCTCCCGCCCATCCTGCGCACCTGGACAAAGCGCCACGAGGACATCGAGATCTACATCGAGCCGGCCCCCACCACCCAGCTGTACACGCGCGTCCTCAATGGCGAGCTCGACGCCGCGCTGCTCGTGCACCCGCTGTTCGAGCTGCCCAAGGTGTGCGAATGGCGCCTGCTGCGGCGCGAAAAGCTGGTGCTCGTCACCGCGCGCGAGCTGAAGGTCAAGGACGTGCTACAGACCCTGGCGGCCGAGCCCTTCATCCTGTACGACCGCAAGGTGGTGGGCGGGCGCCTGGCCGACGGCTACCTGCGCGCCCACGGCATACGGCCGCGCGTGCGCTTCGAGCTCGACGGCATCGACGCCATCGCCAAGCTCGTGGCCGAGGGCCTGGGCATCTCGGTGCTGCCCGACTGGGCGGTCATCGGGCCGGTGGACCCGCGGCTGCGCAAGCACCCCCTGCCCGGTACCTCACCCGAACGCGAGGTGGGCCTGCTGTGGCTGCGCGGGGCCGTGCGCGCAGCGCTGGCGCAGGAGTTCCACGGCGTGGCGCAGGAGCACTTTTCGGCCTGACCCACAGGACCGCGGGCCGGGGCTCATGCCCGCTGCGGCTGCGCTGCCTGCACCCACGCCCGCGGCCCCTGCCCCACCACCTGCGTGAACGCGCGCGAGAACGATGACGCACTGGCATAGCCCAACTGCTCGGCCGCGGCCTTGACCGAGGTTCCCTGGCGCAGCAGGGTCTGCGCAATGGCCATGCGCCACTGGGCCAGGTAGTCCGCCGGCGGCTGGCCCACGTGGGTGCGAAAGGCCGCGGCAAAGGCGCTGCGCGACATGCCGGCCTGCGCGGCCATGGTGTCCAGCGTCCAGTCGGCCTCGGGCCGCTCGTGCAAGGCCACCAGGGTGCGCGCCAGGCGTGGCTCGGCCAGGCCGGTGAGGAGGCCGGCGGGCAGCTCGGTCTCGCCCGTGTGGTCCAGCAGCCAGCGCAGCAGCTGGATCACCAGCACCTCGAACAGGCGATCCGCCAGCAGGCGCTGGCCGCAGCGCAGGCGCTCGGTCTCGGCGAACAGCAGCGCCAGCGTGTGCTCCAGGCCCTGCACCTCGCGCAGCGGCAGGGCCAGCAGCGGCGGCAAAGCGCGCACCAACGGGTGGCTGTCACCGCCCTCGAAGTCCAGCGTGGCGCAGACGAAATCGGCCCCGTCCACCGGCGCGTTGTGGAAGTCGTGCGCCAGCGGCCGCGGGTAGAACAGCAGCGTGGGCTCGCTCACCTGCAGCCGGCGCTTCACGCCGCGTGCGCGGTGCGTGACCTCCATCTCGCCACTGCGCAGCACGTGCAGAAACCCCCGCCCCGGCTGCGCCGCGAAGTGCGTCACGCCGCACAGCGGCCCGGCGTGGAACAGGTGTGCCCGCAGGCGAAAGCGCTCGAGCAGCGCGGACAGCCGGTCGATGGGTTGTGGCACGGGGGCATTCATGTCGGCAGAGACCAATTAGGACGAAATGGCATGTTTCAAGGACTCAACGTGCCATATTTTACTGCACCGCGGCGCAAACTTCATTCCACGGTTTTTGCAGCAGCCACCCTCCTGCAGACGCCGCGACAAGCCTCCATCGACATACCACCCCAAGGAAAGTAGCCAGCCATGCGACGCACCTTCTCCCGCAGCAGTCTCCTCCACCGCAGCGCCACCGCGCTGGCCCTGGCGGCCCTGGCCTGCAGCGCCGGCGCCCACGACGCGCACCACCACGGCAAGCCCACCGGCAAGAACGACCCACACACCGGCGGCATCCGCAGCGCGCCGGCGCCCAAGGTCAAGCCGGCCTTCGACATCTTCCACACCCGTATCAGCACCGAAGGCAACACCGCCGTCTTCCACGTGGCCGTGTCGGGCAAGGCCGGTGCCACCAGGCCCGCCAGGTCGGGCAAGCTGGCCGGCAGCGCGGTGTTCTCGTATGTCTGGCCGACCACGCTGGACCCCTCCACCGTGGGCTTCGAGCCCAAGGCCGGCATCCTGGCCTTTGCCGTGACCTCGCACCCCGACTTCGACGACACGCCGCTGTTCGACGAGAACGGCGACGGCAACCCCGCCAACGATGGCGATGTGTGGCACTCGCACTGGGTGGTGCTGCAGCCCGACGATGCCTGCGGCAAGGGCAAGCTCAAGGTGGTGGACATCCCCGAAGGCGCCAAGCCCCGGCTGCCCAAGACCTGGCCCGGCCTGCCCATCCTGATCGACAGCCCCGGCTGGCACCCGCACTTCAGCGGCCAGACGCTGGAGGTGAAGGTGCCCTTCGACGACATCGGCGCAGTGCAGGCCGCCTCGTTCGATGGCGTGGCCGCCGTGCTGCGCGTGAACGCCAGCGTGCATGCGCCGCTGCTGTGCGTGCCCGATGTGATGAAGGTCGCCTCGGGCGACCTGTCGCTCCCCGGCAAAGTGAACCGCTGATTTCCCTACCCCTTTCCCAACCCCAACCAACCCTGACCAAGGAACCATCACCATGAACCGCATCCCCCTGATCGACCGCGCATCCGCCCCCGCCAGCGTCGCCGGCACGCTCGACGCCATCCACGGCGCCTTCGGCGCCACGCCCAACATGTTCCGCACGGTGGCCCAGTCGCCCGCCGCGCTCAACGCCATGTGGGGCTTCTTCGGTGCGCTGGGCAGCGGCAGCATCGACGCGCAACTCGGCGAGAAGATCGCCGTGGCCGTGGCCAACCGCAACGACTGCCAATACTGCCTGGCCGCGCACACCGCCCTGGGCCGCAAGGCCGGCGCCAGCGCCGCCGAAATGGGTGCCGCGCAGACCGGCCAGTCCGACGACCCGCGCACCGCGGCTGCCCTGGCCTTTGCCCTGAAGCTCGTGGAGGCGCGCGGCCAGGTGTCCGAAGCCGACGTGCAGGCGCTGCGCAGCGCCGGCTTCAGCGACGGCCAGGCGGTCGAGATCGTCGCCCACGTGGCGCTCAACCTGTTCACCAACTACCTGAACGTGGCGTTCGCGGTGCCGGTGGATTTCCCGTCCGTCGCACTCAAGCGCTGAGGAGACCGCCATGGACTACGCACCCGAGTTGGAGATTGCACAATGGCTCAACACCGATATGCCGATCACGCTGCAAGGCCTGCGCGGCAAGGTCGTCGTGGTCCACGCCTTCCAGATGCTCTGCCCCGGCTGCGTGGCCCATGGCCTGCCCCAGGCTGCTGCCGTCCACGCCATGTTCGACGCGCGCGACGTGGCCGTGCTGGGGCTGCACTCGGTGTTCGAGCACCATGCGGTGATGACGCCGCAGGCGCTCGAAGCCTTCGTGCATGAGTACCGGCACCCCTTTCCCATCGGCATCGATAGGCCGGATGCCAGTGGGCCGCTTCCGCGCACCATGCAGGCTTATGGTTTGCGCGGTACGCCCAGCCTGTTGCTGATTGATCGCAGGGGGCGCTTGAGGCTGAACCACTTCGGTCGCATCGATGACATGCGTGTGGGGGCTCTTGTGGCGCAGCTGGTGGCCGAGCCGGGGGCCGTAGCCCGGGCCGGAATGGCTTCGGGCGAGGCCACGCCTGCTGCTGGCGATGTTCATGCGCGGGGCGCGGCCTGTGATGCCAATGGCTGCGTGGTGTCTGGTTGAGCGTCTGCAGGGGAGCGATGGATTGCGATGGCTCTGCGCTTGTTGGCGGCGTGCTTTTGCAAAGGGCGGGGGCCGGGATGTGCGCCCGCACTTGGCAAAGGCATACAGCCTCCACAACAACATCACAGACACGCAGCTGCGCCCTGCGGGCAGCCACCTTCTGCCGCTGCACGACGCGAACCATGCGGACTGCTTCATCGAGTACGAGGCGCCCGTGTTGCGCGCGCTGGAAGACATGCGCGGGTGATCAGGGCCGAGCCAGATCAGCGCGGCGTATGGCAATTGCCCGCAGCGATGGCCGCGGTGACCGCAGGCTCCAGGCTCGCGGCATTCGGGAAGGCCGAGGGCACCGCCGTGTCCTCCAGCAGGCACAGGTGGTTGGCCTTGCGCACCAACACCACGGGGGTGAAGACCGCAGGGTTCAACAGTCCGCCCGGAAAGGTCTGGCGCTGACCCCAGAAGGCCACCAGGCCCGCGCCGGTCTCGGTGCGTTGCTGCTCGAACCAGAACGTGCCGCTCAGCGGGCCCGCGATCGCGATGCCCACGCCATCGCATTGCACGTTGCGGTAGTTCACCGAGCCCACGCCCGCCGTCAGCGGGCCGTTGGCCGGGGTGGTGAAGTTCCACAGCGTGCGCACGCCGCCATCGGCCGAGGGCCGGCACCGGTCCTGCTCCCAAGGGCCATCCGCCAGGGTGGCCAGCGGCGCACACCGCACCGCCACCGTGTCCACCGCGGCGGCCGCCACGGTGCCGGCACCATTGCGCACCACGCAGCCAGCGCCGGCAGGTGCCGTCTTCACCGCCACGGCGTAGGTGCTGCCATCCGCCAGGGGCCTGGCGAACGTGAAGGCGCCATTGGCAGCCACGGCCACCTCTTCGCCACTGCCAGTGGCCAGGACCACGGTCTGGCCGCTGACCAGGCCGCCCACGCTGCCACCCAGCGTGTAGCTGGCACGGTCGTCGCCGCCACCACAGGCCGCCAGGCCCGCGAGGGCCATCACGGCCGCGAGGTGCTTGAGTCTTGGGGTTCTTCTGGTTGTCGAATGCATGCGATCTTCTCCTGTTGTGTGTTGTATTTCGCAGTAGGGCTGTGCCCCAGGCAATGATGGCCCAACACCTGTTGAACAGGCGGGCCGCCAGGCCGCAAAACCGTGGCCATTGACCTTTGCTTACGAAAAACACAGCACCAACGCGCCAGCGCCGCAACATGGTCAGGTGCGGGGTGGTCTGGCGGGAGGTACAGGGGTTGGTGGCATGCCTGGCGCGCCCCACACGCGCCGCCCCTGCAGTGGCGGCTGCCGGGGGGCAGGTTCAGGACTTGGGGGCCGCCACCGGCGTGGGAGCGGTGCGGGTGCGGCAGCCGCCAAGCAGCTTACTCGGCAGCCTTGGCAGACTTGCCCGTGCCACGCGGCTTGCGCGCGCGCGGGGCCGCTGCTTTGGCAGGTGCAGGTGCAGCAGCCTCGGGCTCTGCCGCGGTCGGCTCGGCAGCGGGCGCGTCAGCGGCCTTGCGGCTGCTGGGGCTCTTCTTGCGCGGCGCCGGGGCCGCACGGCGGCTGCGCGGTGCCGGGCGGGTGGTATCCACCCCATCGTCCGCGTCCGCAGGCTCCGTCACCCCGGCGGGTGGTGCACCGGCAGGCTCGTCGGCGTCGGCGTCAAAGGCAGGCTGCGCAGCCAGATCTTCATGTTCCTCGGTCGCCACGGGTTCGTAAGAAGGTGCCGGCGCGGCCGCCTGCTGGCGGAAGTAGCGGCTGACCACCGGCTCGGCCTGCGGCGCGTCGTCGTGCACCTCGGCAGCGCCCGGTGCGGCATGGGCTTCCGACGCGAGCAGGTCCTGCTGGCCATCCACCTGTTGCGGTGCCGCGCCGCGTGCCGAACCCTCACCCCGGCTGCGCCCACGGCCGCGGCCACCCCGGCCACCACCGCCATCGGACGCATCCGGCAGCGCCGCCACGGCATGGAAATCATGGCGCTGGCTGCTGCTGTTGTTGCTGTTGTTGCTGCTGTTGCTGTTGTTGTTGCTGTGGTTGCCCTGCCGCTCGGCGGGCGCCGCATCGGCTGGCACCTGGCCACCGGCCGCAGCGCCCATGCCGCGAAACACATAGGCGCCCGAGCGCTCATCGCGGCCAAACTCCAGCAGCCCCCGCGCCTGCGCCTCTTCGAGCAGGTTACCGAAGGTGCGAAAACCGAAGTAGCTCTCGCTGAAATCGGGCCGGCGGCGCTTGATCGCCTCCTTGAGCACCGAAGCCCAGATCTTGCCGCTGTCGCCGCGCTCGGAGGTCAGGTCCTCGAAGGTCTCCACCGCCAGCTCCACGCCCTGGGTGCGGCGTGCGTCCTGCTTTTCCTTGCGCTGGCGCTCTTCCTCGGGCGAGCGGCGCGGTGCCGCAGGCGCCGCCGTGGCGCCGGAGCCCTGGCCCTGGCGCCGGGCCAGCGTGCGCTGCTTCTCGCGCACCAGGTCGTCGTAGAAGATGAACTCGTCGCAGTTGGCGATCAACAGGTCCGAGGTGGACTGCTTCACACCCACGCCGATCACCTGCTTGTTGTTCTCGCGCAGCTTGGAGACCAGGGGCGAGAAGTCCGAATCGCCGCTGATGATGACGAAGGTGTCCACGTGCGACTTGGTGTAGCACAGGTCCAGCGCATCCACCACCAGGCGGATGTCGGCCGAGTTCTTGCCCGACTGGCGCACGTGCGGGATCTCGATCAGCTCGAAGTTCGCCTCATGCATCGCCGCCTTGAAGCCCTTGTAGCGCTCCCAGTCGCAATAGGCCTTCTTGACCACGATGGAGCCCTTGAGCAGCAGGCGCTCCAGCACCGGCTTGATGTCGAATTTTTCATATTGCGCATCGCGCACGCCCAGGGCGACGTTTTCAAAGTCGCAAAACAGGGCCATGCTGATGCTGTTGTCGGAAGGGGATGCCATGGGAGTGAGTCCGTTCTAGTGCAGGTGCGATCATCACATGGAATGGGAATGCACCCGCTGAACAACCCTGCCGCAGGCCGCCTTGCCCGGCCTGGCCACCCAGCGCCGGCACCGGGCAATCCGCAGAAAACTACTTGCGCCTGGCAGCCTTGCGGCCCCGGGCCTCGGCGGCCGCCAGCTCCTCGCCGGTGAGCACGTAGTCCGGCGTGTCCGCCAGACGCTGCACGGCCAGATCGATGAAGGCACGCACCCGCAGGGGCTGTGCCGACCGGCTGCC
>NZ_AKJX01000149.1 GCF_000276605.1 Acidovorax sp. CF316 | reverse complement strand
TGCCGATGCGTCGATCACGGTCACGTTAGCGCCGGTCACGGTGGTGGTCAGGCCTTGGTCACCGGTGATGGTGATCTTTTCAGCCAGGTCAGCCGTGATCTTGGCAGCGTTGACGGTCGTGGCAGCCACGGTACCGGCCGTGCTCTTCACGTTCAGGTTTTCGATGGCGGTCACGATCGCTTCGTCGGCGCCGGTGGCGTCAGCGAACACGATGCTGGCCGAATCAGCAGCGCCGGTAGCGCCAGCAAACTTGACGGTGTGGGCGTAGCCAGCAACCGAGTTGGAGATGGCAACGGTGGTAGCCAGGTTCACGCCGGAAACGGTCGTGGCAGCGCCCGTGGCGTCAACCCACAGTTCGGTCAGGCCGGTGGAGGACGAAGCGATGAATTCCGAAGCTGCGGTCGAGGTCAGGAAGACCTTTTCGATGTTTTGCAGCGTAGGCGTGACCGTCACGTTGCCCAGCGTAGCCTTCAGCGTGTCGACGCCAGCGCCGCCGTCAACCACGTCGGTAGCCGACAGGAAACCAGCGGTGGTTGCCAGGATGGTGTCGTTGTTGCCGGTGGTCTTGAACTTGGCTTCCGAAGCGGCTGGCGAGATGAAGTCGTCGCCGGCAGTCAGGGCCAGGGTCACGCCGGTCACAGCGGTGTCGGTTGGGCCGACAGGCGATGCGGTGGTGTTGGCTGGGTTGGCCGAGTAGGTGTACGAAGCGGTCACTTCGTTGTTCCATGCCACAGCAGCTGCAGCGAAGCCAGCTTGGTCGCCAGTGGCGTTTTCCAGGTTGGCCAGGATTTCGCCCAGTTGCATTGCAACGATACCGACGTTGGCCTTGCCCACTTGAACCAGGTAGTCCTTCAGTGCGGTCTGCAGAGCAGCGTTAGGCAGCACGCCCAAGTTCGTCAGCAGCTTGGTGGACAGTTGGTCTTCGGTCAGGCTGGTGAAGCCAGCGCCGAACGACAGAGCGAACTGGGTTGCGCCGACCGAGGTGGCTTGGGCCACTTGGTTGTTGTATACAGAGTTGGCAGGAGACTGGTCGTTGAACGCGCGGTTCAACATAGTCACAGTCGCGTCGACACCAAAAATTTGCTTAGGCATTTGAATCCTCTAAGAAAGATTAGAAAAGGTTGGGAGAAGTCTAAGTTACCAAGTACACCAGCGTGATTCTGGATTATGTCGCAGTACGATCAAACATTCTCACCGCATCATTCCATTGCCATTTCGGCGCCGATGTGCACCACTTGGCACCTCACAGTCCATTGATGCATCATTCCTCCCGTTTTCGTCCCTACAGCCAGCTACTGCCTCAAAAATCAGCATCACAATTGCCAACAATGAGGCAGCAGAAGTACAGCGGTGGGCAATCGCCAGAACCACATACCGCAGGTGGCATCGAAACGAAACGTTCTAAAGCCGGGATTGCCTGACAATCCCGACACGCCCAGGTGCGCTTGGGCAACTGGCTCTGCGGCAAGCGACGCAAGTGCTCAGCGCAGTGCCAAGCCTTGCATGCGGACCTCTTAGACCGAGGTCCACGAAGCGCCCGACAGGGTAGCCACGCCGGTCAGCTTGATCAGGCTGTCGTTGACAGACAGAGCTCCAGCAGCATCGTTCACCAGGATGTAGGTATCAGCGCCGTATTGGAACGCGATAGCCTTAGAAGCACCAGCGGTGGTGGCAGCCAGCTCGGCAGCAGTCAGCAGCGTCGACGAAGCTGCAAAGTTGGCCAGTTGCGTGCCCGTAGGTGCAGCCTTGCCGAAACCGGAGGTCAGATTCAGTACATCGGTACCGCTCACGAAGTCGGTCACTTCCACTGCGGAAGCAGCCAGCTTGGAAGCCGTGCTGATGTCCAGGTCCTTGGCGCCAACCCCAGCTAGGCCCGTGATATTCAGCGTGTCAGCGCCAGCACCCAGGGTGATCTTGTTGGCAGCTTGTGCGTTGATGTTGACCGTGTCAGCACCGTCGCCAGCAACCAGGGTGATCTTGGCGTCCAGCGTGCCGGTGATGTTGAACGTGTCAGCGCCCACACCGCCGGTGATGGCCACAGCCGTCGTGCCGGTGGTGGTGAACGTCAGGCCCAGGGCCTTGGTCAGTGCCGATGCGTCGATCACGGTGGCATTGGCAGCGGTTACCGTGGCGGTAAGCGCGCCGACACCCATGATGGTCACCTTTTCGGTCAGATTGGCCGCAATGACCACGTTGTTGGTGCCCGAAGCGGAGTTCACCGTGAGATTCTCGATGCTGCCCACCGTGAGGGTTGCGCCACCCGTTGCACTGGCAAGGGCCACGGTGGCAGCATCGGCCGCGCCCGAGGCACCCGCGAAGTCGAATGTTGCGGACGCCGAGCTACCGGTCACCCCGACTTGCGTGCCCAGCTTAATGCCAGAGAATGTGATGCTACCGGCGGCACCGCCAAGGCCTGCAATGCCGGCCTTGCCTGCTGCAGCGGTAGACCCGTCAGACCACAGTTCGGTCGTGCCAGTGAAACCAGCGGCATTTACGATGATGTTGCCGCCCGCGCCACCGTCGTCGCCCGCGCCTGCATTGCCAGCACCACCGCTCACATTGGCCTTGATGTAGACCTTCTCGACGTTGTTGAGCGTGGGCGCCATCGTGAAGCCCGCGCCCGGAGTGCCTACACCTCCACCAGGGGCATCCGCACCGGCGGCTGTCAACGTGGCCTTCAGAGAGTCCACCCCCGCACCTGCATCGATCACATCGCTGCTGCCCAGAAAGCCCGAGGTGCTGGCCAGAATGGTGTCGTTGTTGGCCGTGGTCTTGAACTTGGCTTCCGATGCGGCTGGCGAGATGAAGTCATCACCCGACGAGAGCGACAGGGTTACGCCCGTCACCGCGGTGTCGGTGGAACCCTGCGGAGAAGCACTGGTGCTGGCCGGGTTGGCCGAGTAGGTGTACGAAGCGGTCACCTCGTTGTTCCATGCCACTGCAGCGACAGCAAAGCCAGCCTGGTCGCCAGTGGCGTTTTCTAGGCCCGACAGGATCTGGCCCAGTTGCAGGGCTACGATACCAACATTGGCCTTGCCCACTTGAATCAGGTAATCCTTGAGGGCCGTTTGCAAGGCTGCGTTGGGCAGCACGCCCAGGTTGGTGAGCAGCTTGGTGGACAGCTGGTCTTCGGTCAGCGTGGTGAAGCCGGAGCCGAACGACAGGGCAAATGCGTTGGCGCCCACCGAGGCAGCCTGCGCCACCTGATTGTTGTACACGGCGTATGCGGGAGACTGGTCGTTGAACGCGCGGTTCAGAGTGGTGACGATTGCGTCGGTGCCAAAAATTTGGACGGGCATTGAATCCTCTGGGAACAGTAAGTGCGATAAAGAGTGGCGCAAACCTGACTGGACCGGTGAGCCGGTAGGCACCGTGAAGTGCTTTTTGTTACAGATTTGCACATTCATTATTACACGTAATGATAACCATTCCCAGATTGATTCTTGTTTCCATTGCCGAAAGAGTTTTCACGCTGTTATCCATGGCTCCCGTCCCGCGCCGCCTTGTGAATATCACGCGGCACACATCCAGGCATCAAGCAACGACGGAAGTGGGAGGAACGATCCCGTAAATCACACAGCAACCATCTATCCAGGTACCAGAGCTGTAAGCAGCCGCGAAAGCCTCTTTTTCCACCAAGCCACGCATTGATCGGCCGCATGGGCACGCCGGCCACACTGGCCAACTAAAAAGCCCCCCAGGCTTTCGCCTGGGGGGCTTTGCAGAAAGCTGCCTGCAACGGATCAGCGCTAAGCTGAACCTCGCAGAAGGCTCTCTTAACCGATTAGGCCACGGTCCACGAAGCGC
>NZ_AKJX01000148.1 GCF_000276605.1 Acidovorax sp. CF316 | reverse complement strand
GGGGGGGGGAGCCGGCCGCCGCGGTCGCGGCGGAGTGCGGTTTTGCCGACCAGGCGCACTTCACGCGCTGGTTTCGCCGCTCCTTCGGCTACACGCCCGGGGACCTGCTGCAGGCGGCCGAACGTGGCTGACCAGCACGGCCACCGAAGGGCAGGCACAATCGCCCGGCGACAGGGCCTTTGCCCTGCCGGTTGTCGGCCTTTTGCGCCACGTCCCTTTCGTTGACCGATGCCCGCGCCCGGAGTGCTCGCGGGCGCCTCTTTTTTCTCCATGCAATCGCCGCTGCCCGTCTTCGCCCTGCTGTTCAACGCCTTCGTCTGGGGTCTGGCCTGGTGGCCGTTCCGGTTGATGCATGGTGCCGGGCTGCACCCGCTGTGGGCCACTGCGGCGATGTACGCCGTGGTGCTGCTCGGCCTGCTGACCCTGCGGCCGGGCATCCTCGCGCAGGTGCGCCAGCACCCGGGGCTGTGGCTGCTGGCGCTGGCCTCGGGCTTCAACAACGTGGCCTTCAACTGGGCCGTGACGGTGGGCGACGTGGTGCGCGTGATCCTGCTGTTCTACCTCATGCCCGCCTGGGCGGTGCTGCTGGCCTGGCGCATCCTGGGCGAGCGGCCCACGCCCATGGCCATCGCGCGGCTGGTGCTGGCCTTCACCGGTGTGGTCCTGGTTCTGCTGCCCGGGGACGCCTCGCCGGCCAGCCTGCTGCAGGGCCTGTCCATGGCCGATGGCCTGGCCTTGATGGGCGGCTTCATGTTCGCGCTGGTCAATGTGACGGTGCGCCGCCTGCACGCCGTGCCAGGGCAGGCGCGCATGTTCGCCATGTTCGGCGGCTGCATGCTCATGGCGCTGCTGGCGGCGGTCGTCGGCATGCAGTTCGGCGTGGTGGAGGCCTTCCCGGCCTTCAACGCCACCTGGGCCATCACGGGGCTGCTGCTGTCGGGCGTGCTGATGCTGGGCAACTGGGCCCTGCAGTTCGGCGCCTCGCGCCTCACGGCGGGCACCACGGCGGTGGTCATGCTGTCCGAAGTGGTGTTTGCCAGCGTGTCCTCGGTGCTGCTGTCGGCCTCGCAGCTGGAGGCGCGCACGGTGCTCGGGGGCTCGCTGATCCTGCTCGCCGCGCTGCTGGCGTCCTTGCGACGCTAGCCCGGTAGACGCGCCGCGGCGCGTTTGAGCGCCGCCGCAAATGCCAGTGCCGCGGGCTTGGGCTGGGTGCCGCGGCGTGACACCAGGTACAGGTCCAGGTGGGCCACGGGATCGCGCAGCATGGCCACCCCCAGGCCCTGGCGCAGGCATTCCTCCATGGCGAACGAAGGGATGACGGCATGGCCCCGGCCGGCGCGCACCATGCCGATGATGGTGCCCAGCAGGTTCATGCGCGGGCGCTCCTCGTGCGTGCGGCCCAGGCGGGACAGGTGCTTTTCGATCACCACCTGGATCGGGTTGCCCGAAGGCAGGCTCACCAGGGGCAGGCCCGCCAGGCTGCTCCACGGCAGGCTCTCGGCCAGGCCGCTGCTGCCCGCACCGGGCGGGCTGATGCGCATGAGCCGGAACTTGCACAGCGGCTGGCGCGACAGGCCCACGGCCAGCTTGACGAAAAAGCCGAAGCCGATGTCGGCCTCGCCCTCCAGCACCTCCTGGCGCACGGTGCCCACCTCGACGTCGGCCAGGTGCACCTGCACCGCGGGATGCGTGTCGGCAAAGCCGCGCACCACATCGGGCAGCAGGCTGGCCGAGATCATGGGCGTGGCCGCCACCAGCAGGCGCGAGCGCACGGCTGCCTCGCTGCCATCGAGCACGGCGCCCAGCGTGCGCAGCTCGCCGACGATGCGTTCGGCCACCGGCTGCAGCCGCCGGCCCGCATCGGTGAGTGTGAGCGAGCGGGTCGTGCGGTGGAACAGGCGTGCGCCCATCTGCTCCTCCAGCTCCTTGACCAGCATGCTCATGCCCGATGGGGACAGGTGCACCTGCTCGGCCGCCTTGGCAAAGCTCTGCAGGCGTGTCACCTCCAAAAAAGCGTGGAGCTGGCGGCTACTCACATTCATCAGCTTTGTTGACGAATTCATCAGAAATTTCCGTTTGATTCAAATCAAGACTGTCGTTGTAATTGTGGTCCAACTTCCAAAGAGACAAAGCCATGACCCTTGCAGCCCCGTTGCAGCCGTCCTCCCTTCCACGCCGACGCATCGTGCTCGGCGCCCTGGCCACGGTGGCGGCACCCCTGGTCCGTGCGCAAGGCAGTGGTGCGGACACGCCCGTGCGCCTGGTCGTGCCGTTCACGCCCGGCACCGGCATCGACCTGATCGCGCGCCAGATCGCAGCCCCGCTGTCCGAGCGGCTCAAGCGCCCCTTCTTCGTGGACAACAAGGCGGGTGCCTCGGGCATCATCGGCACGCAGGAAGTGGTGCGTGCGCCGGCCGATGGGGCCACCTTGCTGGTGAGCGTCAATACGCTGGTGATGAACATGGCGCTGTACCCCAAGCAGGGCTTCAACCCGCTGACCGACCTGCAGCCCGTGGGGCAGACCAGCTGGGGGCAACTGCTGCTGGTGGCCAGCGAGGGCTCGAAGATCCAGTCGCTCAAGGAGCTGGTCGAGCGCGCCAGGGCCAAGCCCGGTGCGCTCAACTACGGCTCGCCCGGCGCGGGCACGCCGCACCACCTGGCCATGGAGCTGCTCAAGAACCGCGCCAAGGTCTCGCTCACGCACATCAGCTACCGTGGCACGGCACCGGCCGTGACCGATCTGCTCGGCGGGCAGATCGACGCCATGTTCCTGCCCATCCACGTGGCCCTGCAGCACGTGAAGGCGGGCAAGCTCAAGGCTCTGGCCATCAGTTCCGAAACACCCCATCCGCTGCTGCCCGAGGTGCCTTCGCTGAACAGCCTGAAGGTGGGCGATCTCAACGTGGACATGTGGTACGGCGTGTTCGCTCCGGCCGGTACGCCGCGCGCCTATGTGGAGCGCCTGAACACCGAGCTGCGCGAGGTGCTGGCGGCACCCGCCGTGGCCAAGGCCTTCGAGACCCAGGGCATGACACCTGCCCACAGCACACCCGATGCCTTCAAGAAGCTGGTGGCGGCCGACGCCAAGCGCTGGGCCGACCTGATCAAGGCCCAGGGCATCACCGCCGAATGATGATGATGACGAAAGCAGCAGACGCAATGAACGCATCGAACAAGGATCTGGCGCAGGACGCCGAAGTGGTCATCGCCGGCGGTGGGCCCGTGGGCATGGGCCTGGCGATCGAGCTGGGCCAGCGCGGCGTGCGCACCATCGTGGTGGAACGCTATCCACAGCCCCAGCCCATCCCCAAGGGCCAGAACCTGACCCAGCGGACCATGGAGCATTTCCATTTCTGGGGGGCGGAGAAGCCATTGCGTGCAGCGCGCACCATCCCCGTGGAATACGGCATCGGCGGGCTGACGGCGCATGGCACGCTGCTCGGCCCCCACACCTACGACTGGCTGCAGCGCGACCTGGTCAAGCCCTACTACTTCACCGGCAATGAGCGGCTGCCGCAGTACGCGACGGAGGCCGTGCTGCGCGCGCGCGTGGCCGAGCTGCCTTCGGTGCAGACCCTCTACGGCTGGGAAGCCAAGGCCGTGGTACAGGATGCCGATGGGGTGTCCATCACCATCGCGGAGCGCGGCGGCAGCGGTGTCGAGCGCGTGCTGCGCAGTGCCTATGCCGTGGGTTCGGACGGCGCCCGTTCCGTCGTGCGCGAGCAGGCTGGCATCCCGCAGACCCGCACGGACCATGACCGCATGATGGTGCTGCTGGTATTCCGCTCGCACGGGCTGCACCAGCTGCTCGAGCGCTACCCCGGCAAGTCCTACTACAACGTGCTGCAGCCTGAACTCAAGGGCTACTGGAAGTTCTTCGGCCGCGTGGACCTGGGGAGCACCTGGTTCTTCCATGCGCCCGTGCCACCGGGCACGACCAAGGACAACTTCGACTTCGCGGC
Organism: Acidovorax sp. CF316; assembly: GCF_000276605.1. GTDB lineage: Bacteria > Pseudomonadota > Gammaproteobacteria > Burkholderiales > Burkholderiaceae_C > Acidovorax. The sequence continues at coordinate 14,858 of NZ_AKJX01000148.1, read as the reverse complement.
CTACCTGCACGAAGCGGTGGGTGCGCAGTTCGACGTGGAGTTCGAGCACGTCGGATTCTGGGACTTGCGCTTCATGCTGGCCGACCGCTACCGCCAGGGCCGGGTCTTCGTGGCCGGCGATGCGGCGCACAGCCACCCGCCCTACGGCGGTTATGGCGTGAACTCGGGGCTCGAGGATGCGCGCAACCTGGGCTGGAAGCTGGCTGCCACCCTGCAGGGCTGGGGCGGCGAGCGCCTGCTCGACTCGTACGATGCCGAACGGCGCCCGGTGTTCGCCTCCACCATCAACGATTTCATCGCCAAGTCCATCGACACGGACCGCGCGTTCCTCGATGCGCATGACCCCGCACACGACCTGGCCGCCTTCGAGGCCGCCTGGAGGGCGCGGGCCCAGGGCGCGGTGGGCGAGGTGCATGCCTTCGAACCCCACTACGAGGGCTCGGCCGTGGTCTGGGACAGCGCGGGCCGTGCCAGCAGCGCCAAGGGCTCGCACCGCTTCGATGCACGGCCCGGGCACCATCTGGCGCCGGCCCGTCTGCCCTCGAGCCGCAATGTGTACGAGGAGCTGGGCGCCGGCTTTACCCTGCTGGCCTTCGGCGCCAGCGCGCAGGAGGTCCAGGCCTTCCGCGATGCCGCCGCCGAGCAGTCGCTGCCCCTGGCGGTGGTGCAGGCGCAAGGCGCTGGCGAGCACGAGCGCTACGACGCCCGCCTGGTGCTGGTGCGCCCGGACCAGTTCGTCGCCTGGACCGGCCGTGGTGCCGAGCTGGGGGCAGACCAGGCCCGCGAGGTGCTGGAGCTGGCTGCCGGAGTGCAGGTCGAGGTGGCCGCGGCCTGAGCTACGGCTTTTTCTTCTGCAAGGCCTTCAGCCGCAACCGCTGTTCCGGCGTCGTGCTGGGGGCGTACAGGCGCCCGACCAGGGCCTGCTCCCATTCCTCGCCGTGGTCGGGCCAGGTCTCGATCAGTTGGGTGAGGCCTTCAACGTCCTCTGCATTCACCAGTTCGCGCACGCGCTGGGCGAAAGGCGAAAGGGGTGGGGGTGGCGGTGGGGGCGGAGGCTCGGGCTCGCGCATCACCGGCTGTGCGCCGGGGCGAAAGGGATCGCGTCCCTCGCGCATGAAGCGGCGTATCGCCTCTGCCGCAATCATGCTGCCCGGCTCGTCTGCGTCCTCGTCGTCGAACTCGAACAGTTCGGGTTCCAGACAGCCGTCCCAGTTCTCGTGCGAATTCCACTCGCAGATCGGCAGGTGGTAGCCGCCTTCGGCGTACATGTCATGGTCCAGGGTGATGAAGGCGCGGCCGTGCATCGCACCATTGATCACCAGGCTGCCGTCGTTGTACTCGCCGTAGATGATGTTGGCCACCTTCACGTCGCCCATCACGCGCATGTGGCCGTCACCATGGCCGAAGCTCGTGGCGTGGATGGTGCCGCTCACCAGCGTCTGCCCCGGGTAGGTGTAGGTCAGCTGGCTGAACACGCCAGCGACCTTGACATCCCCCTCCACGATGACGCCGGCATGCAGGCCGAATTCGGCGATGCGCTCCAGGTCGAAATCCGTGTGCCAGCGCAGCCCGTGGCGGAACAGCGCCAGCCTGCGGGGCTGGCCGCGCAGTTCGTCGGCCCCGTTGATGGCCAGGAAGGCATCGAGCAGCGGGTGCGGTATGCGCCCGTCGCAGAACAGCTCGTCGGCCACGCTGCCATCGGCCACCGGCAGCGACGGGTTGCAGGGCATGTAGCCCCGTTCATGCCATTCGGCCTGCAGGCGCTGGCAGTGGGCTTGCGCCTTGCTGGCCGTTCCGTAGGTGGCGTTGAGCACCAGGCAGGGCTTGCCGATGGTGCCGCTGCGCACGCGCAAGCGGGTGCCACCTTCGTACAGCAGCAGTTCGATGAATTCACCGTGCTCGGCCGATTCGAGGTAGCAAATCACAGGGGCGGTGGGGGCGGTTGGCAGGCTCATGCGGCATTGTCCAGTGCGATTGCCCAGACGGCCTGCAAGGGCGGCGGCGGCATCTGTTTCAGGCTGTTTCGAGGCCTCTGCACAAGGGGCCGGATGTCCTACACCGGCACCCTCTGCCTGCCGACCCATGGGGCGCGAGGGGCCTCCCACAATGAACCCACTGTCCAACCAACCGGAGACCTCTTATGGCCGATTTCAACGATGCGAACCGTGACCCCCTGACGAATGAACCTGGTGCACACCCCGTGGGCACGGGCGTGGGCGCTGCCCTCGGCGGTGCCGCTGCGGGTGCCGCAGCTGGCGCTTTCGGTGGTCCTGTGGGCGCCGCCATCGGCGGTGTGGCCGGTGCGGTGGCGGGCGGGCTGGCTGGCAAGGCCGCCGGCGAAGCCGTCAACCCCACCAATGAAGATGCTTACTGGCGCGAGAACTACCACCGCGAGCCCTACTACGTGGGCGGCCGGACGTACGACCAGTACCGCCCCGCTTATGAATTGGGCTGGAGTTCGGTGGGCCGCTATGAAGGCGACTACGACGCCGTCGAGCCCCGCCTGGCCGATGACTGGCGCGCCCGCCATGGCGACGATGGCCTGGCCTGGACCGACGTGCAGCCCGCCACCCGCGCCGCCTATGAGCGTGCCTACAACAGCTGCCCGCTGGAAGTGGCGGGCGAGATCGACAACGACGACGTGATCGACACCCTGAACGACCTGCTGGAGTCGGCCCGCGATGGTGAGTACGGCTTTCACGCCAGCGCCGAGCATGCCGATTCGGGCCAGCTCAAGGGCATTTTCCAGCGCCACTCGCGTGAATGCGCGGCCGCTGCCGCCGAACTTGAACGCGAGATCCGCGCCCGTGGCGGTGAACCTGTCAGCGGCGGTACCGTGGCCGGCGCACTGCACCGCGGCTGGGTGTCCGTGAAGACGGCCCTGTCCACGCAGGACGACAAGGCCGTGCTGGAAGAGTGCGAACGCGGCGAGGATGCGGCCGTGGCCCGCTACCGCAAGGCCCTGAAGGCCAGCCTGCCGCAGGACCTGCGCGCCCTGGTCCAGCGCCAGGCCGATGGCGCCCAGCGCAACCACGACGAGGTGAAGGCCTTGCGCGACAGCTTCAACCCTGCACGTTGACCGGTTCGCCGGCCCTCTCGGCCTCCTGCCCGCCTGTACGCAGGCGGGCAGGGAACGGGCAGGCCGCCTCCGTGAGGGCCGTGGCCGTGCTTTGAACCACACAAGGTACCGCTGCGGCTCCCCGCCACCGCCGCCATGGGTTTGCGCCCATGGCGGCGGTGTGCGTTGGGCCGGGGACCTCATGGTGGCGCGAAGTGTTCCAGCGCAAAATCGATGAAGCTGCGCAGCTTGGGCGTCACCCGCCGGTCCGGCGCATAGACCAGGTGCAGGGGACGCGAGGGCACGGCATAGCCCTGCAACACCGGCACCAGCTGGCCGCCGTGCAGGGCATGCTGCACGGCATCCAGCGGCTGCAGGATGATGCCCAGGCCCGCCAGGGCGGCGTGCACCAGGGGCTCGCCATGGTCGGCCACCAGGCGGCTGTGCACGGGCACGACGACCCGGCCCTCGGGGCCATCGAAGCTCCAGTGGGTGCGCAGCTCGGTGTGGGCAAAGCCCAGGCATTCGTGCTGCTGCAGGTCCCAGGGGGTCGACAGCGGCTGTGGGTGCGCCTGCAGGTAGCCCGGGGAGGCGCATGCCACCAGCCGATAGGGCGCAAGCGCCCGCGCAATCAGGCCGCTGTCCTGCAGCACGCCCACGCGGAACACCGCGTCGTAGCCCTCGTCCACCAGGTCCACCGCGCGGTTCGAGGTGGTGAGCTCCACCTCGACCTGCGGATGCGCCTTCATGTACGCGGGCAACAGCGGTGCCAGGCTGTGGATGCCAAAGCTCACGGGCGCATTGATGCGCAGCCGCCCGCTGGGCACGGAGCGCGCCTCGGCCGCCAGTTGCTCGGCCTGCTCCAGCTCGGCCAGGATCAGCCGGGCGCGCTCGACGTAGGCACGCCCGAAGTCCGTGAGGCTCTGCCGCCGGGTGGTGCGGTGCAGCAGGCGCACGCCCAGGTGCTGCTCCAGCGCCTGCACATGCTTGCCCACGAACTGCGACGACATCTGCAGCGCATCGCCCGCAGCGCGGAACGAGCCCAGCTCTACCGCCTTGACGAACACCGCCATGCCCGTGAAACGGTCCATTGCAATCCAATCATTTCGAATATAGCAACATTCTAGGTATTTATCTGAATTGGGTCTGAATCGACACTGAAGTCCTTGTTTCAACCAACCAATGGACAAAGGAAAAGTCATGACGACAGCAAACATTGCAGTGATCGGCGCGGGCAACATGGGCGGTGGCCTGGCCACGGCGCTGGCGGCGGCCGGCGTGGAGGTGGCGCTGGGCGTGCGCGAGGCTGGCGGCAAGGCGGCTGCGCTCGCCGAGGGCCGCGTACGGGTCCTGGACGTGGCGGCTGCGGTCGCCGCAGCCGAGGTGGTGGTGCTGGCGCTGCCCTATGGTGCCAGCGTGGAGGTGCTCCAGGCCCTGCCTGCCGCGGCGCTGCAGGGCAAGGTGCTGGTGGACATCAGCAACCCGGTGACGGCCGACTTTCAGGGCCTGCAATTGGGCACCACCACCTCGGCCGCCGAAGCCATCCAGGCCGCCGCGCCGGGGGCGCAGGTGGTCAAGGCCTTCAACACCATCTTTGCCCAGTTGCTGGCAGCCGGTGCGCGCCAGGGCAAGGCGCCGCTGCAGGTGTTCGTGGCGGGCGATGCGGCCGACGCCAAGGGCCGGGTGCACGAACTGGCACGCGTGCTGGGCTTCGAGCCCGTGGATGCCGGCCCGCTGCGCAACAGCCGCTACCTGGAGCCCCTGGGCGGCATGAACATCCAGTTCGGCTTCTTCCTGGGCTGGGGCCCGGCGGCCGCTCCGGCCTGGGTGCGCGTCTGAGTGCGAGTGCTCATGCAAGTGCAAGCAGACCCTTCTTTCTCACCATTCCATCGAAAGCCTTCCATGCAACACTTCCCCTTGCCACGCCGCAGCCTGGCGGCCGTTTTCGCGACCACTGCCATGCTGGCCCTGGGCGCGGTCTCTCCGGTGGCGGTCGCTGCGGGAGCGGATGACACCGCCGCCATCCGCCAGACCCTGCAGCGCTATGAAGACGCGCTCAACCGCGCCGACGCCGCCGCCATCGTGCAGCTGTACACGGACGATGGTGTGCAGATGGCGCCCGATGCGCCTGCCGTCACAGGACGGGAGGCTTTGCGCAGCGCTTACGCCGGCACGTTCCAGGCGATTGCGCTCCAACTGGCCTTCACCGTGGACGAGATCCAGCTGCTGGGCAAGGATGCGGCGCTGCTGCGCAGCCACTCGGCGGGCACGCTCAAGGTGCAGGGCAACGCCCAGCCCGCTGGGCCGGCGGCATTCAAGGAGCTGTTCGTGCTGCGCAAGCAGCGCGATGGGCAGTGGAAGTTTTCGCATTACGCGTTTTCGGCGGCACCGGCCAAACCCTGAACGCCGGCATGCCGGCACAATGCGGTGACTGCGGCCGCTGGGGCCGCGCTCCTTCCAGAACCCCCGTGCCGCCCATGACCACCATCCACCTGCGTCCGGAGCTGCCCGGTGACGCACCGGCCATCGAGGCCGTGACCGTTGCCGCCTTCGAACACGCACAGCACAGCTCGCACACCGAGCAGTTCATCGTGCGCGCACTTCGAGAGCGCGGGCAGCTGGCGGTCTCGCTGGTGGCGATGGAGCGGCGCACGGAGGTGGATGGGGACCTGGACGGCGAGGTGCAGGGCATAGAGCAAATCGCCGGGCATGTGGCCATCTCGCCGGTCACTGTGGACCCCGCCCCCGCAGGCGGCTGGTACGGCCTCGGGCCCATCTCGGTGCTGCCCTCCTGCCAGGGCAAAAGCATCGGCGCGCAGCTGATGCGGCAGGCGCTGGCGCAACTGCGCGCACTGCCCGGGACGGTGGGCTGTGTCCTCCTGGGCGAGCCAGCTTACTACACGCGATTTGGTTTCCGGGCCGAACCTGCCCTGGTCCTGCCCGGCGTGCCGCCGGAGTACTTCATGGCCCTTGCATTCACCGGGCCTGTGCCTGCAGGCACGGTGCAGTACAGCGACGCCTTCGAGGCCAAGGCATGAGAGAAGAGCGGACTACCCCAACGTGACCACCACCGGCGCGTGGTCGCTGGGCTGCGGGTTCTTGCGGGGGGCGCGGTCCACCACGCAGGCCGTGACGCTGGCGCGCAGGGCCTCGCTCACCAGGATGTGGTCGATGCGCAGGCCCCGGTTCTTCTGGAAGCCGAGCATGCGGTAGTCCCACCAGGAGTAGATCTTCTCGGGCTGCTCGAACATGCGGAAGCTGTCCGTGAGGCCCAGCTCCAGCAGCGCCTTGAAGTGGTTGCGCTCTTCGGTCGTGTGGTGGATGGTCTCGCGCAGGCCCACCGGGTCGTAGGAGTCGCGGTCCTCCGGCGCCACGTTGAAGTCGCCCACCAGGGCCAGGCGCGGGTGCGCCGCCATCTCGGCGCGCACCAGGTCCTGCAGGGCCTGCAGCCAGCGCATCTTGTAGGCGAACTTTTCCGAGCCCGGCTCCTGGCCGTTGACGAAGTAGCCGTTGATGAGGCGCAGCGGGCCGGCGGGCGTGTCCAGCGTGGCGATGATCACGCGCGCCTGCTCGTCCTCGTGCGCCGGGATGTTGCGCACCACGTCGGCCAGGGGGTGGCGGCTCAGGATGGCGACGCCGTTGTAGGTCTTCTGGCCGAAGGCCACGGCCTCGTAGCCGGCCTCCTTGAAGGCGTCGTGCGGGAACTTGTCGTCGGTGAGTTTCAGCTCCTGCAGGCCGATGGCATCCACCGGGTTGGCGGCCAGCCAGGCCAGCACCTGGGGCAGGCGCACGGAGAGGGAATTGACGTTCCACGTCGCGATCTTCATCACCATCATCGGTCCTTGCTTGTTCAATCTCAATCGCTCATGGCGATTGCACTGGGGTGCATCCTATCCTTGATTGGCGGGGATGATCGCGGAGGCATTTCGGGGCGAAAAAATGCATATGCACAACATATGCAGATGCCCTGAAAATACTATTGGATTTGATGAGGCCGCAGGCTTATCGTTGCGCCAAATTACAACGCTGGAGACAAGCCTTGCCATTCGATTCCATGCCCCCGCTCCCGGACAGGCGACTGCCCGTCTGAGCCTGGGCGGGGCCTGTGCCGCCGCCTGACCAGCCAGTCCGAGGCCGCCTGCCGGGCCTCGTGGTTTTCCCCTCGCTCCCAACTTCCCACTTCGTATTCCGTACCTGGAAGGCATCGCCATGTCCACGCCCAACGCATCCCACGTCCTGCAGCAGATCTTCATCCTCGCCACCGGCCATGCCGCACCGGCCCCTTTGCTCGCCGAATTCGAGGCGGTGGTCACTGCCGATGGCAACTATGGCCGGGTGGCCGCAGCCTTCGAGATGGCCATGGGCCAGATGGTCGCCAGCCGTGGCGTGGGCGGCACGGTGCAGCAATTGGCGCTCAACGGCCTGGGCGTGGTGCTCTCGGCGGACGACGGCCTGGCCATCGCGCGGCTGGCGCAGGAGCAGGGCCTCACCACCTGGGCCAGGCTGATGGATTTCCTGGTCAACGCCGATGGGGGGGTCTACACCACGCTGGACCACCGTGCCGAAGCGGCCAACGCCTTCAACAGTGCGCTGGCCAGCCAGAACAAGGGCGCGCTGTTCAGCGGAGAGGGCGTGTCGGCGGCCGTGCACACCCTGCTGCAGGGCATTGGCGCCACCGATGCCAGCGCGGCCATGGGCATCAGCGGTGTGCAGGCCCTGGCCGGCAGGCTCACCGCCGCGGGTCTCCAGGGGCGTGTGGCCGATGGCTATGTGAAGGGTGCCACCGTGTTTGCCGACGCCAATGGCAACCACAGGCTGGACGCGGGCGAATGGTCTGCCACCACCGATGGCGCGGGCGGCTTCACGCTGCCGGCCAACGTGCAGGGGACGCTGGTGGCCACCGGCGGCACCGACCTGCTCACGAACAAGGCCTTCAAGGGCCTGCTCACCGCACCTGCCGGCAGCACGGTGCTGAACCCCATCACGACCCTGGTGCAGGCGCTGATGGACAAGGGCGGCGCCACCACGACGGTGGAGCAGGCCACGGCCCTGATCGCCAAGGCGCTGGGGCTGCCTGCCGGCGTGAACCTGCTGACCTACGACCCGCTGGCCGTGCTGGCCAGCAGCAGCGCCAGTGCCGCCGACAAGGCCGTGGCCCTGGCCTACCAGAAGGCGGCAGTGGCGCTGGTGAACGTGGTCAGCATCGGCGCGGCGGCGATGGATGCGGCCGAGGCCAAGGCCGGCCAGCCGGGCGTGGCCACGCCGCATGCGGGCCAGCCAGGCGCGGCGGCGGGCACGCTGATCGCGTCCCTGGCGGATGCCCTCGCCGACGCAGCGGGGGGCAGCGCCGGCGTGGCGAACCTGTCGGATGCCACCTTCCTGCGCGCCATCGTGGCCGATGCGGCGGGCGACTATGGCCTGCGGCTGGATGCCACCAGCCTGGACCTCATCGGCAAGGTGGTGGATGCCGCCAACGATGCGGCCGGCGCTGCCAGCACGGTGGCGGTGCTGGGCCAGGTGGCGGCTGCGGCCACCGATGCGGCGGGCTCGGTGGCCACGGGCAATTTCCAGGCTGCGGCCAACGGCTACACGGGCGCAGCCTTCACGGCCGCGGTGCAGCAGCAGGCCGTGGGGGAACTGGCGCCCGGCGTGTCCGCGGGCCAGGGCAGCAATCCGCCCACGCCACCGGCATCCGGCGGTGGAGGCGACGCGCCGGGCCCCGTGGATACACAGGCCCCGGTGCTGACCATCACCAGCTCTGCCGCTGCACTCAAGACGGGCGGTACCGCAACCATCACCTTCACCTTCACCGAAGACCCGGGCGCGAGCTTCACCGCGGCAGACATCACGGCGTCCGGCGGCACGCTGGGCGCACTGAGCGGCACGGGCCTGGTGCGCACGGCCACCTTCACGGCCACCAGCTCGGCCCACCTCGACACGGGCGGGCACATCGCCGTGGCCAAGGACAGCTACAGCGATGCGGCCGGCAACAAGGGCGCAGCCGCGGCCGTGGACATCGCCACGGTGTTCAACCCGGTGCTGTTCGTGGGCAACAGCGCGACCTTTGCGCGCATCGACCCGGCCATGTCATACAACACCTACGATGCGGCGACCAATGCCTTCGGCGTGCACGACCTGACCTCGCCGGCCAATGGTGGCACCTTCACCAATCTCACGGGCGCCAACCTCTACGAGCCGCACCCCTGGGGCGGCGTGGCGGGCCTGTTCGACAAGTTCGCCGACCAGGTGGGCCTGGGCTACGACGTGTCGCTCTCCACCCGCAACGCGGCCACGCTCAAGGGCCATTACCTGAACTCCTCGGCCGCGGGCTGGGACATGCGCGGCAACATTGCCAGCCAGAAATGGGAACTGGTGGTGCTGCAGGACCAGACGGACGAACCGCTGCCTTCGGGCTCGGGCAGCATCACCTTCGCGGCGGGCAGCGCCACGGCCAACCTGGTCATCACGCCCACGGCCGATGGCGCGAAGGAATACGACGAGACCCTGGCGCTGAAGCTGGCCGCTTCGGCCGGCAATTACCGCGTGGGCACCAGCTCCGCCGTGGGCACCACCATCCTCAACGACGACCCCACCGCCCCCGCCACCAACCCGGCCCTGGCCACGGTGACCCTGGTGGCCAGCCCTGGCCAGGTGACGGAGGACGGCACGGCCAACCTGGTTTTCACCTTCACGCGCACCGGTCCCACGATCAGCGACCTGGTCGTGGGCTTCACCGCCTTCCGCGACGGCAGCACGTCGCCATCGGTCTCGAACGCGGTTTCCGCAAGCCAGGATCTGGAGCTGTACAACATCGCCAGCGGCGCATTCTCGGCTGCGGGAGGCGCAGGCACTTCACCCTATCGCTTCACCAGTGGCGGGGGCTTTGCGACCAGCGCCGATACGGGTGCGGCCACCACCACGGGCGCCGTCTCCTTCACCAGCAACACCGGCACCATCACCATCAAGGCGGGCCAGACTTCGGCCAGCATCACGCTGGACCCGCGCGTCGACAGCACGGTGGAGGCCGACGAGGGGATCCGCATCACGCTGGCGCACCCGACCACCGGCACGGACTACAACCTGGGCACGCTGGGCGCCGTCAGCGGCACCATCGTCAACGATGACTTCGCGGTGGGCACCGACACCAGCCTGCCCAACGTGACGCTGGGCCTGAGCTCGGCCGCAGGCGTGTACGAGAACGCCGGCCAGAACCTGGTCTACACCTTCACGCGCAGCGGCGATACCAGTGCCGCGCTCACGGTGAACTTCACGGCCGACGGCACGGCCACCTACTTCGCGGCGGATCCGTCCAAATCGGATTTCGGCATCTCTGCCAACGCCACGCTCACCACCACCTCGGGCGCCAATGCCGACATCGGCGAGTTCCAGAAGTACGCCACGGCGATCGAGAATTTCGTGCACACCGGCGCGGCCGACACTACCACCCAGCCCGGCACCACGATCCCGGGCAACCCGAATGCGGACGCCTCGACCGACATGTATCTCTACGCCACCTGGGCCCGGCCCGACATGGTGGCCGGCGCCTACGACATGCTCACCTCGCGCACGCTGAACGGTGCTGGCGCCTACGAAGGCACGGGGGACATCAGCCGCTCGGACACCCAGGCCAGCGCCTACTACCTGACGCTCGAGGGCATGACCACCGACCTGCAGAACGCCTATGCCAACCTGGCGGCCGTCAACCCCGACTTCGTGGGGGTTGCGCCGGTGGGCACGGCCTTCATGGCTGCCGTGCAGAACGGGCTGTCCATCCGCGACCCCTACACCGAGACGGGCGGTGCCAGCGTCGCCAACGGCGGCAAGATCAACCTCTGGCACGACGACAACCTGCATGCGAGCAAGTACGGATCCTACCTTTCGGGCCTGGTGCTGTTCGAGACGCTCACCGGCCTGGACGCGCGCTCGCTGGGGGCGGGCGACAAGGTGGCGAGCGACCTGGGCATCGACGCGACCACGGCCGTGGCGCTGCAAAAGGTGGCCTCGGCCACGCTGGGTTTCAACCAGTCCTACCAATGGAGCGCCCCCGGCAAGGTGGCCGACCTGGGCGGCAGCAACGCCACGGCCACGCTGGCCACGGCCGGCGGCTTCAGCTTTGCCGACCCGGCCTTCGCCTCGCACACCGTCAGCGTCACACCCACGGCCGGGGCCCTGGGGACGCTGACCGCCCAGGTGCGCTCCGATGGCCACACCGGCCAGGTCAACTGGCTCTACACCGTGGGCAACCAGGCCATTGACCCGCTGCTGGCCAGCGGCCAGCAGCGCCACGACCAGTTCACCGTGACCCTGGACGACGGCCACGGCCATGTGAGCACACGTTTGGTCGACATCACGCTGGTGGGGACCAGCGCCATCTGAGGCGCGTGGGGCCGCCGCGGCAATGCGCAGCAACCTGTGCTCCGCGTCACAGCCTTGCGGGCGGGGGATGCCTATGATTTCCTTGCCGGCCTCCAAGCGGCATCCCCTCTTGCGACAAGCAAGTTGCTGCCCGCCTCCGTGCGGGCTTTTTTTTGCGGGTTGGCGGCTGTGAACTTCTTTGCGTCCCGTGATTCAGAACGCGTGACGCAAACCAAAGGAACAAGAGGCATGAGCAATACATTCAGATCGGTAGCCGCAGCCCTGCTGCTGGCAGGGGCCTCGGGGGCGGGCATGGCCGCAGGCGGCCCGCTGGACGGCGTCTACCAGTGCGCGGTGGCCGGTACCGGCGTGTTCATCACGGTCAGTGGCCAGCCCAGCGGCCCTGCGATGTTCACCATCGCGGCCCTGGGCCCGGCCAATGCGCTCTATGGCTACGGCATGGGCACGGCCACGGCCTCGTCGTTCACGGGCGCCACCAGCTTCAACCTGCCATTCACGCTGTCGGTGAGCCAGGGCAACCTGATCGGCAGCATGGGTGTGCTGCAGGGGACCACGGCCGCCCAGTTGCCGGTGAACTGCGCCAAGCTGTTCTGATACTGCCGGGCGAGCAAGGGGCGTGTCCGTTCAGGCGCGCCGCCGCTCCAGCGTCACGAAGCTGAAGGGCAGCCCGTTGGTCGACGTGTGCGTGCTGCGCGCCGTCTCGTGCCAGCCGGCATCGAGCACAGGCGCGTGGGCGTCGCCCTCGAAGTCCTGCGCAATCTCGGTGAGTTCGATGCGGTCGGCCAGGGGCTGGGCCTCGGCATAGACCTGCGCGCCGCCAATCACCCACACCGTCTGGCCGGCGCTCGCGTGCTGCAGGGCGTCCTGCAGGCTGGCAGCGCGCACGGCCCCTTCGGCCCCCCAGTCGGCCTGGTGGGTGATGACGATGTTGGTGCGGCCCGGCAACGGGCGAAAGCGCGGCGGCAGCGAATCCCAGGTCTTGCGGCCCATGACCACAGGGCAGCCCTGGGTCAGCGACTTGAAGCGCGCCATGTCTTCGGGCAGGTGCCAGGGCAGGCGGTTGTCCTTGCCGATCACGCCGTTGGCGGCGCGCGCGTAGATCATATGCAGAGGCATAGCTGGTTGCTCCGGCTGTAGAACGCGGGTTCGGTCACGCCTTCTTAGATGTGCAGGGTGGCCAGCGCGCCGACGACGATGCCGATGCCGGCCACGCCGTACATGCCGTACTCCAGCCATTTCTTGCGGGTGAGCAGGGCGATGGCGGCCAGCGCGATCGCGACCTGCAGCGCCGTGGTGGCCTGGGCCCAGCGGTGGTGCTGGTGCATCTGCTCTTCGCTCTGGCGGTCGAACTTGTGGCTGTCGGCTTCGAGCTTTTCAGCGACGACCTTGATCTCGTTCTTTTCGCTCTCGTAGCGCTCCACCTTGGCCTGGTAGGTGGCCTTGCGGTCCTCGGGCGCCAGGTCACGGGCCAGCTCGGCCAGGGACTGCTTGGTGCTCTTGGACTGGAAGTAGTTCCACTGGTTGGAGGCCTCGGTCTTCTTGATGGCCGCGTCGTTCTTGAGCAGGCCGGCATTGGCCTGCGTGGCGCCGCCCATGTACGCGAAGATCGCGCCCACCGTGGCGACAATGGCCGTGAACATTGCGATCTTGCTCATCGACGAGCCGCCGCCTTCGCTGCCGTGGCTGGCCGCATGGTCGTCGCCATGGCCGTGGCCCTGTGCTGCATGCTCCACTGCGTGGTCGTGGGGGCCGTGTACGTGAAATCCGCCGGAAGACATAGTGAGTGCTCTTTGTGGTTCGTGAAGGGAGACAGGGGATGTCAGGCAGGGCACATCGGCGCCTGCACTGCAGGAATCATGGGAAGGCGAGGGGGCTCAGACCGCCACGGGCGCCTTGATGGCGGGGTGGCACTGGTAGTCCAGCACTTCGAAGTCTTCGAACTGGTAGTCGAAGATGCTGTCCGGCCGGCGCTTGATGTGCAGCGTGGGGTAGGGGTAGGGCGTGCGCGCCAGCTGGGTCTGCACCTGTTCGTGGTGGTTGCTGTAGATGTGGCAGTCCCCGCCGGTCCAGATGAAGTCGCCCACGTCCAGGTCGCACTGCTGGGCCACCATGTGGGTCAGCAGCGCGTAGCTGGCGATGTTGAAGGGCACGCCGAGAAAGATGTCGGCACTGCGCTGGTAGAGCTGGCAGCTGAGCGTGCCGCGGCCCCCGGGCTCCTGGGCAGGCGCCACATAGAACTGGAAGAAGGCGTGGCAGGGCATCAGCGCCATCTTGTTCAGCTCGGCCACGTTCCAGGCGCTCACGATGATGCGGCGCGAATCGGGGTTGGTCCTGAGGGTCTTGATGACATCGCTGATCTGGTCGATGTGGCCGCCGTCCGGCGTGGGCCAGCTGCGCCACTGCACGCCGTACACGGGGCCCAGGTCGCCGTTCTCGCGCGCCCACTCGTCCCAGATGGTGACACCGCGCTCCTTGAGCCAGTTGTTGTTGCTCGACCCGGTGAGGAACCACAGCAGCTCCTGGATGATGGAGCGCAGATGCACCTTCTTGGTGGTGACCAGTGGAAAGCCTTCTTTCAGGTCGAAGCGCATCTGGTGGCCGAACACGCTGGTCGTGCCCGTGCCCGTGCGGTCGGACTTGTGCACGCCCTGCGTGAACACGTGGCGCATGAAGTCCTCGTACTGGGAGCGCACGGGGCGGGCGGGCAGGGCAGTGGCTGCCAGGGTGGCAGAGGGCTGGGTCATGGGATCGGTCACTCGTGGTGGGAGGGCGCGACCACCAGGGGATGGCCGTTGCCGACTGCGGATTTTATGCGGAGCGGGACAATGGAGTATCTCCCCGCTCCTGACCGCTTTGTCCATGACCTCTTCGCCCGCCCCGATCACCATCCGCCCCCTCATGCCCGCCGATTGGCCAGCCGTCTGGCCTGTGCTCCAGGCCACCTTCCAGGCGGGCGACACCTATGCCTTTGCGCCCGACAGCAGCGAGGCCGAGATTCACAAGGCCTGGGTGGAGCTGCCCGCGGCCACCTTCGTGGCCTGCGGTGCCGAAGGGCAGTTGCTGGGCACCTATTTCATCAAGCCCAACCAGGCCGGGCTGGGCGCCCACGTGTGCAACTGCGGCTATGTGGTGGTGCCGGCCGCGCAAGGGCAGGGCGTGGCTTCGCTGATGTGCGAGCACTCCCAGCAGCAGGCCGTGGCCATGGGATTTCGGGCCATGCAGTTCAACCTGGTGGTGGCCAGCAACGTGCGTGCCGTGCGGCTGTGGCAGCACCTGGGCTTTGCGATCGTGGGCACGCTGCCGGGGGCCTTCAGGCACCGCACGCTGGGCTATGTCGATGCCCACGTGATGTTCAAGACCCTGGTGGCCTGAGCTTTCTGCCAATGCGAAAGGGCTCCCGCATGGGAGCCCTTTCAGGGAGTCA
>NZ_AKJX01000147.1 GCF_000276605.1 Acidovorax sp. CF316 | reverse complement strand
GGCGGCTACGGTGGTGGCGGCAACAGCGGCTACTGAGCAACCCGGCTGCGCCTCGCGCGCACCCAAGACAAGCCCCTTCGGGGGCTTTTTTCATGCCTGGATTTTTGCGTGTGGACCTGCTGCCATCTCCGATGGGGCGAGGTGCCTCAGGAGGTTACTCGCCTTGTCGGCGCTTGCGCGGCCGCCCCGCGAGGGCCTTGTCGAACACCCAGTTGGGCAGCAGGCGCATGAGCTTGGCCACCACGCCCATCTGCCAGGGGATCACGCGGTAGGTGACGCCTGCGGTGATGGCGCGGAAGGCGCGCTCGGCAAAATCCTCGGCCTTCATGAGGAAGGGCATGCCGTAGCGGTTGCCCTGGGTCAGTGGCGTGTCGATGTAGCCGGGCGAGATGGTCACCACGCGCACGCCGTGGGGCCGCATCTCGCCGCGCAGGCTTTCGCAATAGCTGATGGCCGCCGCCTTGCTGCCGCAGTAGGCACCGTGCCCGGGCAGCCCGCGGATGCCGGCCACGCTGCCGATGCCCACGAAGGTGCCGCTTTGGCGCTGCACCATGGCATCGACGAAGGGGTGGAAGGTGGCGGCCATGCCGATGTTGTTGGTGGCGAAGGTGCGGGCCATGACGTCGATGTCGGCCCGCACCGCCGTGTCCATGCCGACGCTGATGCCGGCGTTGGCGATCACCACGTCGGGCGTGCCCTGGCGCGCGAGGCAGTCGTGCCCGGCGGCGACGATGCTGTCCACCACCGAGACGTCGGCGCCGTAGATCTCGTAGTCCGCGGGGTCGATGCCTTGTGCGATCGCCCAGGCCTTGACCTCCTCGGTGCGGCGCGCCACCAGCGCCAGGCGGTAGCCGGCCTGGTGAAAGCGCAGGGCCAGGGCCTGGCCGATGCCGCTGGAGGCGCCGGTGATGAAGGCCAGTGAGGGTCGCTGCTGCAGGGTCATGGGGGCCTTGGTGGTGGGGTGGGATGCGCCGGCCGGCGCTGGTTGCTTTTTTACCTGGCGGCGCCGGGGACGAGTACGCCCTTGACCCGTCCGCGCAGCTGCAGCACCTGGTCGAGGTGGTCGTAGTCCATGCCGTCGGCCGTGAAGCGGTCATTGCCCCGCGTCAGCACCACCGGCTTGTCCGAGCGCACGCGCTCGGTCTGGGTATAGGCATGCAGGAACTCGCTGCGGAACTCCATGCGCGGCTGGGCGGCCACGCCGGGGCGGGCGGGCAGCGGCTCGCGCGTGACGATGGCATTGCCGAAGAGCTGCACTTCGCTGCCGTCGGCATTGCTCAGGGCCCGGTTGGCGGTGGCCAGGGTCAGGCGCCCATCGAGTGCCACCGAGCGCATGCGCGCATGGTCGATCTCCAGCGTGTCCGTGTCCGGGAAGTGGCGCGCCAGGTCGCCCTGCACCTCGCTCTGCAGGCGGCCCTTGGCATCGAAGCTCTTGACCGAAAACGCCTTCATCGAATAGTCGGGCTGGTTGCTGCGGGCCTTTTCGGCAGCGGGGGCCAGGGGCATGGGCGCATTGCGCACCAGCCACCAGGTGCCCAGGGCCAGCAGCCCCATGATCATCACCGGCAGGTACAGGGTGATGCGCTCCCAGCTCTGGCGCAGCATCTGGCGCCGGCTCATGGGCGGCCTCCGGCGCGCAGGTCGGTGGCTGCAATGGGAAAGAAAAGCGGGGCGGTGGTCATGCGGTGTAGTCTGCCAGCAGGCGCGCATAGTGGCCGGTGGCCACCAGCAGCAGGTCGCACAGTTCACGCGCAGCGCCATCGCCGCCGCGGGCGGCGGTCACGTAGTGGGCGTTCTGGCGCACCTCGATCTGGGCGTTGGCCGGGGCGCAGGCCAGCGCGCTGCGGCGCATCACCGGCAGGTCGGGCCAGTCGTCGCCCATGGCGGCGGCCTGCGCCCAGGACAGGCCCAGTCCGGCCAGGATGGCCTCGGCCGCGGGGCGCTTGTCCTCGGTGCCGAAGACCGCATGCTCCACGCCCAGGGCCTTGAGGCGCACGCGCAGTGGGGCCGAGTCGCGCCCGGTGATCACGGCCGGCGTGATGCCGGCCTTCTGCAGCAGCTTGAGGCCGTGGCCGTCCAGGGTGTTGAAGCGCTTGATGGTTTCGCCGGCGTCGGTGAACAGCAGGCTGCCATCGGTGAGCACGCCGTCCACGTCGAAGAACGCCACGCGCACGCCCTGGGCGCGCAGCAGCAGCTCGGGTGCGAAGTTCAGGGCCGGTTGCACGGAAAGGGGGGTCGCCATGGCTCAGATCACCTTGGCGCGCATCAGGTCGCCGATGTGCACCACGCCGACCAGCGCGCCGGTGGCGTCCACCACCAGCACGCTGGTGATGCTGTGGGCCTCCATCAGCTCTGCCGCGTCCACGGCCAGGGAGTCCGGCGCAATGCGCCGGGGCGAGGGGTGCATCACCTCGGCCGCCGTCGCCGTGCGCAGGTCGGCTCCGGCCTCGATGCGCCGGCGCAGGTCGCCGTCGGTGAAGATGCCCAGGATCTGGCCGGCCGCGTCCACGATGGCCGAGGCGCCCAGGCCCTTGGCGCTCATCTCGCGCATCAGCTCGCTGAAAGACGCCCCGGGCGCCACGCACGGTACATCGCTGCCCGAGCGCATGACGTCGCTCACATGCGTGAGCAGCTTGCGGCCCAGTGCACCACCGGGGTGCGAGCGCGCGAAATCCTCGGGCCGGAAACCGCGCGCGTCGAGCAGGGCCACCGCCAGCGCGTCGCCCATGGCCAGCTGCGCCGTGGTGCTGGCCGTGGGGGCCAGGTTCAGCGGGCAGGCCTCGCGCTCCACGCTGCAGTCGAGCACCAGGTCGGCATGGCGCGCCAGCGTGGAATCGAGGCCTCCGGTCAGGGCCAGGAGCGGAACGCCCAGGCGCTTGAGCACCGGCAGGATGGCCGTGAGCTCGCCGCTTTCGCCGCTGTTGGAGATGGCCAGCACCATGTCGTGCTCGGTCACCATGCCCAGGTCGCCATGGCTGGCCTCTCCGGGGTGCACGAAAAAGGCCGGGGTGCCGGTGGAGGCCAGGGTGGCGGCGATCTTGCGGCCCACATGGCCGCTTTTGCCCATGCCCATCACGACCACGCGGCCGCGGATGGACAGCGCCATCTGCACGGCGTTGGCAAAGCGTGCATCCACGCGGGCGGCCAGCCCGTTCAGGGCGGCGGCTTCGATGTCGAAGGTTTCACGGGCCAGGCGCAGGGCCTGCTCGGCATCGAAAGGGGGAAGTACGGCGGTCATGCGCGAGATTCTATCGACCGGCCTGCCCGGGCTCGGATAGCATCAGCCTATGTCCTCACTCGCCCTCACCCTGCTCTACCTGCTGGCTGCAGTGCTGGGCGTGGTGGTCTGCCGCAGCCTGAAATTGCCGCCCATGCTGGGGTACCTGGCTGCGGGCGTGCTGATCGGTCCCCACGCGCTGGCCCTGGCGCAGAACTCCGAGGGGGTGCGCCACCTGGGCGAATTCGGCGTGGTGTTCCTGATGTTCGCCATCGGGCTGGAGTTCAGCCTGCCCAAGCTGCGGGCCATGCGCCGCCAGGTGTTCGGCCTGGGGCTGATGCAGGTGGTCGTGACCATGACCCTGGCCACCGGTGGCTCGCTGATCCTGGCCCAGTTGCTGGGCGGGGTCTGGGAGATGGGCTGGCAGACCGCCCTGGCCCTGTCCGGGGTGATGGCCATGAGCAGCACGGCCATCGTGGTCAAGCTCATGGCCGAGCGCGCCGAGCTCGAAAGCGAGCACGGGCGCAACGTCATGGGCATCCTGCTGTTCCAGGACCTGGCCGTGGTGCCGCTGCTGGTGCTGATCCCGGCCCTGGGCTCCTCGCCCGACAAGCTGCTGGTGGCGCTGGCCTGGGCCCTGCTCAAGGCCACGGTGCTGGTGGGCCTGCTGCTCACCGGCGGCCAGCGCGTGATGCGCTGGTGGCTGACCCTGGTGGCGCGCCGCAAGAGCGAAGAGCTGTTCATGCTCAACCTGCTGCTCATCACCCTGGGCCTGTCCTGGCTGACCGAGGTGGCCGGCCTGAGCCTGGCGCTGGGGGCCTTCATCGCCGGCGTGCTGGTCTCCGAGACCGAGTACAGCCACCAGGTGGGCACCGACATCCGTCCCTTCCACGACGTGCTGCTCGGGCTGTTCTTCATCACCATCGGCATGATGCTGGACTGGCACATCCTGGTCGACCGCTGGGGCCTGGTGCTGGCGCTGCTGGTGGTGCCGATCACGCTCAAGCTGGTGGTCATCCTGGTGCTGGCGCGCGGCATGGGGGCCACCACCGGGGTCTCGCTGCGCACCGGGCTGTACCTGGCGCAGGCCGGCGAATTCGGCTTCGTGCTGCTGTCGCTGGCCCAGACCAACAACCTGGTACAGCCCGCGCTCATGAACCCCATCCTCGCGGCGATGGTGCTGTCCATGCTGGCCACGCCCTTTCTCATCATGTATGCCAACCGCATCGTGATGAAGCTGGTGGCCAGTGACTGGCTGCAGCAGTCGCTGCAGATGACGACCATCGCGCGCAAGTCCATCAACTCGAGCAAGCACGTGATCATCTGCGGCTACGGCCGCTCGGGCCAGAACCTGGCGCGCATGCTGGAGCACGAAGGCATCCCCTACATGGCGCTCGACCTGGACCCGGACCGCGTGCGCCAGGCCGCCGCCGCGGGCGACTCCGTCGTCTACGGCGATGCCACGCGCCTGCAGGCGCTCATGGCGGCCGGGCTGGTGCGCGCCAGCGCCGTGGCCGTGACCTACGTCGACGTGCCTGCCGCACTCAAGGTGCTGGCCAACACCCGCTCCCATGCGCCGCAGGTGCCGGTGGTGGTGCGCACCCAGGACGACCTGCACCTGGACAAGCTGCGGGATGCCGGCGCGACCGAGGTCGTGCCCGAGGCCATAGAAGGCTCGCTGATGCTCGCCAGCCATGCCCTGGCCCTGGTCGGTGTGCCCATGCGCCGCGTGCTGCGCCTGGTGCAGGACCAGCGCGATGCGCGCTACAACCTGCTGCGCGGCTACTTCCACGGGGCCGACGACGACACCGTCAACGAGCGCGACCAGGAGCGCCTGGCCACCGTCACCCTGCCGTTGGGCGCCAAGACCCTGGGCCAGGCGCTGGGCGAGCTGGCCCTGCCCGCCATGGGCGTGCGCGTGGTCAACCTGCGCCGTGCCAACGGCCATGTGAGCGCTGCGGTGGACGATGCGGCGCTGGCCGAGGGCGACACGCTGGTGCTGTCGGGCCACCCCGCGGCGCTGAGCCTGGCCGAGGCCAAGTTGCTCAAAGGCTGACAGGCCGGATCAGCCGGCCTGCAGCGCCTCTGCGGGGCCGGGCCGCCCGAAGAGATAGCCCTGGAACTGCTGGCAGCCGTTGCGCAGCAGGAAGTCGTGCTGGCCCTCGGTCTCCACCCCCTCTGCCACCACGTCCAGGCCCAGGCTGTGCGCCAGCGCGACGATGGTGCAGGCAATGGCGGCGTCGTTGGGGTCGGTGAGCACGTCGCGCACGAAGCTCTGGTCGATCTTGAGCTGGTCCAGTGGCAGGCGCTTGAGGTAGGCC
>NZ_AKJX01000146.1 GCF_000276605.1 Acidovorax sp. CF316 | reverse complement strand
AGCAGCACGGCATCGTAGGGCCGGGGGCTGACCGCGCCGTGGCCGAACATGTCGGCGCCCATGGCCGCCACGCCGGCCCCCCAGGACTGGCCGTGCAGGATGGTGCGGCGCGGCTGGGCCACCTGGGCCACGAAGATGCGGCGCAGGCGCTCGGTGTCCTCGGCCGCGGCGCGCACGGCCACCCCGCCCTGGCGGAAGGTGCTGCCGGCCCAGGCATAGCCGGCACGGACCATGATGGACCAGCGCTCCAGGTCCTCCACCGCGCGCTCGGCCTTGGGTGCGCCCAGCGTGGGGCCGCCGTGCGAATGCATCACCAGCACCTGGTTCCAGGCGTTGGGCATGGCGATGAGGTAGTAGGCCCCGGCCGAGTCCTGGCCCGACAGGCAGCGCGCAATGGCCTCGATGTCCTTGGGGCAGGCCGTGGCGACGGGCGCTGCCTCCTTGCTGGCCGGCACGGCAGTGCCCACGCCGGCGGCCGGCGGTGTCTTCATCGGCGCGCAGGCCGCCAGCAGGCCGGCCGCCAGGCCCAGCAGGGACAGGCGCAGCGCCATGGGCGCGCGAAGGCTACAAAGGGTGCGAAGGGGGTGCATGGGCGATTCGTCTCCGGCGTGTGTTGTGCGGTTCTCGGGGGAGGCAGGGGCGGGCAAGAGGGCCATCGTGCATCGTAGAAAGCCCCTTGGCCCCCGTCAAATAGCCCGCACAGGGCAGCTCCATACGCTGCGCATATGGAACGGCGCCAGCCAGGGGCCTGGCCGCGCGCTCGCTATAGTCCCCCGTTCCCGCGGGAAACCCTCGCCGCACCGTGCACCGCCGCCACAAAACCTGCACCTGGTCGCTACAGGACTGGATTTTGTTAACCATTTAGTGAATTATTCAGGCATGAGCAAAGACACCGAGACCACTTCGAAGGAGCGCCAGCGGGACGCCGACCGTTCCCAGGGCGAGATCCTGGTCGCGGCGCGCGGCGAATTCGCCGAGCACGGCCTGGGCGGTGCCCGCATGGACCGCATCGCCGAGCGCGCCGGCCTGAACAAGCGGCTGATCTACTACTACTTCGAGGACAAGGAAAAGCTCTTCCAGGCCGTGCTCGAGCAGGCCTACCGGCACATCCGCGAGGAGGAGCGCAAGCTCAACCTGGTGGAGCTGGAGCCCGCCACCGCGATCCGCCGGCTGGTGGAGTTCACCTGGGTGTATTACCTCGAGAACCCGCAGTTCCTGACCCTGCTCAACAGCGCCAACCTGCACAGGGCGCGCCACCTGCAGGAGTCGCAGCGCGCGCGCGAGATGAACTCGCCGCTGATCGCCATGCTGGGCGAGGTGCTGGAACGCGGCCGGCGCGAGGGCAGCTTTCGCGGCGGGGTGGACCCGCTGCAGCTGTATGTCTCGATCGCCGGGCTGTCGTACTTCTACCTGTCGAACAACCACACCCTGTCGGCCATCTTCGGGCGCGACCTGATGACCCCCAAGGCCCGCAACGAGCGGCTCACGCACATGTGCGATGTGATCCTGGGCTATGTGCTGAAGGGCTGAGGAAAACTACGCTCCATGTACATCACAACGCTCCTGCTCTTCGTCATCGCACCCGCAGCCCTGGCCGCCTTTCTTCTCTGGCGCGCCTACCAGCTGGCCACCGGCAAGCGTGTCGAACTCACGCGCCAGTGGATCGTGCGCCCCCCCGAAGGGATCGAAGGCTGCGCGCGCCTGTTTGCATGGCGCGACCTGCTCTTTGCCGCAAGCCTGTTGCTTGCCCTCGGCCTGCTGCTCAGCCTTCCGCACTATGCCGCCGCATGGATCCCGCTCATGGCGCTCGGCGGCTTCGTGCACCAGGGCTTTACCGGGTATGCACTCGCCAGGCTGCGCAAGAAGCCGCCTCGCTGACCTGCAGCCGCAGCGCGCGCCCTTGGGTGCCGCGCACCGCTGCCCTCGGTCCCTGCCTCACCCGGCCCACGGGTAAATACCTAGCTCCATTGAACGCGTCTACGTTGACGCAGGCGCAGCAATGCCTAAAAATCTGCTCTATTCACCAATCAGTGAATTAAAGAGCAAGTCCAAGCCTGCCAACGGAGACAAATCCATGCCCTTCATCCGCACCACCCGCCGCGCTGCGACCACCGCCCTGGCGGCGGCCGCGCTCACGTCGCTGTCGTTCAGCGCCCTCGCGCAGGGCGGCTACCCCACCAAGCCCATCCGCGTGATCGTGCCCTTCGCCGCGGGCAGCACCACCGACATCATTGCGCGCGCCATCGCCGACAAGATGGGCCAGAGCATGGGCCAGTCGCTGGTGGTGGACAACCGCGGCGGCGCCAGCGGCACCATCGGCCAGCAGGCAGTGGCCACGGCCGCGCCCGACGGCTACACGGTGATGATCCATTCCTCCTCGCACACGGTGAGCCCGCTGACCTTCGCCAAGCTGCCCTTCGACACCACGGGCGACTTCGCGGGCGTGACGCCGATCTCCTCGCTGCCCAATGCGCTGGTGATCTCGCCCGCCAAGGGCATCAAGACGCTGCAGGACCTGGTGGCTTCGGCCAAGGCCAAGCCCGGCACGGTGAACTTCGCCTCGGCCGGCCAGGGCAGCGCCACGCACCTGAACGCCGAGAAGTTCAAGCTGGCCGCCAAGATCGATGCGACCAACATCCCCTTCAAGGGCTCGGCCGAGGCCGTGACCGAGGTGCTGTCGGGCCGCGTGGACTACTACTTCTCGCCCATCGCGCCCGTCATCGGCCAGATCAAGGACGGCCAGCTGCTGGCGCTGGCCGTGGGCTCGCCCAAGCGCGCCGCCGCCCTGCCCGACGTGCCCACCACGGCCGAGGCCGGCGTGCCGGGCTCGGAATTCAATTTCTGGATCGGCATGATGGTGCCGGCCAAGACGCCGCGCGACATCGTCAACCGCCTGCACGACGAGGTGGTCAAGGCCCTGGCCACGCCCGAGGTGAAGGAGCGCTTCCTCAAGCTCGGCGCCGATGCCTGGACGCTCAAGCCCGAGCAGTTCGACGCCTACATCAAGGACGAGATCAAGAACAACGCCGCGCTGGTCAAGGCGGCCGGTCTCCAGCCCACCCAGTAATTCCCTGCGCGCCGCAACGCACCACCCGCCCCTGCCATGGGGTGGCCAGGCCGCGCCTTTGCCCCATTCTTTTTTGTAACTTTAGAACTGAAACGGACCGACACCATGGCCACCCAACGACTCGGACTCATCATGCACGGCGTCACCGGCCGCATGGGCATGAACCAGCATCTGATCCGCTCCATCTGCGCCATCCGCGCGCAGGGCGGCGTGGTGCTTTCCAACGGCAACCGCGTGATGCCCGACCCCATCCTGATCGGCCGCAACGCCGAGAAGATGGAGGCGCTGGCCAAGGCGCATGGCATCGCGCGCTGGGGCACGGACCTCGACGCCGCGCTCGCCAACCCCGAGGACACCGTGTTCTTCGACGCCGGCACCACACAGATGCGCCCCACCCTGCTCGCCAAGGCGATCCGCGCGGGCAAGCATGTGTACTGCGAAAAGCCCATCGCCACCAACCTCAACGAGGCGGTGGAGATCGCGCGCCTGGCCTCGGGCTCGGGCCTCAAGCACGGCGCGGTGCAGGACAAGCTCTTCCTGCCCGGCCTGCGCAAGCTCGACATGCTGCGCCGCGCGGGCTTCTTCGGCCGCATGCTGAGCGTGCGCCTGGAGTTCGGCTACTGGGTGTTCGAGGGCGACCTGCAGCCCATCCAGCGCCCGAGCTGGAACTACCGCAGCGAAGACGGCGGCGGCATGATCCTGGACATGATGTGCCACTGGCGCTACGTGCTGGACAACCTGTTCGGCGAGGTCAAATCGGTCTCGTGCATCGGCGCCACCCACATCCCTCAGCGCTGGGACGAGGCCGGCCAGCCGTACAAGGCCACGGCCGACGATGCCGCCTATGCCACCTGCGAACTCACCGGCCACAACGGCGAGCCGGTGATCGCGCAGCTCAACATGAGCTGGGCCACGCGCGTGCGCCGCGACGACCTGGTCACCTTCCACGTGGACGGCACCGACGGCTCGGCCGTGGCCGGCCTGTCCAGCTGCCGCGCGCAAAGCCGCGTGGCCACGCCGCGCCCGGTGTGGAACCCCGATGAGAAGCAAAGCATGAACTTCTTCGACCAGTGGCAGGAGATCCCCGACTCGCAGGTCTACGACAACGGCTTCAAGATCCAGTGGGAGCACTTCATCCGCCACGTGGTGGAAGACGCCCCCTACCAATGGACCCTGCCCGAAGGCGCCAAGGGCGTGCAGCTGGTGGAAGCCGCCCTGGAAAGCTGGAAGGAACGCCGCTGGGTGGACGTAGCGCCCCTCAAAGCCTGATCCATTTCTCACCACTTTTCCCGAGTTCACCATGGCCCTTCGCCTCTCCCTGCCCACGGCCGATGGCCGCACCAGCCCCTACACCCTGCAAGGCCGCCCGCCGGTGGTGCCGCAGCAGGGTGCAGTGTTCAACCGCATCGCCTACTCGGCCGCCCACGTGGTGGCCGACCCGCTGGCGGCCATCGACCCGTGGCTGCAGTGCGCGGTCGACTGGGACGCGACCATCGCCTACCGCCAGCGCCTGTGGTCGCTGGGCCTGGGTGTGGCCGAAGCCATGGACACCGCGCAGCGCGGCATGGGGCTGGACTGGCCGACCTCGCTGGAGCTGATCCGCCGCTCGCTCGACGCGGCGCGCGACTTCGGCCCGGGCGCGCTCGTGGCCTCGGGCTGCGGCACGGACCACCTGGTGCTGGACGAGGTGAAGTCGGTCGACGACGTCATCCGTGGCTATGAAGAGCAGATGGAGGCCATCGAGAAGCTCGGCGGCAAGCTCATCGTGATGGCCAGCCGCGCACTGGCCCGGGTGGCCAAGAGCCCCGCCGACTACGAGCGCGTGTACGACCGCATCCTGTCGCAAGCGCGCCAGCCCGTGGTGCTGCACTGGCTGGGCGACATGTTCGACCCGGCGCTGGCGGGCTACTGGGGTTCGCGCGACGTGGATGCGGCCATGGACACGGCCCTGGCCGTGATCGCCGCGCACCCGGACAAGGTCGACGGCATCAAGATCTCGCTGCTCGACAAGGACAAGGAGGTCGCCATGCGCCGGCGCCTGCCCGCCACGGGCGGCACCGAGGGCCAGGGCGTGCGCATGTACACGGGCGACGACTTCAATTACGCCGAGCTTATCGCGGGCGACGGCGCCGGCGTCACGCCGCGCCAGGGCCAGAGCGATGCGCTGCTGGGCATCTTCGACGCCATTGCACCGGCCGCGAGTGCCGCACTGGCGGCCCTGGCCACGGGCGATACGGCGCGCTTCCACGCCATCCTGGGGCCCACGGTGCCGCTGTCGCGCCACATCTTTTCAACGCCCACGCGCTTTTACAAGACGGGCGTGGTCTTCATGGCCTGGCTCAACGGGCACCAAAGCCACTTCACCATGGTGGGCGGGCAGCAGAGCACGCGCTCGCTGGTGCACTTCGCCGAGCTCTTGCGCCTGGCCGACCAGGCCGACCTGCTGGAGCAGCCCGAACTGGCCGTGCAGCGCATGGGCCACCTGCTAGCACTGCACGGCGTGAGCGTCTGACCGCCATGCGTGATTTCTCGCAAGACCACCGCTGGCTGTCGATCAACACCGCCACCGTGCGCAAGCAGCAGGGGGCCGAGGTGCCCTTGGCGCGCATCATCGACCAGTGCGCCGAGCGCGGCATCCGCGCCATCAGCCCCTGGCGCGACCAGGTGGCCGCAGCCGGCCTGGACGCCACCGCGCGCCAGCTGCGCGCCCACGGCATCGCACTGTCGGGCTACTGCCGCGGCGGCTTTTTCCCGGCGGCCGATGCGGCCGGGCTGCGCGCCGCGCTCGACGACAACCACCGCGCCATCGACGAGGCCAAGACGCTCGACGCCACCTGCCTGGTGCTGGTGGTGGGCGCCCTGCCCGGCGCGCTGGAGGGCACGCCGCACTACACCGACCTTGCCCGCGCGCGCGGCGAAGTCTTCGACGGCATCGCCGCGTCGCTGGAGTACGCGCGCCAGGTGGGCATGCCGCTGGCCATCGAGCCGCTGCACCCCATGCAGGCGGCCGACCGCGCCTGCATCAACACGCTGGAGCAGGCGCTGGACATCTGCGACGCGCTCGATGCGCGCAAGACCGGTGCGCTCGGCGTGGCGCTGGATGTGTACCACGTGTGGTGGGACCCCAAGCTGGAACAACAGATCGCCCGTGCCGGCAAGGAGCGCCTGCTGGCCTACCATGTGTGCGACTGGCGCCTGCCCACGCGCGACCTGCTCAGCGACCGCGGCATGATGGGCGACGGCGTGATCGAACTGAAGAAGATCCGCCAGTGGGTGGAAGCCGCGGGCTTTGGCGGCTATGCCGAGGTGGAGATCTTCTCGGCGCTGGACTGGTGGCAGCGCACGGGCGAGGACACACTGGACACCTGCATCGCGCGCCACCGCACGGTGGTCTGACGCGCAACAGCCGCCACCGGTCACCCCGGCGTCAGGCGGCCACGGGTGCCAGGGTGCGCCTCACGCGGCGCACATTGAAGGCGCTGGCGATCAGCACACCCTGCACCACGGCCAGGCCGAGCAGCACGGCCGTGAAGCGGCCCTGATCGAGCAGCACGCCGAACAGCAGCGGCGACAGCGCCTGGCCGATGTCCAGGCCCGAGTAGACGATGCCGTAGACGCGGCCCGTGGACCCCTCGGGTGTGGAGCGCTTGACCAGCAGGTCGCGCGAGGGGCCGGCGATGCCGGCGCAGAACCCCATCACGCCGAACATCATGGGCACCAAGGCGCCGGGCGGGTGCGCCAGGGCCAGGGCCACCGCCACGCAGGCGGCCAGGCCGAAGCCCACGCCCACGATGCGCTCGCAGCGGCTCGGGTCGGCCGCAAGAAAGCCACCCAGCACCATGCCGCCCGCACTGGCCACCATGTAGACCGTGAGGCACATGGCCGCCAGCGCCACGGGCACCGCATGCAGCTGGCGCGCGGCCTCGGGGGCGAAGGCCTGCACCACGTTGAGCGACACGGCATAGAAGAAGAAGAACGCGAAGCACATCCACACGGCCGGGATGCGCAAAAAGGCAAAGTTGCCCTGCTGCCCGGCCGCACTGCCCTTGGCCGTGGCCGCAGCAGGTACGGGCGGCAGTTCCAGCACCCGGCGGTTGAACAGCAGCAGCAGCAGCACCGCAAACGCCAGCACACCGGCACACACCAGCGCCACGCGCCACGAGAACGCGATCGCCAGCGGCACCAGCATGGCCGGCGCCAGCGCCCAGCCCAGGCTGCCGGTGATGCCGTGCACGCTGTAGGCATGGCCCAGGCGCGGCGCGCTCACGCGCCGGTTCAGCAGCGTGTAGTCCACCGGGTGGAACACGCCGTTGCCGATGCCCGCAAGCACCGAGAACGCGGCCAGCATGCCGTAGCTGGTGCTGGCCGCAAAGCCGAACGCCGCCAGGCCCAGCAGCGCCAGGCCGCCGAACAGGATGGGGCGCGGCCCGAAGCGGTCGACCACGAAGCCCGAGCCCGCCTGCACGGCGCACGAGACCACGAAGAAGATGGTCATGAGGAAGCCCAGCTCGGTGTAGCCGACCTGGAAGGCATCCTTGAGCCACGGGAACAGCGGCGCCAGCAGCAGCTGGCTGTAGTGGCTGATGAGGTGGGCGATGCCCACGAGGCCGATCACCCCGGCGTCGGCGCGCAGGGGGACGGCAGCGGCAGGGCTGGCGGCGGGGTTTGCAGAGGTCATGGCGGCATCGTAGTATTGCGCCTGGATTTCTGGAATGCGACGGAAAGACAGCTTTCAGCGAATTTGCGCCAACAGCGTACCCACACGGCACCCCATCCCATGGCACGCACCAGCCAGGTCGCCCCGCTCGGGGACATGGACCCCTTTGCCCCCAACCCCGCACACCCGGTGCGGGTGCGCGCGCGCAACATGCCGGCCGACACGCACTTCGAGCCGCACCGCCATGCCTGGGGGCAACTGGCCTACTGCGCCAGCGGCGTGATCCAGGTCAGCGTGGTGGCCCCGGTCGCGCCCACGGCCTACATCGTGCCGCCCTCGCGCGCGGTGTGGATCGCGCCCGGCGCGCTGCATGCCATCGCCGTGCTGGAGGCGGCGGCCTTTCGCACGCTCTACATCGACCCCGGCGTGGTGCCCGCAGACGGCGCCGTCTGCCGCGTGATGGCCGTGACGCCACTGCTGCGCGAGCTGGTGTCCGCGCTGGACCCCGTCGGCGGCACGCCACCCGGCCCCGCGCGCGAAGCCGCCCTGACCGCGCTGGTGCTCGACGAGATCGGCAAGGCCGAACGCCTGGCCCTGGGCGTGCCACTGCCCGGTGCGGACAGCGACAAGCGCCTGCGCGCCCTGTGCCAGGCCGTGCTGGACGCGCCCGGCCGCCATGCCACGCTGCACGACTGGGCCACCGACAGCGGCGCCAGCGAACGCACCCTGGCCCGGCTATTCCACGCACAGTTCGGCATGGGCTTTGCGCAATGGCGCAGGCAGGCGGTGCTGGCCCATGCCCTGCCCCGCCTGGCACGCGGTGAATCGGTAGGCCAGGTGGCCACCGCCAGCGGCTACGCGAGCGAAAGCGCGTTCTCGGCCATGTTCAAGGCGGCCATGGGCCAGCCGCCGAGCTGGTTCATCGGCAGGAACGATGCCCATGGGCCGCCTTCCGCGTGACCGCCAGTGCGCTTTCGGCAACCGCCTGGACGACAGGGGGTTTCCTGCCCGCGCGATGCTGGCGATACTGGGAAGCTGCAACACAAGGTTTCAGGGGAGAGGGAAAGCATGATTCGACAGTGGTTCCTTGGCACGGCCGCCTGCCTGGTCCTGGCTGCCCCGGCGTGGGCCATCAACAAGTGCACGGGTGCGGACGGCAAGGTGTCCTTCCAGGACGCGCCTTGCGCGGGCAGCGGCAAGGGCGAGAAGGTCGAGGTGCGGCTGTCGAGCAGCGGCATCGGTACCGCGGCGCCTGCCGCGGCCGCGCCGGCTGCCGCCACACCGGCCTCGGGTGCATCGGCCGCGGCGCCCGCAGCGGGTGCCGCATCCACCCCTGCCGCACCGGCTGCCGCCACGCCACCAGCCGCCCGCAAGGAAGGCGCCTTTGGCGAGACCTGGCGCCGCAAGACCGACCTGGAGCAGCGCCTGGTCCGCGAAGCGCGCGGCGCGCTGCAGGCCCACCAGCAGCGCTGCGCGGCCGATCAGCGCGACCGGGCCGCCCGCCGCACCCAGGCCCGCACCGGCACCGCCGTGGCGACGTCCGAGCAGGCCATCGCGTCCGAAATGCAGGCCGCAGCCGCGGCCTGCGAACTGCGTTCGCGCGAGCTGCAGGCCAACGTGGATGCCCTGGAGAAAGAGCTCCGGGAGCTGAGCAAGAAGTAAGTTCGGCGCACTGGCCAGCGCCACGGCCTGTCTATCGCTGGGCAGCCTGTCCCCCGGGCCAGAAGGCCGCCCGGATGTCCGGCGCACAGTACGGCACGACGATCACCGCGCCCCACAGGGCACTCCCCAGCGCCAAGAATCCATTCGCCAGGCCCGACAGCACCGTGGGCCCACCGAACACCAGCAGGACACACATCGCCAGGCCCGACCACAGCGCGAAGCCGGGCGCCCAGGGGCGAAACCGCAGCAGGCCATAGATGCTGGCCAGCGTGGCGACCACGGCCGTCACCATCCCCGACACCAGCGCCAGCGTGATGGCCGGCTCCTGGTCTTCCTCCAGGTAGCTCTGGAAAGCATCTCTCAGGCCCCGCGGCACCAGTTCAGGCAGCAGGAACCGCTCGGCAACCTCGGCCAGTACGGGAAGCACCACGGAAGCGACGACCAGCCAGCGGTAGTTTGTCTTGTTCAAAAAATCCCTTTGTGTTCACCCCGGCGCGCCCACCTGCTGCACCAGCGCCATGGCAAAGCGCCCGTGGCCCACGGACCAGTCCGAATAGTCGTTCTCGTGCATGAAGATGAACACGTCGGCCGGGGCTACGTGCGCCATGGCCTGCAGCTTGTGCGCGATCGCAGCATACAGCGCGCGCTTCATCGCATCGCTGCGCCCGCGCCGCAGAGTGATCTCGACGACGACCACGGCGTCCGACCGCGCCACGCCATTGAAGCTGCGGCTGAAGGCGAACTGCCCCGGCGCATAGCCGGTGACCATGTTGAACAGCTCGTCCTCGGGCATGCCAATGCCCTCGACCAAGGCCTGGTGGATGGCCTGCACGACGGCTTCGCGCGTTGCGGCAGGGGTGGCTTCGGGCACATGGGTGTGGATGAAGGGCATGCTGGTATGTTCCTGACAATCAAAGATGAACCCGGCGCGCGATGGCGTCCCGCGCCGGAAGAGCCCCAATTTTTGCGGCCGATGCCTTCGCGGAAAAGCGATTTAAGCTCCGGACCTATGTGCATTTGGATCACATAGCCATGAAACACCGCCTGCCCCCGCTCGCTGCCCTGCGCGCCTTCGAAGCCGCTGCCCGCCTGGGCCGCATGACGGCTGCGGCCGACGAGCTCTCGGTATCGCCCGGCGCCATCAGCCGCCAGGTGCGCCAGCTCGAAGACCACCTGGGCCTGCCGCTGTTCGACGGCAGCAAGGCACGCCCCACCCTGACGGCGGCGGCGCGCACGCTGCAGCCGGTGCTGACCACGGCCTTCCAGCAGATCGAGGACACGGTGCGCGCTTTGGGCGATGCCCACCACGGCCCCCTGGACGTGGCCTGCTTCAGCACCTTCACGGTCAAGTGGCTGATCCCGCGGCTGTTCGACTTCCATGCGCAGCACCCGGGCATCGAGGTGCGGCTGCGCACCACCGACACGGGCACCGACGCCGCGCGCGAAGGCTGCGACCTGCTGATCACCGCCGAGGACGCTGGCACACCCCGCGATGGCGCCACCACCCTGCCCCTGTTCGCCGAGCGCCTGGGGCCGGTGCTGGCCCCCGCGCTGGCCGCACGCAGCGCCAGCATGCTGCGCACGCCTGCCGACCTGGCCGGCCAGCCCCTGCTGCACACGCGCACGCGGCGCAATGCCTGGGCCATGTGGGCCGCATCGGCGGGCATGGCGCTGCCCGCCGCGGCCACCGCCACGGGCCCGGTCTACGAGCACTACTACTTCACGCTGGAGGCCGCGGTGCGCGGCCTGGGCATCGCCGTGGCCCCCTGGCACCTGGTGATGGACGACGTGCAGGCCGGCCGGCTGCTGGCGCCGCTGGGCTTCGCCGCGTCGGGCTACGACTACCTGGCGCTGCGGCGCACGGGGGCAGCGCACCCGCGCCTCGATGTGTTCTGCGCCTGGCTGGTGGCACAGGCGCGCGCGATGGCCCCGCCCCCCACCATGCAGGCTTGAGGGCGACGCCGGGTCCAGGCGTCATACGGATTTGCATTCGACCGTATAACTAGGCGGGAAGCCGCAGACAGTGCTGTAGCACGGCAAGGCGAACCAACGACGTTAGACGGTTGAAGGCGAATCCGTATCAGTCATCCCAGCGGAACAGCCTGTGGGCGCGGGGCCTGGTGGTCTCGATCAGGCGCGCGTTGGGCTCATCGGTGCGGCTCACCCACGCGAGCGCATCCTCGCGGCTGCGGCCGTACTCTTCGTGGCGCCGGGTCAGGCGGCGGGTGCGCAGGCCGTCGTCTACATCGACGTACCAGACTTCGTCCAGCAGCCCGGCAACGCCTGCCCAATGGCCGCTGTCGAGCAGCAGGTAGTTGCCTTCGGTGATGACGAGCCGGGTCTGGGGCTCCACGGCGATGGCGCCTGCGACCGGCTCTTCGATCTCGCGCCGGAACTCCGGGGCATAGACGGTTTCGCCGGGCCGTTGCGCCCGCAGGCGCCGCAGCATGGCGGCATAGCCTGCGCTGTCGAAGGTGTCGGGAGCGCCCTTGCGATCCGCGCGGCCCAGCCGCTGCAGTTCCACGTTGGCCAGGTGGTAGCCATCCATGGGAACCACCTGCGAGACATCGGCGAAAGCCTGCTGCAAGGTCAGGGCCAGCAGGGACTTGCCGGCGCCTGGGGGCCCGACCAGCCCGAGCAGCTTGCGTTGGCCGTCCTGGAGGAGTTCATGCACACGCGCCAGGTGGCAAGGCGGGACAGAAGGAAGAGGGGGCGTCGTCATGCGTTCATGGACTCTTCAGGCCCGCCATTCGGCCGGGATCTTTTCCGCAGGCAATGCGCCGGTCATGACCGAGACCGTGTCGCTCATGGTCACCGCCTTCGGGTCGAGCACGGCACCGCGCTTGCCCAGGCGCGCGACGTGGATGCGGTCGGCGATCTCGAAAACATGGGGCATGTTGTGCGAGATCAGCACCACGGCCAGGCCCCGGTCGCGCACACGGCGGATCAGCTCCAGCACCATGTTGCCCTCCTTGACACCCAGCGCTGCCGTCGGCTCGTCGAGGATCACCACATGCTCGGCGAAGGCCGCCGCGCGCGCCACGGCCACGCACTGCCGCTGCCCGCCGGACAGGGTTTCAACCGCCTGCGTCATCGAGCGGATGCCGACCTTCAGGTCGTTCATGCGCGCAATGCTTTCTTCGAGCATGCGCTTCTTGTCGAGCATGCGCAGCACATTGCCCATGAAACCGGTGCGGCGCAGTTCGCGACCCAGGAAGAGGTTTTCGGCAATCGTCATCGCGGGAGCGACGGCCAGGTCCTGGTACACGGTTTCGATGCCTTCGCGGCGCGCGTCGACCGGGCCTTTGAAATGCACCGGCTTGCCGTCGAGTTCGATCACCCCAGCGTCAGGAATGGTCGCGCCCGACAGGCACTTGATCAGCGAGGACTTGCCAGCACCGTTGTCGCCGATCACGGCGAGGATTTCGCCCGCACGCAGCTCGAAGTCGGCGCCATCGAGTGCCGTGACCTGGCCGTAGCGCTTGACCAGGCCCGCGGCCCGCATGACGACGGGGGGTTGCGCAGCCATCAGCGGCCTCCTTTGCGCGACAGTTGATCGACCGCGACCGCCAGGATCACAAGGATGCCGGTGATCAGCATCTGGTAGACAGAAGACACGCCCATCAGCGTCAGGCCATTGCGCAGCACACCCACGACCACGGCCCCGATCAGCGAGCCGAGCACCACACCGCGGCCGCCGAACAGGCTGGTGCCGCCCAGCACGACGGCGGTGATGGCATCCAGCGCCTCGGTCTGCCCGGCGTTCGGATCGCCCACACCGGTACGGGCCACGGCCAGCAACGAGGCGATGCCGTAGAACACCCCGGACAGGGCATACACGCCCAGGATGACGCGTTCGGGCGGAATGCCGACCAGCCGCGTCGCCTCCGGGTTGTTGCCCACTGCATAGACATGCCGGCCCGAGGCCGTTTCGCGCAGCCAGAACCATACGCCCAGGTACAGCAGCACCATCAACACCGTGCCGTAGGCAATGTTGGTGCCGCCAATGGCGAAGGTGCTGCCCAGCCAGGTCATGGCCCCGGGCACTTCGGTGACCGTCTGTGCCCCCGAATACAGCTGCGTGATCGCAAAGGCGATGTTGAACACGCCCAGCGTGACGATGAACGGTGGCAGCTTGAGGCGCGTGACGAGCAAGCCGTTGAGCAGGGCGAACAAGGTCGTCACCGCCACGCCGACCAGCACCGCGAGAAACGGCGGCAGCCCGAAGTCGGCGGCCACCTTGGTCATCACGATGCTGCCCAGCGCCATGACCATGCCGCACGACAGGTCGATGCCGGCGGTCAGGATGATCAGCGTCTGGCCGATGGCGATGACGCCGACGACCATGACCTGCTGCAGGATCAGCGAGAAGTTGTCACCACTGAGGAAGCGCTCGGTGGTGCTGCCAAAGATGGCGCAGGCGATCAACAGCGCAATGAAGGGCCCGAGCTGGCCGAGGGGGGGCAGTTTGTCTTTCAACGTGGGGATCCTCAGGAGGGGGAGCTGAAGGCGGGCGCCCGGGGCCTGCGCCAAGGCCGGCTACTTCTTGCCCCAGCACAGGTCGGTGCCGGTTTTCACGTCCTTGCTGTCGACACCCGCGACGGCCTTGCCGGCGATCAAGGTCACGCCGGTGTCGGTGTAGCCGCTGACCTTCTTGCCGCTCTTGGCGTACTCGATGCCGGCCTCCACCCCCATGGCCGCCATTTTCAGGGGGTACTGCTGCGAGGTCGCGGCGATCTTGCCGGCCGCCACGTCCCTGATGCCGTCGCATCCACCGTCCACCGAGACGATCATCACGCCCTTCTCCTTGCCGGCCTTCTGCAGTGCATTGAATGCGCCAGCGGCTGCCGGCTCGTTGATGGTGTAGACCAGGGTGATGTCGGGGTTCTTCTGCAGGCAGTTCTCCATGGCCGTCTGGGCCTTGGCGCGGTCGCCAAAGCTGTCGGCCATGCACACCACCTCTGCGGGCCGGGCCAGCTCGTTGTTCTTCGCGTCGTAGCTGGCCAGGCCGAAGCCCTGAAGAAAGCCGTTGTGCCGTTGCGCACCCACCGGATGGCCCGGCAGAAGATCGAGCGTTGCGATCTTCAAGGGCTTGCCCGGCGCACTGGCGGAGAGGGCCGCCTTGGCGTACTGGCCAATCAGCACACCGGCCTTGTAGTTGTCGGTGGCAAACAGTGCGTCGGTGCCATCGGCAGGGTCCGTCGGGCTGTCCAGCGCGATCACCATCACCCCCTTGTCGCGCGCCTTCTTGATCGCGGGAAGGATGGCCTTGGAGTCGTTGGGCGTGATCAATATGGTCTTGGCGCCCGCGCCGATCATGTTCTCCATCGCGGTGATCTGGCCGGCGTTGTCGCCATCGGCCTTGCCGGCACCGCTCAGCAGCTTGGCCCCCTTGGCCTTGGCAACCTCGGCGGCGCCTTCCTTCATCTTCACGAAGAAGGGATTGGTCTCGGTCTTGGTGATCAGTCCGATGACCGGCGTATCGGCCATCGCCGTGCCAGAGGTGGTCAGCAGGGTTGCGATCAGGGTGGCGTACTTCAAGTTCATCGGATGTCTCCAGAAGGTGGTCGGGTCCCAATTCGGCCTTGTGCAAGCCCTTGCCTGGACACATGCCGTGTGCGATTATCGTAATGCGCAAGCGCTTGCGCAAGCGCTTGCTAATTAGGGAAATCCATAGCATCGGTGGGCCTCCGGTGACCAGGACACCTGGCACTTCCGTGCATAAATTCCCGGGATGGGTGCGATACGATGAAGAATCCCCATGCCTGTCCACCACCCGTGCGTCCCACCGCACGGGGTGGCAATACGGGCCATGGAAGTTGGAGCTCAACGGAGAAATGATGATTACGATGGAAACCGTCGCGGCGGCCGCAGGGGTATCGACTTCAACGGTCTCGCACGTCATCAACAAGACGCGCAAGGTCCACCCCGATACCGAGCGGGCCGTGCTGGACGCCATCGACCGGGTCGGCTACTCGCCGAATCACCTGGCGCGTGCCCTGGCAGGTGCGCCGACCAGGACGGTCGGTGTCGCCATTTCGGTGCTGTCGAACCACTACTTTGCCGCCGTGGTGCGTGCCATCGAGGCAGAGTGCGCACAGCGGGGCCTGATGATGCTGCTGGCCGACACCCACGAGAATGCGGACTACGAGTTGAAGGTGGTGCAGGCCTTGCATGAGAGGCGTGTCGACGGCATCGTGATTGCGCCCTCCGCCGAGCCGCAGCACCGTGCGCTGGACTACCTGCGCGACAAGGGTGTGCCCACGGTCCTGGTGGACCGGTTTGTGGGGACCACGTTCGACCAGATCGGCGTGGAGAGCCGCGATGCAGCCCAGACCCTGGTGGAGCACCTCATCGGATTGGGCCACCGGCGCATTGCATTGGTGTCGGGGGCAGAGGGGCTGTCCACGACGACGGAACGGCTTGAAGGTTACTGCCGCGCCCTGGCGGCGGCAGGCATCGACTTTGACCCCGCCCTGGTCCGAAGCGGCGAATCGCGGTCCGAGCCGGCCTGCGCGGCCGTCCACCACCTGCTGTCACTGGACGAACGCCCCACCGCCCTGATGACCGGCAACAACCTGATGACGATTGGCGCCATGCAGGCCTTGCGCTCCGCGGGGCTGCGCGTTCCCGACGACATCTCGCTCGTTGGCTTTGACGATTTCGACTGGGCTGACGTCTTTTCTCCGCGCCTGACGGTCATGGCGCAGCCGGTGGAGGAGCTCGGCACCCGGGCTGTCCGCCTGTTGGCCCGGCGCATTGCGGACCCCGGCGCGCGCCGCCAGACCGTACGGCTCGCGCCCACGCTGCGACTGCGCGATTCTGCAGGGGTGCCCGGATCCAGGTGACGCCGGCGAAGCCCCGTTGGACCATCGCAGATCCTGGCCCGACGGGTTGGCATTCAGCTGGCCAGCCTCCCGACCGATGCACCCGCACGGCAGGTCTGCGGCGCCAGGCAATCGACCTGGAAGACCAGTTCACCCATCGCGGGCTGCATGCCCTGCTCGGCGGCGCGGCGCTCCACCTCGCTGCGCAGCTGGGCGCCCGGCAGGGCCACCGAGCGTGCACAGCCCCGGCAGGCCATGCGCACCTCCACCGGCTGCTGCGCCACCGGGCCCAGGCGGTAGGTGGTGCGCAGGCTGTGGTCGCTGCGGCCCTGCAGCAGCACGCCCAGGAACTCCAGCTGGTGGATGGCACGGTACACCGTGCTCACGCTCACGCGCGTGCCGCGCAGCAGCATCTGGCGGAACACGTCGTCGGCGGCCACGCCGCAGGCCCCGGCGGCCTGGATGACCTGCAGGATGCCGATGCGCGCCGTGGTCGGCCGCAGGCCCGCATCGCGCAGGCGCTGCAGCAGGGTCGGGCAGTCGCTCACGGGCGTCCCATGCCCACGCCCGCCACCACGCCCGTGGGCTGCCAGCCCCCGCCCAGCGCCTTGTACAGCGCCACGCTGGCCATGAGCCGCGCCTGGCGCAGCAGGGCCGCGTTGTCCTGCGCGGCATACAGCGTGCGCTGCGCGTCGAGCAGGGTGAGCAGGGTGTCGGCCCCCGCACGGTAGCGCACCTGCGCCAGCGCGTGGGCCTGCTGTGCCTGCTCCAGCACCTGGGCCTGCGCGGTGGTCTGCGCATCGGTGCCGGCCACGGCCTGCAGGGCCACCTCGGCATCGCCCACGGCGGCGACGATGGCCGCCCGATACTGGGCCAGCAGCTCGTCGCGCCGCGCCTCCTGGATGTCGGCACCCGCGGCCAGCCGCCCGCCGTCGAAGATCGGGGCGGTGAGCCCCGCTGCCAGGCTGTACAGCGGGTGGTCGAAGGTGCGGCCCAGGCGGTCGGCGCCCACGCCCAGGCCGGCGCCCAGCGTGATGCGCGGCAGCAGCGCGGCGCGGGCGGCCCGCAGATCGGCATGGGCAGCAGCCAGCTGCGCCTCGGCGCGCGCCACGTCGGGGCGGCGCACCAGCAGCTCGGCCGGCAGGCCGGCGCCGATGGAAGGAGGCTGCAGCCCGGCCAGCGTGTCGGCCTGCACCGGCGGCGGCGTGGCCTGCCCCAACAGCACGGCCAGGGCCGTGTGCTGGCCCTGCACCTGCTGGCGCAGCGCCTCGATGGCCTGGCGCTGGGTGGCCACCAGGCCGCGCTGCTGGGCCCGCTCCAGCGGCGTGGCGGCACCCGCGCGGGCGCGCGCATCGACGAGCGCCAGCACGCGCTCCGCACCCTGCAGGTTCAGGCCGGCAATCGCCAGGCGCTCGCGCCCGCCCACCAGGCGCAGCCAGGCATCGGCCACGGCAGCCGTGAGCGTGAGGCCCACGGTGCCCTGGTCGAACGCGCTGGCCTGCAGGCGCGCCAGCGCGGCATCGTGGCCCGCGCGCTGGCGGCCCCAGAAGTCGATCTCGTAGCTGGCGGCAAAGCCGGCCGCATAGCGGTTGGCCGCCGTGCCATCGGTGCTGCCGCCGCCCGAGAAGCGGGCCTGGCGGCCCGCATCCACGCTGGCGCTCACGGCAGGCAGCAGTGCGGCGCCGGCCTGGCGGGCGGCCGCCTCGGCCTGGCGCAGGCGCGCGGCGGCGGCAGCGGCGTCCAGGCTCTGGGCCTGGGCGGCCTGCACCAGCCCATCGAGCTCTGCGCTGCCCAGGCTGCGCCACCAGTCGGGCGAAATGCTGCCTGCGCCGCCGCCGGCAGCGCCAGGGGTGCCCCACTGCGCAGGCAGTGCGGGGGTGGTTGCCGCCTGCGGGGGCGGGGTCGTGGCGCAGGCACACAGCAGTGCGGTGGCCAGCAGGGTCAGGGAAAGGCGCATGGCGTGTGGGAGAGAAGGGGTCGATGTCATTCCGAAGCCAGGGCCACCACGGGGTCGAGCCCCGATGCGCGGCGCGCCGGCATGTAGCCGAAGACCAGGCCCGTGGCCACCGAGCAGGCGAAGGCGCCGCCCATGGCCGTGAGCGAGAAGATGACCGGCACGCCCGAGGCGATGAGCACCGCCCCCACGGCCAGGCCGATGGACAGGCCCGCCAGCCCGCCCACCAGCGTGACCAGCACCGCCTCGGTCAGGAACTGGCGCAGGATGTCGCGCTGGCGCGCGCCGGTGGCGATGCGGATGCCGATTTCGCGCGTGCGCTCGCGCACCGTCATCAGCATCACGTTCATCACGCCGATGCCGCCCACCACCAGCGACACGGCCGCGATCAGGCCGAGCATCATGGTCATGGCGTTGCGCGTCTGCGCCTCGGCCTGCAGCTTGGCAGCGGCATTGCCGATGCGGAAGTCCTCGCGCCCATGGCGTGCCAGCAGCAGGGCGTGCATGGCCTTCTCGGCCGCGGTCACCTGCTCCACCGACGCGGCCGAGATCACCGTGTAGTCGGGCTGGGTCTGCACGCGGTACACGCGCGCCCGGCCCGCCTGGTAGGGGATGAAGACCATGTCGTCGTAGTTCTGCGCACCCGAGTCGGCGCCGCGCTCGGCCATCACGCCGATCACCTCGAAGGGTGCATTGCCGATCAGCAGGACACGGCCCAGCGGGTTCGGCGTGTCCGGGAAGAACTGCTGGTGCGCCTTGTGGCCCAGCACCACCAGCGCGGCCAGGTCGCGGTCCTCGGCCTCGGTGTAGTAACGGCCCTGGGCCACCTTCCAGTGGTGCACGGCGGGCATGTCCTCGCTCGCGGCGAAGACATAGACCTGGCGCTCCACGTTGCCCTGGCGCACGGGCGTCGGGTCGCCGATCACCGGCATCACGTAGCCGATCTCGGGCAACGCGGCAATCGCCTCCAGGTCGCCTTCGGTGATCTCGCCCGGTGGCCCGCCGCTGCCCACGTAGGCGCCGCCCAGGTACATGATGGTCGTGCCCATGGACCCCATCTGGTCGACCACGCGCTGCTTGGCGCCCTCGCCGACACCCATCATCACGATGACCGAGGCCACGCCGATGACGATGCCCAGCAGGGTGAGCCCGGTGCGCGCCCGGTTCATGCGCATGCCGCGCCAGGCGCTGCGCGCGGCTTCGGCCAGCTCGGCCCACAGGGCGCGCCGCGCCCCACTCCCCTCCCCTGCGGCACGGACCGATGGCACGGCCGCCAACTGCGCCTGCCGCTCCTGCCGCTCCAGCCCAGTGGCCTCCTGGCGCCCGCTGTCGGCCACGATCTGGCCGTCGCGGATCTCGATCACGCGGCGCGCCTGGGCGGCCACCTCGCGGTCATGGGTGATGAGCACGATGGTGTGGCCCGCGTCGGCCAGTTCGTGCAGCAGCGCCATGACCTCGGTGCCGCTGGTGGTGTCGAGCGCACCCGTGGGCTCGTCGGCGAGGATGATGCGCCCGCCGTTCATCAGCGCGCGCGCGATCGACACGCGCTGCTGCTGCCCGCCCGAGAGCTGGCTGGGCCGGTTCTCCAGCTTGTCGGCCAGGCCCAGGCGCGTGAGCAGCGCGGACGCACGCGCGGCCCGGTCCTGGCGCGACAGGCCGGCGTAGATGGCCGGCACCTCGACGTTCTCGCGCGCCGATTCGGCGGCGATCAGGTGGTAGCCCTGGAACACGAAGCCGAAGGCCTCGCGCCGCAGCCAGGCGAGCTGGTCGGCGCCGAAGCCGGCCACGTCCTCGCCGTTGAAGCGGTAGCGCCCGCTCGTGGGCCGGTCCAGGCAGCCGAGCAGGTTCATGAGGGTGGACTTGCCCGAGCCCGAGGCCCCGACGATGGCCACGAACTCGCCCGCGTGGATGGACAGCGACACGCCGCGCAGCACCTCCACCTCGGGCTGGTCGCCGCCGCCGTAGCGCCGGCGCACGTCGGTGAGTTCGATCAACGGTGGGTTGGAGGCACCCACGCTCACAGCTTGAACCTCCTGGTGCCAGCCTGCTCCGCCCGCTCACCGGTGATCAGTTGTTCGCCCACCGCCAGGCCGCTGCGCACCTCGACGCGATGGCGGCTCTTCACGGCCACCTCCACGGTGCGCGACTGCACGCTGCCATCGGCCAGCAGCACCCGCGCCGTATGCTGGCGCAGCCCCGGCGCGGCCTTGGCGGCGTCCTTGGCCGCCGCACCGGGCGCGTCCTTCAGGGCCGAGATCGGCACGGTGATCACTCCGCGGGCCTGGGCGGTGACGAAGCTGGTCTGCGCCGTCATCTGCGGCATGAGCTCGCCGTCGGCGTTGTCCACGTCGAACAGCACGGTGTACGACACCGCCTTGCTCGCCGCGGCCTGCGCGCTGGCACCGCCGCCGGCGGCCTTGCCCTCGGGCGTGGGCGGTGCCGGCAGCACCTGGCGCACACTGCTCTGCCAGCGCCGCGCGGCCGTGTCGGCCTGGTTGCCCAGCGTGGTGAAGTACACCGGCATGCCGACCCGCACGCGGCGGATGTCGGCCTCGGACACATCGGTCCACACCGTCATGGTCGAGAGGTCGGCGATGCGCAGGATGTTCGGGGTCTGGTAGGTGGCGTTCAGGGTCTGGCCCTCGCGTGCCTCCAATGCCACCACGGTGCCGGCCATGGGCGCGTAGATGCGCGTGTAGCCCAGGCGCGCCTCGTCGGCCTTGAGGCTGGCCTGCGTCTGGTCGATCTGGGCCTTGAGGTGCTCGATGCGCGCGGCGGTGGAGGCCAGTGCGG
Source organism: Acidovorax sp. CF316 (assembly GCF_000276605.1). Taxonomy (GTDB): domain Bacteria; phylum Pseudomonadota; class Gammaproteobacteria; order Burkholderiales; family Burkholderiaceae_C; genus Acidovorax. Next base: position 12,849 of record NZ_AKJX01000146.1, on the reverse strand, counting down.
CCTCGGCCGTCTGCAGGTCTTCCAGGCGCGTGGCGCCCTCGCGCTCCATCTGCTGCTGGCGCGCCAGCTGCTGCTGCGCCAGGCGGTGCTGGGCCTGCTGCTCGGCCTGCTGCGCGCGCAGGCCGGCCAGTGCGGCCCGGCCGCCGTCCACCGTGGCCTGCTGCACGCTGGGGTCGATCTCCACGAGCAGCTGGCCCTTCTTGACCTCGGCGCCGGGTTGCACATGCAGGCGGTTGATCTGGCCCGAGACCTGGGCCCCCACGTCCACATAACGGCGCGGCTGCAGCGTGCCGATGGCGCTCACCGTGGCCTCGATGTCGCCGAGCGCGACGGGCGCGGTGTCGTACACCACCGGGGTGGGGCGGCTCCACCAGGCCGCAGCCAGCGCACCGGCCACGGCCACCAGGGCGACAGACCCGAGCCAGCGGCCCCAGCGCGCGGAAGAAGGCGAAGAAGACGAAGAAGGAGGAATCGGCGCCATCAGCGTGCCACCTCGAAACTCAGCGTGGCCGTGTGGCGCACGTCCTCGTAGCGCTTGCCGTCCAGCGTGGCGGCGCCGTTCACGCGCGCCGTCACCTCCAGCACGTACAGGCCCGGGAACGGGGTCTCCAGGCTCACCGTGCCGTCCTTGGCCGGTGCCAGCGTGCGGCGCCAGCCCGCGCTGGTGTCCACGTTGACCTGCGATGCCGCCACGGTCTGGCCCTTCCATACCAGCTTGAAAGTGTTGCCACCGGGGGTGGTGGGCACCAGCTCCAGGTCGTTGGCGGCGCGGGTCTCGGCACGGCCATGGCGCGCCTGGTAGAAGGTCAGCGCGCCCTTGTCGCCCACCACGCTGGTGGTCAGGCGCAGGTCCTGGCCCTCGGGGGCGGTGACGTCGATGTGGCCGGCCTGCGGCGCCAGCGGCAGGTCCTTGCCGTCGGCCAAGTAGGCACGCGGTGCCTTCAGGGCCGGCAGCGCGGCACTGCGGCGCTCCACCTCGCCGGTGTAGGCGCGCGCCTCTGCGCCTTCGCGCTGCAGCCACAGGTAGTCCGCATGGGCCGCGGGTGCCATGCAGGCGGCGGCCGTGGTGGCCAGCACGGCCAGGGCGGTGCCGCGCTGGCGGTTGGATCGGGAAGGAACGGAGAACGAAGAAGACAGCATGGCGTGTAGTGGATGAGACAGGAAGACAGCAGGCCGTTTTCGGAGGGCTCTTGCTGTCTATGACCAGCGAGATCGAGAAAAGGGCAATGCCAGGCCCGCTTTTTTCGGTCCGGCGTGAAATAGCCAGGGCCCGCATGGCCCTGGAGGGCGGTTCAGCCCCCGGCGAGCGTGGCGATCCCGCCGGCCAGGCCCAGCACCAAGGCCACCCCGGCACTGGCCGCAGCCTGGCGCGGCCGGTAGGCCATGAGCCAGGCCACCAGCACACCGCCCGCCGTGAGAAAGCCCCACCAGGCGGTGAAGCCCACCGTGGCGCCCCAGGCGCCGGTACAGGCCAGCAGCGCCAGTGCCAGCAGCGCGCTGCCCGCGGCACGCAGCAGCCGCCGGCGCCGGGGCGGCACCGTGCCCTGGCCGCAGACCTGTTCGTAGTGGCGGTCCATCGCCAGGCTGAGCCCGGCCATGCCCGCATAGCTGAGGGCCAGCGCCACGGCCGGGGCGCCGAGGGCCGTCATGCGCCCGCCCCCTGCAGTGCCAGCAGCGCCGCGCCGAACACGGCCGAGGCGATGGCCAGGCCCGCCCAGGCCGAGAGGGCGCTGCGCGCGCTGAACACCCAGACCACCGCCAGCGCATACACCGCGAAGCTGAGCATGGTGGCCGTGAGCAGCGCGCTGGCAGGCGACGCCCCGGCGATCAGCGGCAGGGCCAGCGACAGCACGGCCGTGACCAGCGAGGCCAGTGCATAGCCACCGAGGGCGCCCGCGATGGCACGGCTGGCCACCATGAAGCGGTAGCGCGCAGGAGAGCCGGGGTGTACTGCCATGCCGGCTCACTGCGCGACGAAGGTCAGCGTGGTGGTGTAGCCGAGCTTGGCGACCTTCTGGCCGGCGATCACCACCTCGCCCACCGCCGGCGCCTCGTGCGTGCTGACCAGCACGTAGCGGCCCTTGCCGCTCACGGGCACGTCGATGCGGCCGGCGGCGTCGGTCTTGAAGCCCTTGCTCCACTTGTCGGGCGTGATCACGGTGACCGCCTTGTTCGCCAGGGGCTGGCCCTTGAACAGCAGCGTGAAGCTGTTGCCACCGGCGGCCACGGGCACCAGCTCGTGGTCGAGCACGGCCTTGGTGTCGGTGCGGCCGGCACGCGCGTTGAACACCGCGGCCTGGTAGCTGCCGTCCTTGGCCTTCCAGGGTTTCCAGACCTGGTCGTTGAACAGGCGCACGTCGCCCGCCGCGGCCACGTCGGCCTCCAGGAATTCTTCCTTGGCGGTGAGCTTGGCGGTCTGCTTGCGGTCGCTGGTGAAGACCTGGGTGGTGGCGGCCAGCTTGGCCACTTCCTCGCCCTTGTCGTGGGCGCTGTCGGCGTCGCCCACGTAGACGCGCACCGGGCCGGTGGCATCGCGCTCCAGCCAGAGCTGGTGGGCGCTGGCGGACAGTGCGAGGGTGGACAGGGCCACCGTGAGCAGCGTTTTCTTGAACATGAAGACTCCTTGGAAAAAATCGGTGGTGGTCAGCCGGCCGCATTGGCGGCCATGAGGGGCGCCTGGGTGGCCGGCGCGCGCGCGGCCGTGGCGGCACGCAGCTGCCTGCGGCGCACCCGGTGGGCCGCCACGGCGAAGCAGGCGCCCAGCACCAGCAGGGTCAGGTCGAACCCGGCCAGCACCCAGTCGCCGGCCGGCAGGCTCACGCCCAGGTGGCGCTCGGTCGTCAAGGCATTGAGCACGGGCAGCAACGCGAAGGCGGCGGCCGCCAGCCACAGCGATTCGATCCAGGCGCGCAGCGGCGCACGGAACGCCGGGTACAGCAGCAGCAGGCCCCAGGTGATGAACATCGCGTGCACCTCCCAGTCGCGCCGGGTGGCGAAGTCGGCCGGGATCAGCCGGTTGGCCCAGAAGTAGGCCGCCACGGCCACGGGCAGGCCGGCGATGGTGCCGATGTTCAGGCACTCCACCAGGCGAAAGCCGAACTCGGGCTTCTCGCCGGCCTTGGCGCGCTTGTCCTGCTTCAGCTTGCGCTTGGCGGTCCACAGCACCAGGCCGGTGGCGATCATGGCGCAGCCGAGCAGGCCGCTGGCGAAGTACAGCCAGCGCAGCAGCGGCCCGGCAAAGCGGCCTTCGTGCAGCGCCAGCATCACGTCCTGCGTCTCGCGCGCGGCGCCGTCGTCGGCCCGGGGGTCGAGCGGGGCACCGGTGTGCGCGTCAAAGCGCAGCCGCTCGCTGCCCGCGATGCGGCTGCCCGCCACGCGCACGACCTGCACGTCGGCGTCGGCGGCCTGGGGTTGCTGCACGCTGACCCGGGCCACCTGGCCCGCGCCCCACTGCACCTCGGCCTGGGCGACCAGGGGCGCGAAGGCGATGACGGGCGCCCCCGTGCCGCCGACCGGCGCACCCGGTACAGGGCGCTGCAGCAGGTCATCATAGAAAGCCTGCGTGTTCCCGGCATAGTGGCTGGCCTGGATGCCAGCCGGCATGTACTGGAACAAAAAGAACACCAGGCCGCTGTAGGTGATCATCAGGAAGAACGGCAGCGCCGTCACGCTGATGAGGTTGTGCGCATCGAGCCACGAGCGCTGGCCCTTGCCGGGCCGGAAGGTGAAGAAGTCGGCAAAGATCTTCTTGTGCGTGATGACCCCGGTGACGATGGCCATGAGCATCAGCATGGTGCACACGCCCACGAGGCGGATCGCCACGTCGTAGGGCACGTAGTGCAGCATGTAGTGCATGCGGTACAGCAGGTGGCCGCCGCCGGTCTTGCGCACGGCCGGCTCGGCCGCCGCCTCACCTGTCACCGGGTCCAGCGCCTTGCGCACGAAGCGCCCGCGCGTAACGGGCTTGGCATCGGCCGCGGGCAGCTGGCGCCAGGTGACGGACAGGCTGCTGCTGCCGCGCTGGCCGGGCAATTGCACCGACCAGTCCTGCGCGCCCTGTGCATGGGTCTGCAGGTAGGCCTGCGCCATCGCCACGGCCTTGTCGGGCGCCACCGGCATGGCGTCACCGGCCAGCGGCAATTCAGGTCGCATCCAGCGGTCGATCTCGTAGGCGAAGTAGCCGGCCGTGCCCGTCACGAACACGAAGAACAGCACCCAGCCCACGACCAGCCCGGTCCAGGTGTGCAGCCAGGCCATGCACTGGCGGAAACCTTCTTTCATGCCGGACTCAGAAGCGCACGTCGACGCCCACGCGCAGGTTGCGCGGGGTGCCGTAGTAGGCGTTGCCGACGGTGTTGTAGTACACCTTGTCGAACAGGTTGCCGACGTTGGCCGTGACGGCCACGGTGTCGGTCACGGCGTAGCGCGCCATCAGGTCCACCACGGCATAGGCCGGCTGCGTGAAGCGGGCACGCGCGGCGCCCTGGTTGTCGCGGTAGATCTGGTTCTGCCAGCGCAGGCCGCCGCCCACCGTGAGGCCCTTGCCGATGCCCGCGATGCGGTAGCTGGTGAACAGCTTGAGCGTGTTCTGCGGCACGTCGGTGTTCAGGCGGGCACGCAGGCGGTCACGCGTCATGTTGCGCGAAAAGCCTGCGGACACCTGCCAGCCCGGCTGCACCTCGCCCGAGGCCTCCAGCTCGAAGCCGCGCGTGCTGGTGCCCGACACGGCCTGGTAGGCCTGGCTGCCATCGGGCGCGAACACGTTGGGGAGGGCCACGCCCAGGTTGTCCTGGCGCGCCTTGTAGACGGCGCCAGAAACATTGAGCCGGTCGTTCAGGAAGGCGCCCTTGATGCCGAGCTCGAAGCTGTCGCCGGTCTGCGGGTCCAGGTAGTCGCCGGTGGCCAGGCGCAGGTTCTGCGGCGTGAAGATGCTGGTGTAGCTCGCATAGGCCGACCAGTTGCGGTCGATGTCGACAACGGCGCCCAGGTAGGGAATCACCTCGCCGGTTTCACCGCGGTCGGTGATGGTGGTGGCACCCGTGGAGTAGCGGGTGCTGGTCTGGTAGCGGCTCCAGTCCACCAGGCGCAGCCCGGCCAGCAGGGCCAGGCTGTCGGTGGGCTTCAGGCGCACGGTGGCATAGGCGCTGTTCAGGCGCTCGTCCGAAGTGGCACGGCCGACGCTCGGGTTGCTGGGCTCCGCAGGGGAGGTACCGTCCCAGGTATAGATGTTGCCGATGGCGCTGCTCCAGCCGGCATGCGTCCAGTTGCTGTAGTTGGGCGCCCGGTAGCTGGTGCGCGACATCTGCGCGCCGAAGGCGATGTCGTGCTTGCGACCCAGCAGGTCGAAGCGGCCCGTGGCCTGCACGTCCAGGCTGTCCTGGCGCGGCTTGGCGGTCCAGCGGCCGGCCCACAGCGTGACGCCTGCCCCGGTTTCGCGCACGGGCGCACCGCCGCTGGCGTAGCCGATCATCTCGTCGTAGAAGTTCGTGGTGCGCGTGGCCGTGGCCTTGAGCTTCCAGTCGTCGTTGAAACGGTGCTCCAGCGCCGCGAACACCGAGGTGTAGTGGCGCTGCGAGTAGGCCCAGGGCGGGGCGGCCGAGGCCGAGCGCGCCCATTCGGTGCGTGTGCCGTCCGCGTAGTAGGCCGGCAGGCCGCCGCGCGCATGGCCCGTGGCATCGTGGTGCTGCACCGAGGCACCGGCGAACAGCTGGGTCTCGGGCGTGAGGTCGGCCTCGACCACGCCGTAGAGCAGCTTCTTGCGCTCCTTCAGGCGGTCGATGTAGGAATCGTTGTCCTGCGCCGCGGCCACCAGGCGGCCACGCACGCTGCCCGATGCGTTCAGCGGGGAGGAGATGTCCACCTCGGCGCGTGCATGGTTCCACGAGCCCGCCTCTGCGCGCACGTGGCCCTGGAAGTCGGCCGTGGGGCGCTTGCGGATCAGGTTGATGGCCGCGCCCGGCGTGCCCACGCCGTTCATGAGGCCCGAGGCACCGCGCACCACTTCAACCCGGTCGAACATGGCCATGTCGTTGGTCTGGAAGATGCTCGAGTAGTTCGAGTCCGTCTGGCGCACGCCTTCGATCATGTAGGTGTTGACGGTGAAGCCGCGCGAGTAGATGGGCGAGCTGTCCGAGCCCTGGTTGCCGCCCTGACTGGACACCAGCCCCGGGGTCTGGGCCACCACGTCGGGCAGCTGGGTCAGGCCCTGGTCTTCCATGCGCTGGCGCGTGATCACGCTGACCGACTGCGGCGTCTCGCGCAGCGACAGGCCCAGCGGCGTAGCCGTGCCGGCCTGGCGCGTGGTGTAGGAGCCGCTGTTCTCGGTCAGGCCGCTGCGCTCGCCCGCCGCGGTCACGCGCACTTCGGACAGGGTGGTGCTGCCTGCGGCGGGCGCAGTGCCAGCCGCAGGCACCGGGATGCGCTGCACGGTGACAGCCGTGCCCTCGATCACGGCCACCAGGCCGCTGCCGGCCAGCAGGCGGTCCAGCGCCTCGCGTGGCGTGAGCAGGCCCGCCACGGCCGGCGCCGTGCGGCCCGCCACCAGGGCCGGCTGCACGATGAGTTCCAGCCGCGTCTGGCGCGCCAGGTCATTGAGCGCCTGGGCCAGCGGCTGGGAGGCAATGCTCAGCTGCACCGCCGGCTGTCCGGCCACGGCGGGCTGGGCCTGAACGGCAGGGACTGCAGCAAGGGCCAGCACGGCGGCAAGGGCGAGCGGTGCGGGACGGAATCGGTGGCGGCGCATGGACAAGGGTTCCCCGGTGTTGGAATTGAATAAGACGCTTTCTCAGGTAGACGCAGCACGGCGCCCGAACCCCAGGTCGCCGGGAAAATCTTTTTGCCGAAGGGACATCGGCCCCTGGCAGGGGCCCGGAATCAGGGCGCCGCGACGATCTCGGTCGTGGCGGCCTCGCCGCCCTGCGCCGCTGGCGCCTGCATGCGCACCGGCAGCACCTGGGGCAGCACGCGCACGAAGTTGTCGAGCCGGCGCGGGTCGAAGGTGCCCGTCAGGCGCAGGGCCGCGACCTCGGGGTCGCGCACCGTGAGCTGCGTGGGGCCGTAGCGGCCGAATTCGGCCAGCGCCTGGGCCAGTGGCGTGTTGTCGAAGCTCACCCGGCTTTCGCGCCAGGGCGCGATGCCCGAGGGCGGCACCGCCGCCACCGGCCCGAGCCGGCCCGTGGCATCGCTGGCGACCTGCTGGCCGGCAGTGAGCTCCACCACGGCCCCGGAGGCCGCGGCCGGCGCATCGGCACGGGCCACGCGCACACGCCCCTCTTCCACCGCCACGCGCACGCCCGCCTCGCCCGGGATGCCCGGGGTGTTGCGCACCGAGAAGCGCGTGCCCACCACGGTGATGCGCAGCGGGCCGGCCAGCACGTGAAAGGGCCGCGCGGCGTCGCCCTGCACGCGGAACACAGCCTGCCCCTCGGGCAGGCGCACCTCGCGGCGCTGGCGGAACAACGCCACGTCGATGGCCGTGGCGGTGTCCAGCCGCAGGTGGCTGCCATCGGGCAGTTGCACATCCACCTGTTCGCCGGTGCGGGTGGCGATGTGCTTCTCGAACAGCGGCTGCTGCTGCCAGTGCTGCCAGGCGAGCAGGCCGCCGGCCGCCACCACGGCCACGCAAGCCACAGAGGCTGCCACGGTGGCACTGCCGGCCCAGGCCCCGGCCAGCCAGCCGCGCGCTGGCCGGGGGGCCGCGGCCCGTTCGCGCACCAGGTCCTGCGCCAGGTGGGCGCGCAAGCGGGCCACGCCCTGCGCGGGCAGGGCATCAAGCTGCTGCCAGTCGACCTGCCAGCGCGCAAAGGCGTCGGCATGCGCCGGGTCCTGCGCCTGCCAGGCGGCAAGTTCGCGCGCCTCCCCCGCGCTGAGCCCCCCGCGGCTGCGCACGAACCAGGCGAGCGCGTCGCGCTCGGCAGGGCCCGGCTCATGGCGGGGGGAGGACTGGTCGGTGGTCATGCAAAGGTTCGGGGCACGCAGGCCTGGAAGCGATTGTCGGTGCCAGGCCACTCCAGGGTGTAGACGCATGGGCGCCCGAAAACCCCAGGTCGGCAGGCGCAGGTCAGGTCAATTCAGGCGCTCCCCTGCATCGGCAGCCCTGTCCATCCCGTCGCGGCAGCGCCGGCAGGCCTGCATGGCACGCTGGATGTGCTGCTCCACCATCTTGCGCGAGATGCCCATCTGCGCGGCCACCTCGGCATGCGAGAGGCCGTCGAACCTGTGCAGGATGAAGGCCTCGCGGCAGCGCAGCGGCAAGGCGTCGATGGTCGCCAGCATCGCCTGCATGCCCTGGGAAGAGGCCGCCAGGGCCTCGGGCCCCAGGGCGGCAGGTGCCGCGAGGTCGGCCACGTCGGGCAGCGGCGGCTCGTCGCTGGCCCCGCCGGGCAGGGGCTCGCGCACGCTGCTGCGCCGGTGCTGGTCCACCAGCAGGTTGCGCACCGTGCGGTACAGCAGGGCCCGCGGCTGGGCGATGGCCTGGCCCGAGCGCTGCAGCGTGAGCACGCGCGCATAGGCTTCGTGCACCAGGTCGGCCGCGTTCTCGCGGCCGCGCGCGGTGCGGGCGAAGTAGTTCAGCAGTTCCTGGTAATAGCGGGCCAGCACGGCGCGGACGGGGAGAGGCAGTGGATCGACAGGCAGCACGGCCGCCATAGCAAATGCGAATTATTCTCAACATTGTAAAGGGGTGATTTCCGACAGCTGCCGGGGGAGCCCCTGCCACCTGCCCGGCTTTGCCCCCTGCCCGCCATCAACCCCGGCCGTGCACGCGCGGCGCGCTTCACGTATGGTGGCGGTTCAGCCCCTCCCACCCCACCCCACCACCCCGCACCGCCCATGGCCACGCCCGCACCCTCCTCCATCCACAGCTACGAGCCGCGCAACGGCCATGGCCTGCCGCACGACCCGTTCAACGCCATCGTCGGACCGCGCCCCATCGGCTGGATCTCGACGCAAAGCGCCGCAGGCGCGCTGAACCTGGCGCCCTACAGCTTCTTCAACGCCTTCAACTACGTGCCGCCCATCGTGGGCTTTGCGAGCATCGGCCACAAGGACACGGTGCGCAACGTCGAGGAGACGGGCGAGTTCGTCTGGAACCTGGCCACGCGCAGCCTGGCCGAGGCCATGAACCAGAGCTGCGCGGCCGTACCGCCCGAGGTGGATGAGTTCCAGCTCGCGGGCCTCACCCCGCAGGCCAGCACCCAGGTAGCACCGCCGCGCGTGGCCGAGAGCCCCGTGGCCTTCGAATGCCGGCGCACGCAGATCCTGCAGCTGCAGGGCGTGGACGGCGCACAGGTGCCGACCTGGCTGGTGCTGGGCGAGGTGGTGGCCATCCACATCGACAAGGCGCTGCTCAAGGACGGCATCTACGACACGGCTGCGGCAGGCCACATCCTGCGCGCGGGCGGCCCGGCCGACTATTTCACGGTAGGCCCCGAGCAGCTCTTCAAAATGTACAGACCAAGGTAACCCCCTGAGGCGCTTCGCGCCATCCCCCTGGAAGGGGGACGCTCCCAGCGCGGCGGGGCGGCCCTTGCGCGGGAGCACTGGCCTTGAGCATGCCAGTTTTCGCCTTCAGCGGGCATGGGCGAGCCTGCAGCCGAGACGCAAGGCCCCGTAGAAGCTGCAGCCATAGGTTGCCGGCAGTTACAACTGCGCGCGCCACGCTGTAACAAGCCGTGGCAGCATCCTGGCGAGATCCCAGGAGACACGCATGCCCCGCCCCACCTTCGCCCTGCTGGCCTCGCTGGCACTGCTCGCCAGCGCCGCCGTGGCCGCGCCCACCGTGGGGCCCTGCCCCGTGCTGCCGGCCGACCATGTGTTCAACACCCGCATCGACCAATTGCCGGTGCATCCGCAATCGGCGGCCTTTTTGCAGACCATCAGCACCGGTAGCCGGCGCCTGCACCTGGACCTGGGCCAGAGCGAGGACATGGCCAGCACCGAGTACTGGGGCATTCCGTACAACGTCGTGCAGGGCAGCAAGATCACCTGGCCCGCGGTCTACTTCAATGCCGACGGAGCCCCCGACGAGAGCGACTGCGCGCGCGCCGACGGCAGCCTGGCGCGGCCCTGCACGGGCCTGACCAGCCCCGCACGCCTGCCCTTTCCGCTGCAGCCCAAGGTGGAAGGCGGCATCAGCAGCAACAAGGCGGTCTACAACGACCACCACATCCTCAGCGTGGACACCGACACCTGCACGCTGTGGGAGAGCTACCTGAGCTATGCCCGTGCCGACGGCGGCTGGGACATTTACAGCAGCGCCGCCTTCGACCTGCGCTCCAACGCGCTGCGCCCCGCGGGCTGGACCTCATCGGACGCGGCAGGCTTTCCGATCTTCCCGCTGCTGCTGCGTGCCGAGGAGGCCAGCACCGGCGAGATCCAGCATGCGCTGCGCTTCACCATCCAGAGCAGCAAGATCCGCACGAGCTACACCTGGCCGGCGCGCCACCTCACGCGCAACGGCGATGCCTCGGCCGCCAAGCCGCCCATGGGCCAGCTGTTCCGCCTGCGCGCCGACTACGTGGTGCCGGACAGCTACACGGCGCAGGCCAAGGCCATCCTCAACGCGCTCAAGCGCTACGGCATGTACATCGCCGACGGCGGCTCGGACATGTACATCACGGGCGACCCGAGCCGGCTGTGGCAGGACGCGACCATCACCCAGGTGCAGACCGTGCCGCACACGGCCTTCGAGGCGGTGGACCTCGCGCCCATCGCTGCGCGCGCGGGCTTCAGCGCCGACAGCGGGCGCGTGCCGCCCGCACCGGGCACCGGGCCCACCACACCGGCCAGCTTTTCAGGCACGACCGAGGGCACGGTGCAGTCGCTGCGGCTGACCGGGCGCGTGCAGCCCGCATCGGGCGACGTGGGCCAGGGCGGTGTGGTCTATGTGGTGGCCTCGGTGCCGGGCGTGGGCCTGGCGGTGCTGTCGCCGCAAGGCTGGACGCTGTTCAACGGCGCCTCGACGCCAGCGCCGGCCTGGCAGGGCACGCTGACAGCCTCGCAGACCGTGCCGATCCTGGAACTGGTCAATGTGAGCGGCCTGCGCGGCACGCAGTTCTTCCTGGGCTACGGCACCAGCCTGGCGGACATGCTGAGCAACGCCAAGTTCCAGCTGATCTACACGGTGCCCTGAAATCGGCTCAGCGCGACAGGGGCGCGCACAGGCCCTGTTGCGGCTCGCGCGCCCACTGCTCCAGCCAGGCCCACAGCTGCTGCACGCCGTCGCGCCCGGGGCTTTGCAGCCCGTGGTCGGCACCGGGCAGCTCGCGCGCGCACCAGGGCGCCTTGCGCCCCTGCGCCCGCTGCGCCCCTTGCGCGAAGGCCGCAGGCGGCACCAGCGCATCGGCACCACCCCACACCTGCAGCACCGGCCAGGGCCCGTCGCGCAGGGGCCGGGCCAGCGGCCAGTGCCACAGGTCGCGCCAGTAGCCCAGGCTGCGGCCCTGCGCGGGCGCGCTGTCGGGCAGGCTGCTGTCGGCCTGCAGGCGGCCCAGGGCCTCCCAGTCGGCCCCGGCCCCGAGGCGCTGCGCCTGCAGGGCGCCGGCCTCGCGCGGGTCGAGCCCGCTCGCGGACAGCAGCACCAGGCCCGCCAGCCCGGGCACCTCGGGTGCGAGCGCGGGCAGCAGTTCGGCCCCTTCGGAGATGCCGACCAGCACCTGGGGCAGCGCCGGCAGGCCGCGGGCCTGGCGCTCCCGGGCATCGGCACGCAGCGCGGCACGGGCATGCCCGCGCCAGGCCGAGAGGCGGTCGGCCTGCACGAAATCGGCAGCGCAGGCGCCGGCCGCCGTGCGCGCACCGGGCGCCACGCCGGGCTTGTGCAGCACCAGCACCTCGGCATGCAGCAGGCCGGCAAAGTAGCGGTCGGCCAGCGGCCCCATGCCGGCGCAGCCGGAGCCGGGCACCACGATCACGCGGTAGCGCAGCGGCGCGGTGCGCGCGGGCCGCTGCAGGGCCTGCACGCGCGCCTCTCCCACCCCGGGCAGCGGATGGGGCGCGAAGGCCGTGGCATCCGCAGCAGCCTCAGGCCCCGGCTGCGCCGCGCAGCCGGCCACGAAAAAGGCCAGCGCAAGGCTGGCCTTCAGGGCGGGACGCATGCGGCCCATCATGGCTGCAGGGAACCCGCGCAGCTCACTTGAGGATCAGCACCTGGTCGGGCTGCTGGGGCACGGGCACCGGCTGGCCACCGCCCTGGTAGACCACGGGGGGTGGCGGTGGACGCACGCCGCGCGCCAGGTGGGCATCGGTGTAGCCCAGCTGGGTGGCCAGCTGCGCGTACACGTCCTGCGCCAGGCTCTGCGAGGTCTCGCGCATCACCTTGGCCCGGTTGGGCGGGGCGATGTCGCCGCGGTTGGACAGGATCTTGGTGTCGTTGCCTTCGCCCTGCGCGGAGAAGGCAGCCTTGATCTCGTAGGTGCGGGTGTTGATCAGCGAGAAGTCGGCCAGCAGCTGCAGGCCGTACTGGCGCGTGGCGCTGGTCGTGCCCTGCAGGGGCGAGAGCGCATCGGTGAAGTTGATGCTGGAGACCACGCCGAAGAGCACGTAGTCGGCACCGGCGAACTCGCCCTTCTTGATGCGGGCGACCACGTTGGCCACCTGGTTCTGGGCCTGGGGCGTGGCCATCTTGCCGGTCTGCACCTGGTTGAGCACCTGCTCGGCCTTGCTGTTCTGCGGCTTGCCGGCATCGAAGCCCTTGCTCTGCACGAGGCGGAAGTAGGTGCCCTGCAGGATCGCACCCTTGATGTCGTTGGTGTAGCCGCCGAGCTCGCGCTGCTCGATGTAGCTGTAGCGGCCGGCCACGAAGGTGCCGCTGGCCTGCTCGGAGGCCTGCATGGAGTGGCTGCCCGAGCCGCC
>NZ_AKJX01000145.1 GCF_000276605.1 Acidovorax sp. CF316 | reverse complement strand
CGTGCAGCTGGTGGTGGGGTATGGGGTGGGGGATGATGCCTCGGCCGCTGCGGAGATGGTGCGGGCGGGCCGCTACCAGGTCGTGCATACGCTCAACTGAGCGGCGCCCTCATGGCAGGGCCGATGCCTCCAGCAGCACGATCCGGTTGCGTCCGGCATTCTTGGCCTGGTACAGCGCCTTGTCTGCGACCTCGATCACGCTTTGAGGAGTCAGTCGGTCGCCCTGGTGCAGGGTCGCGATGCCTGCGCTGACGGTCACGTGCGGCCCGGTCGGGCACTGGCGGTGGGGAATGCGCAGCTGCGCCACGGCCGCCTGGGCGGCGTTGGCGATGTGCAGGGCGCCCTCGGGATCCGTTTCGGGCAGCACCAGGGCGAATTCCTCGCCTCCATAGCGGGCAGCGAGGTCCGAAGGGCGCTTGCCACTGGCCTGCAGGACCTGGGCGATGGCCTTCAGGCACGCATCGCCCAATTGGTGCCCATACTCGTCGTTGTAGGTCTTGAAGTGGTCGACGTCCAGCAGCACCAGGGCCAGTGGCCGCTGGTGGCGCTGGGCAAGGGCCACATGCTCCGCCAGATGCAGATCGAATGCGCGGCGGTTGGCCACCTCGGTCAGGCTGTCCTGCATCGACAGGCGCCACAGGGTCTCGTTGGCGCTCTCCAGTGCGGTGGTGAGCTCGCGCAGCCGCGCATGGTGGCGCGCGTTTTCGCTGAGCAGCACGATCAGCAGGAAGCCGCCGGCCAGCAGCCCGTAGATGCGCCCCATGTACCAACCCAGGTCATAGCGTCCCGTGTTCAGGACCGCTGCCAGGGCCAGGTCCAGCAGCCAGACGCACATCACCACGTGCAGCCAGACATCGAGCAGTGAATGGGGCCGGCTGCGCAGGAGCAGCCCCAGCGCCACCAGGCTCAGCAGCCAGATGCCGGCCAGGAAGGCCTTGCCCACGACCGTCGTGCGGTTGCCCTCGAGGAAGGTGGGCAGGAAGCCATGCCCGGCCGTGGCGAACACGGTGAACAGCGCCACCAGCAGCCCGATGGCGGCGGTCATGGCCGCGATGCTCCAGAGCGCTCGCGGGCCCCTGCGGTGCACCGGGCCTGCCTGTTCCCACCGCTTGATGAAGGCATAGGCGATGAGGATCAGCGGAAAGCCTGCATGCCACAGCATGTACAGGGCCGATGAGGTCTGGGGGCCGGACCCCAGGAGGCCATACGGAGCGAACAGCCCCGGAAAGATCAGCGCATACGCCGCGGTGGCCGTGGCGGTGAACAGGTAGGCGCCACCCAGCACCAGCAGCCCCAGGGAGCGCAAGGCCCGGTAGTGGCCGAACAACAGCACTGCCGTGACCAGATCGAAGATCACCAGTGCGGTGACATAGATCGGGATGAACGCCGGGAACGGCGTGAGCGCTACCTGGGCATAGGGCAGGGCGACCGCGAACAGCACCAGCGACAGGATGACGGTGAGCCAGGCGGCAAAGGTTTTCCTGGGTCCCGCGGGTTCGCTGGCGAGCGAAGCGTTGAATGGCGGATGGTGCGGGTTGCGGTTCATGGCAGCAGGCCTTGCCGTGCTCGCCAGATACTAGCTTTTAGTTACATAAAATACTATTTGTTTACATAGCATCGATCTCCGCAGAAGCCTTGTGAGCGGCCAGGAGACGATGTCTTCGGTCGCGAGGACGCGCCCGGCAGAAGACCTGACCGAACCCGTGCCCCCGGCCCGCAAGGCCGGTCTCAGAAGCTGTAGCGTGCCGACGCGTGCAGGTTGCGCTCCTGCCCCGGCGTGAGGTAGCTGGCCAGGTGCAGGTGGCTCGACACGAAGTAGGCCTTGTCGAACACGTTGCGCAGGGCCAACTGCAGCTCCAGCTGGCGGCCGCCATCGAGCTGCGTGCGCCAGGTGTGCGACAGGTCCACGCGCGCATAGCCCGGCAGCACGGTGGTGTTCTGGATGTCCGCATGGCGCGCGCCCTGGGCGTACAGGCCCGCGCCGGTGGCGTGCTCGGCATTCCAGCGGTACTGGCCCCAGAGGCTCAGGGCGTGGCGCGCCACGTTGGGGATGGCCTTGCCCGGGTACTCGGTGTTGTCCACGAACTTCGCCTGCGTGTAGGCGTAGGCCAGTTGCACCCGCAGGTCGCGCGTGAGGTCGCCGCCCAGGCTGGCTTCCAGGCCCTGCGAGCGACCGCTGCCGGCCAGTGTCTTGTCGAACATGCTGGGCGTGGACAGGTCGCCCGATAGCAGGTTTGTCTGCTCCAGCCGGTACAGAGCCACGTCGGACTGCAGGCGAGCGCCGTTCCACAGCGACTTCCAGCCCACCTCGACCTGCCGGCTCTTGCGCGAGGGCAGCGATTGGCCCGATGCGGATGAGGCCTGGTTGGGTGCGGTGCCCGTGCTGTAGCTGGCGTAGACCGAGTCCGCACCCGACAGCTTGCGCAGCAGGGCCAGCTTGGGCGAGGTTTTGCTCTCCTTCACGCCCCGTGTGCCAGCCGCGCCGTACAGGAAATCCTGGCGCGTGCTGCGCAGCCCTGCCACGATGCTCCAGTCATCCCACTCGATGCGGTCCTGCAGCGACAGGGCGGTGCTCGAAAGGTCCTGCGTGGTCGTGGCGAAGCTGAAGCTGCCAGGCCGCGTGGTCAGCCCGTAGACCGGGTTGAAGACGTTGATGTTGGGGTTGTTGGCGCTGGCCACGCCGGCCGAGGGCTGGTCCAGCGTCTCGGTGTAGCGGTCCAGGCCCACGAACAGGTGGTGGCGCGTGGCGCCCCAGGACTGCTCGCTCGTCAGGCTGGTGGCCAGTGCGTTGATGCGGCGCTCGGTGCCTGGCTCGTAGGCCAGCCGGCGCACAAACGTGCCTGGCGGCGCGCCCGCCACGGCGGCGCCCACGGACTGGCGCACCGAGGTGCTGCTGCCGCGCAGGTGGGTGGCGTCCAGCGCCAGCCGCGTGTCCGGCGCAATCTCTACATCGCCGTGCAGGTCGACGAGGGTGTTGCGCGTGGTCGAGTCCGCCCAGGGCTCGCCGAGCTGCCGGTCCTGCGGCACGGCCGCGGGGCGGCCGCCCACTCCGGGCAGGCCGTAGTCGGGCCGGTAGGCCTGGTCCGTGGCCTCCACGCCCAGGCGCAGGTGGTAGCGCTCGCCATCGCTTTTGGCGACGCCGAGCTTGACGCCGTCGAGCCGGTCCGGCACATGGCGCCATTCGCTCGCGGTGGAGCGCGTCACGGTAAGTCGCGCCGCGAGTTCCTGCTCGGCCGAGAGCACGCGGTTGAGGTCCACCGTGGCGTCGAGCGCGCCGTGCGCACCGCCGCCGAGGTTGGCCGAGCCGAAATTGGCCAGCTCGGGCTGGCGGGTCACGATGTTCACGCTGCCCCCGGGCTCGCTGCGCAGCCCGATGGCCGCGCCCGGCCCGCGCAGCACGTCCACGCTCTCGGTGAAAGCCGGCACGAAGGCATAGTTGGACAGGCGCACACCATCGCGCAGCACGCGGCTCGAGCCGGTGCCGCTGTCGGCCACGGCGCCGCGCAGCACGAAGAACTGGCTGTGGCTGCCGTTGAAGCCCGAGTCGGCCTGCGCGCCGGGCACGTTGCGCAGCGCCTCCTGCAGCGTGGTGACCGACTGGGCGCGCATCAGCTCGGCCGACACGCTGGTGACGGAGGCCGGCACGTTGAGCGCGGAGGCCGCGGCGCCCGTGGCCAGGCTGCCGGCGCGCTGCTGCGCCTCGCGCGCGGGGGACGCGGTGACGGTGACGGAGGGCAGCGCTGCAGCCGCCTCCTGGGCCATGGCCTGCGATGCGGCCAGCAGGCCGGCCAGCACGTGGACTGCCTGGACGGTGGTGCGAAGGGAGGGGGACATGGTGGGCCGTCTTCAGTGCTTGTGCTCGCCATGCGCGGCGGGCGCGGCCGTGGCGTTTAGCGGGCGCACGGGCGCCTGGATGGCCACCGACTCGCGCTTGCCGTCCTTGCCCTCGAAGACCAGGGTGATCGGCACGGTGTCGCCGGCCTTCACCTGCTGTTTCAGGTCCATCAGCATCACGTGGTAGCCGCCGGGCTTCAGTTCCACGGGCTTGCCGGCCGGCAGGTCCACGCCGGGCACTTGGCGCATGCGCATCACGTTGTCCTGCATGGCCATCTCGTGGACCTCCACCGCCTGGGTCAGCGGTGAGCTGGCCGCGACCAGGCGCGTGTCGCGCGCGGCGCTGAGCTGCATGAAGGCGCCGGTGGCCTGCTGCTGGGGCACGGTGGCGCGCACCCAGGCGTCCTTGACGGTGACCTGGGCCTGGGCGGTGCCGGCGAGTGAGGCCAGAGCGATGGCGAGAGAGGCAAGGCGTGGAATGGAATGCATGGAAATTTCCTGGATGGGGTGGATGTGGGTTCAGGCGGACTGCTGCAGCAACTGGCGCAGGTCGTCGGCGCAGGCCTTGGCGCTTTGCTCGTGGCGCAGCACGAGCCGGGGCTTGCCCAGGGGATCGAAGACGTAGCTGAAGGCCGAGTGGTCCATGGTGTAGGAGGATCCCGTGGGCACCTTCTTGTAATAGACCTTGAACTCCTTGGCTGCTGCCGCCGTCTGCTCCAGGTCGCCGTACAGGCCGATGAAGCTCGGATCGAACACCTGGGTGTAGGCGCCCAGCACGGTCGGGTTGTCGCGCTCGGGGTCGATGGTGATGAAGAGCACCTGCAGGCGTTGGCCGTCGTCGCCGAGCAGGCGGCGAATCTCTGCCGCGCGGGTGAGGGCGGTCGGGCACACGTCGGGGCACTGCGTGAAGCCGAAGAACAGCATCACGGCCTTGCCGCGGTAGTCGGCCAGCGTGTGCACCTGGCCCTGGGCATCCTTGAGCTGGAAATCGCGCGCGTACTCGGCGCCCGTGATGTCCATGCCCTGGTAGGCCACGGGCGCCTTCTTGCAGGCAGCGAGCGTGGCCGCCAGCAGCGGGGCGAGCGCCAGGGCCAGCAGGCCGCGGCGGTGGTGGGAGGGGCCAGGCGCAGCGGTAGCGGCCAGGAGGGATGGTGTCGATGGGGTGTTCATTGAGGGAACGTGTCAGGGAGCGACGGTGGACCGCCGGGAGGCGCACCGGCGCCATCAGGGCGCGGTGGCTGCATGTACAGGCGCGCGCATGCCCGGCAATGGGCACGCGGCAACGCAGGTCAGGCGAGGGAGGTCGGTGGCCCGCGTGCGGGCAGGGGGGCACCGGCGATGGCCGCGATGGCGGCGGCCACGGTGGGCGTGAGCGCGTGGGCCAGGGGCTCATGGCGCTGTGCGTGCTGCTGAACGGGAGGTGGTGGCGCGCCGGCGCCCAGGCACATCGCGCAATCGAGGGTGTGCCGACCCAGTTCGGTGGCGCCGCCGTCTTCGCCGACCACCACCAGCTTGATGCTGCTGCCCGTGGTGCAGACCACCTGCAGGGCCTGGGGGTGGACGATGGGCGAGGCGATCGCCGCGCCCACGGTCAGCACGAACCACGCCAGGATCAGGCGGGCCAGCAGTGACGAGGTGCGCAGCGCGTGCATGCGCGGATTATCGCCCCGGGGCCCCGCGCACGGGCGGGGGTGGGGCAATTTGTCCCAGGCCCAGGGGAGAGGGGTTCAGCGCGCTGCCTGCCGGCCGCGCCCCACGGCCAGCACCATCAGCACGGCGGCCAGCACCAGGGCGCCGCTCAGCAGGTGCAGGCTGAGCGTGAAGCCGCCGGTCGCCGTCTTGATGGCACCGACCATCACCGGCGCCACCACACCGGCCGTACCGCCGATGGTGGTGATGAGCGCGATGCCCATGGCCGCGGCATTGCGGCTCAGCAGGCTGCCGGGCACGGCCCAGAGAATGGCGAAGGCGCTGGAGATGCCGATGGAAGCCAGCGACAGGCAGGCCACGGCCGCCACCGGGCTGTGCATGAACAGGGTGGTGAGCGACAGGCCGACGGCGCCGACGCAGGCCGTGGCGGCGAAGTGCCAGCGCCGCTCCTGCCGGCGGTCGGAATGCCCGGCGATGGCAAGCGTGGCGGCGATGCCGGTGACTGCCGGCACCACCGAGTACAGGCCGATCTGCATCACCGACAGGCCCATGGACTGGAGCATGGTGGGCTGCCAGAACGACATGGCGTAGATGCCCAGGATCACCAGGAAGGAGATGAAACCGAGCAGCCACACCTGGCCGTTGCGCAGCGCGCTGCCGAAGCTGCTGCGCGCATCCGCGCCGCTGGCGGCCTGGTCGCGCGCCAGGTCGTCCTGCACCTGGCGTTTCTGTGCGGGTGTGAGCCAGCGCGCGGCCTGCGGCCCGTCGTCGAGCAGTCGGTAGGCCAGCACGGCCAGCAGCACGCAGGGCAGGCCCTCCACCAGGAACAACCACTGCCAGCCATGCAGCGACCAGACGCCGCCCAGCCAGGTCATGGTCACGCCTGCCAGCGGCCCGGCGACGATGGGCGCCGCGCCATAGGCCATGAAGAACAGCGCCGTGACCTTGGCCCGGCGCTGCGACGGAAACCACAGCGTGAGGTAGAACAGCACGCCCGGCGCAAAGCCCGCCTCGAACACCCCCACCAGGAAGCGCAGCACATAGAACTGCGCCGGCGTGGTCACCCACAGCGTAGCGGCCGAGGCCAGGCCCCACAGCCCCATGATGCGCAGCAGCGTGAGCCGAAAGCCCACGCGTGCCAGCAGCATGTTGCTCGGGATCTCGAACAGCGCATAGCCGATGAAGAAGATGCCCGCGCCCAGGCCGAAAACCGCGTCACTGAAACCCAGATCCGTCTTCATCTGCAGCTGGGCGTAGCCGATGTTGGTGCGGTCCAGGTAGTTGAAGACGTAGCAGGCGAAGAGGATGGGGATCAGCCGCCAGGCGATCTGGCGGTAGGTGGCGTCGTCGGCTGTGGCGGGCGCTTGCGAGGCGCTCGCATCGGCGGGAAAGATGGCAGCGGGGGAGTTCATGGCGTTTGTCTCGGCTATTTGTCTTATGGGGGAGAAATCAGTGGGCCGGCATCAGGTGGGCCGCTGCAGTGCGCCCGAAGTGGTGGCACCCCACAGGTGGCTGGTGGGCGCCCCCGGGAACAGCCAGTGCGGCGAGCACTCGCTGGACGGCACCACATTGCTGAAGCCATGCGTGGCCGAGGTGCCGGCGATGGTCTTCTCCAGCACCATCGACAGGTACTGGTCCACGCTGCCCTCCTGCGTGTTGCCGTTCAGGATGACTTCGGAGCCGGTGGCCTTGGCATAGCGGCGGATGCCGTTGTGCCGCGAGGCCTCGGGCGCCCAGCTGTCGGCGCTCACGCCGTTCTCGCTGCTCACACGGATGCCATCCGGGGTGCGGTACACCAGCGAGTGGTTGCCCTCGGTATGGCCCGGCGTGTGCACCAGCGCGATTCCGCGCCCCAGCTGCACGCTGCCGTCGAAGGGCACGATGCGTTCGGGCGCCACGCCCTGCAACCCCTCAGGGCAGTACCAGTCGGCCTGTGTGGGCAAGAGGCCTGCCACGCTGGCCAGCTCCTGGCGGTGCACCAGCAGCCGGGCATTGGGCAGCAGGCCGCGCTCGCTGCCCGTGCCCAGCCAGCGGCGCAGGTTCTGGGTGTGCAGGTGGTCGTAGGTGATGAAGTCGATCTGCTCCGGCGCCACGCCCACCGAGGCCAGCGCCTGCAGCACCGTGCCGTGCACCGGCGCGATCACGCTGTGCAGGAACTTCGGGGTCTGCTCGCTCAGGCGCTTGAAGTAGGGCGTCTCGCTGCCGGTCTCGAAATCGGCGGGGGTGAACAGCAGGTTTCTGAGCTGGCCCTCGAAATCCTCGAACTGCACCAGTACCGTGCGCGCCAGCAGGTGCACCATGTGCGGCTTGAGTAGCTGCTGCGCGTACACGCCGTTGAAGGCATACCAGGCCGGGTAGGGGATGCGCAGCAGGTCGAAGCTGCGCGCGTAGCGCACGGCCGGTTCGGCCAGGAAGCGCTCGCGCAACTGTTCGCCCGCGCGGCGCAGCGCGCGCAGCCGGTCTTGCGGCGTGGGGGCGCTGCGTGCGCCATCGAAGTCGGGGACCGGCTGCAGCAGGCGGGCCGGCGTGAGGGGGTCGGTCATCATGTTCATAGGGTCTCCTCAGTACAAAGAGCGGCCGCCGGAGATGTCGAAGACGGCGCCGGTGCTGAACGAGCAGTCGGCCGATGCCAGCCAGGCCGCCATGGCCGCCACCTCGGCCGGTGCGACGAAGCGGGCCATGGGCACGCGCGACAGCAGGGCCTGGTGCAGCTGCGCACGGTGTTCCTCGGGAACACCGTCGAACACCCCGGTTTCCGCGGCAGAGGGCGTGATGCAGTTCACGAGCACGCCTGCGCCGGCCAGCTCCTTGCCCAGCGACTTGGTCAAGGCGATCAGGCCGGCCTTGGAGGCGGAGTACGCGGCATTCAGGCCATTGCCCTCCTTGCCCGCGACCGAGGCGATGTTGACCACGCGCCGCCCGAGCGCGGGGGCGCGTTGCCTGGCCAGGTCGGCCAGCATCTGCGGCACCAGCGCGCGGCAGCACAGGAAGGCGCCCGTGAGGTTGATGTCCAGCACCGTGCGCCACTGGGTGGCGCTGTGCTCCCAGGTGGGCACCAGCGGGCCCAGCACGCCCGCGTTGTTCACGAGCACGGTGGCGGGGCCCAAGGCTGCAGCGCTGGCCTGGGCGGCGGCCCCTACGGCAGCTTCGTCGCGCACATCGGTCACTGCGGTGAATACGCGCCCGCCTGCGTTGAGCACCTCGGTGGCGGCCTGCAACTGGTGGGCGCTGATGTCCCAGAGCGAGACGCTGGCGCCTTCGTGCAGGAAGCGGCGCGCAATCGCCAGGCCTATGCCCTGCGCCCCGCCGGTCACCACCGCGTGGTGGCCCTGCAGGCGCCCGCTCATGCCGTGGCCTGCTCGGGCACTGGAGCCTTGCCGGAGCTGGCGGCCTGGCCGCCCAGCAGCGAGCCGATGATGCCGGGCAGCGCAGCCGGTGGCACACCCACCAGCAGCTGGCGCAGCATGGTCAGCGTGTCGAAGTACACCCGCTCGCAGACCAGGTGCTCGGCCTCGTCGAAGATGAACAGCGCGATCATGCGGCAGCGGAAGCTGTTGCCCGTGGGCGGCAGGGCGCCCAGTGGCCCCTTGTGCGTGCCCAGCAGCCAGAACTCCACGATGACCGAGTCGCCGGCATGGCGCAGCTGGATGATCTCGTGCCGCTGGTCGGGAAAGGCCTGGCGCGTGGCCGTGTAGTAGCGGCGCACGTCCTCGTTGCCATCGTGCACCTCGCCGGTGGGGATCAGTTCGTAGTGCGGGTGCGGAAAGGTGCTCAGCACGGCGTCGAAATCCTGGCGCGTCTCGTCGGCGAAGTGGTCGAGCACGGTCTTTTCGCGGCGGGCATTGCGCTCGGTGGTGGTGGTGGGGGCGTTCGTCATGGGGTCCTTGGTGTCGGTTGCGGTACAGGGATGCAGCAGTGCGCTGCAGCAGGTCCACTATCCGCAGAGCGCCGCGGCGAGACTGTCCGGTGTTGGCAATTGCGACTTGGTACAAACCCGCAGGTGTCCGCCAGGCGTCGCCCGGGGCGACCTGTGCGCCCGCACAATGGCGGCGCCAGCCACCCCCCTCTCAGCGAGCGCACGCCATGCCATCTTTGCCCGAACCGGCAAGCACTGCCGAATTGCCGGCCCACCTCGGTCACCGGGCGGACGAGCGCCTGCGTTTGCCGCAGGAGGTGCAGGACGCATTGCTGCAGGTGGCGCACCGGCGCCACCTGCAGCGCGGCGATTCACTGTTTCTCAAGGGCTCGGCGCCCGACGCGCTGTTCGGCATGGTGCAGGGCGCCCTGCGCGTGAGCGTGGCCGCGCCCGATGGGCGCGAGGCCGTGATCGCCGTGCTGGAGCCGGGCCACTGGTTCGGCGAGGTCTCGCTGTTCGTCGGCCAGCAGCGCGTGTACGACACCTGCGCGGTGGAGCCGTCCGAGGTCGCCGTGGTCCAGGCGGCGGATTTCCACCACCTGATCGCCACGCAGCCGGCGCTGCACATGGCCTTCACCCGGCTGGTGTGCCTGCGGCTGCGCCAGGCCCTGGCCTGGATCGACGACGCCATCCTGCAGCCGCTGTCTGTGCGGCTGGCGCACCGGCTCATGACACTCGATTCCCGATCGGCCGGCGATGGCGCCACCACCGTGCTGGCCGTTTCGCAAGAGGACCTGGCCTTCATGCTCGGCGTTTCGCGCCAGAGCATCAACCGCCAGCTCAAGCAGTGGGAGGAAGACGGGGTGCTGCGCGTGGGCTACCGGGTGGTCGAGCTGCTCGACCGCGACCAGTTGGCGCGGTGTGCGCAGCCCGGGTGATCAATCCACCGCGGGTGCGCTGTTGTCCTTCCCGGCGTCAGACTCGGGCTCCAGCGCCTTGACCACCATGCGGCAGATCAGCTCCTCGGCCTTGGCGTAGTCGCGCTCGGTCAGCGCGGGCTTGCCCAGCAGCAGGGCGAACTGGGCCTCCTGCTCGGCGTAGGCCTGGGTGACAGACCAGATGATGAACATCAGGTGCGTGAAATTGACGCGCGCGATGCGCCCCTCGCGCGCCCAGCGCTCGAAGGTGCGCACCTCGGCCTTGAGCAGCGGCCCCACCCGCGCGGCGATGGCCTTGCCATAGCGTGGTGCACCGGCAATCACCTCTTTGGTGAATACCTTTGCACCATTGGGGCGCTCGCGCGAATAGCGCAGCTTGGCGCGGATGTAGCGGCGCAGCGCCTGCTGCGGGTCGTCGCTGTGCGACAGGTCGTCCATGCCGGCCAGCCATTGGGTGAGGATGTCGTCCAGCACGCGCTGGTAGAGCGCTTCCTTGTTCGGGAAGTAGTACAGCAGGTTGTGCCGGCTGATGCCGATGGCCGCCGCGATGTTCTCCAGGGAGGCCCCCTCGAAGCCGAACTGCGCGAAATGGTTCTCGGCTTCGGTCAGGATGCCCTGCTCCTTGAGCAGGCGCGATGCCGTGGGCGCCTTGGCGGCGGCCTCCGCGGCAGGGGCGGAGGGGGCTTCCGGGCGCCGCCGGGCGGGGGCAGGAGAGGGCTGTCGGGCGTCGGTCATTGCACCATTGTGTGTCAATGTGGCTGGCAAAAGCCTGGCATGCGGCTTGCTGTAGGGATTTTACTAATTGGTAAATTTTTACCAGTTGGTAAATTGAACAACAGCAGGGCACTGGTGCAGACAAAGCACCGGGCACCTGCACCCCCTAGCGAGGCCCACGATGAAACCTCCGGAATTTGCGGCTGCCTGCCCCCGTGCAGGCAGCGCGTGCACTGTTTGTGCAGCCCCCTGCCGCCGTCCGTGCGGATCAGGGCACGGCGCTGCGCGGCGGGCGACCGTCGCCCCCACACCGACCCCCACCCTGACCCTGCCGGAGGACCACTGATGGACACACCCGCAAGCCATGCCTGCGGCATTCATGCCGCACGCCTGAACCTGGCCGACTACGCCACCCGCTTCGGCGACGCCCACCCGCCGCTGACGCGCCCGCAGGCGCTGATCGAGGCCGAGCGCTGCTACTACTGCCACGATGCGCCCTGCGCCACGGCCTGCCCCACGGGCATCGACATCCCCTCCTTCATCCACCGCATCGCGCAGGACAACAACCGCGGTGCGGCCCGCGCCATCCTGGAGGCCAACCCCCTGGGCGGCATGTGCGCCCGCGTCTGTCCCACCGAGGTGCTGTGCGAGCAGGCCTGCGTGCGCAACACCAATGAAGACAAGCCCGTCGAGATCGGCTCGCTGCAGCGTTACGCGACCGACGCCTTCTTCGCCAAGCCCGGTGCGCCACTGTTCCAGCGCGCCGCACCCACGGGCAAGCGCGTTGCCGTGGTCGGTGCCGGCCCTGCGGGCCTGGCCTGCGCCCATGGCCTGGCCGTGCGCGGGCACGACGTGGTGCTGTTCGACGCCCGCCCCAAGCTCGGCGGCCTCAACGAATACGGCTTGGCCAGCTACAAGACCGCCGGCAACTTTGCCCAGAAGGAGGTCGAATGGCTGCTCTCGGTCGGCGGCATCGAGGTGCGCACGCACCAGTTGCTGGGCCGTGACATCACGCTCGATAGCCTGCTGGCCAGCCACGATGCGGTGTTCCTGGGCCTGGGCCTCTCGGGCGTCAACGCCCTGGGTATTGCCGAGCCCACGGCCACGGGCCTGCGCAACGCGGTCGATTTCATTGCCGAGCTGCGCCAGACGGCTGACCTGTCCACCCTGCCCGTGGGCCGCAGCGTGGTCGTGATCGGCGGCGGCATGACGGCGGTGGACGCCGCCGTGCAGGCGCGCAAGCTCGGCGCCGAGGAGGTGACCATCGCCTACCGCCGCGGGGCCGAGAGCATGTCCGCCTCGCAGGTCGAGCAGGAATGGGCGCAGACCAATGGCGTCACCATCCGCCACTTCGCCGCGCCCAAGGAGGTGCTCAGCGCCGACGGTGCCGTCACCGGCGTGCGCTTTGCCGCCACGGCGATGGAGGGCGGCCGGCTGGTGGAGACGGGCGAAGGCTTCGTGATCCCGGCCGACATGGTGCTCAAGGCCATCGGCCAGACCTATGTGCCCGAGCCGGTGGGCCAGGCCATCGCGCTCACGGGCGGCCGCATTGCCACGGACGAGGAGGGCCGCACCAGCCTGGCGCGCGTCTGGGCCGGCGGCGATTGCCGTGCCGGCGGGCGCGACCTGACCGTGGAGGCCGTGGAGCACGGCAAGGTGGCCGCCATCTCCATCCACGCCACGCTGCAGGGCGCCTGAGCCCGCGCCACGCCCCACTGCCATCTACCGGAGCACCACCATGGCCGACATCCGCAGCAATTTCCTGGGCATCAGCAGCCCCAATCCCTTCTGGCTGGCCTCGGCGCCACCCACCGACAAGGAGATCAACGTCACCCGCGCCTTCGAGGCCGGCTGGGGCGGCGTGGTCTGGAAGACCCTGGGCGAGGACCCCTCGGTCGTCAACGTCAACGGCCCGCGCTATTCCACGCTGATGTCGCAGGACCGGCACGTGATCGGGCTGAACAACATCGAGCTCATCACCGACCGGCCGCTGCACACCAACCTCGAGGAGATCAAGCGTGTCAAGCGCAACTGGCCCGACCGCGCCATGATCGTCTCGCTCATGGTGCCCTGCGAAGAGCAGAGCTGGAAGAGCATCCTGCCCCTGGTCGAGGACACCGGGGCCGATGGCATCGAGCTCAACTTCGGCTGCCCGCACGGCATGAGCGAGCGCGGCATGGGCGCCGCCGTGGGCCAAGTGCCCGAGTACATCCAGATGGTCACGGCCTGGTGCAAGCACTACAGCCGCCTGCCGGTCATCGTCAAGCTCACGCCCAACATCACCGACGTGCGCCACCCGGCGCGCGCGGCCAAGGCCGGTGGGGCCGACGCGGTGTCGCTGATCAACACCATCAACTCCATCATGGGCGTGGACCTGGACCGCATGACCATGAGCCCCAGCACCGATGGCTGGGGATCGCATGGCGGCTACTGCGGCCCGGCCGTCAAGCCCATCGCCCTGAACATGGTGGCCGAGATCGCGCGCGATGCGCAGACCGCGGGCCTGCCGATCAGCGGCATCGGCGGCATCACCACCTGGCGCGACGCGGCCGAGTACATCGCGCTGGGCTGCGGCACGGTGCAGGTGTGCACGGCGGCCATGGTCTACGGCTTCAAGATCGTGCAGGACATGTGCGACGGCCTGTCGAACTTCATGGACGAGCATGGCTACGAAACCATCGCCGACTTCCAGGGCCAGGCCGTGCCTACCGTCAAGGACTGGAAGAACCTCAACCTCAACCACATCGACAAGGCCGTCATCAACCAGGACGCCTGCATCCAGTGCGGCCGCTGCCACGTGGTCTGCGAGGACACCTCGCACCAGGCCATCACCTTCACCAAGGAAGGCGGCGTGCGCAAGTTCGAGGTCAACGATGCCGAGTGCGTGGGCTGCAACCTGTGCGTCTCGATCTGCCCCGTGCCCGAGTGCATCACCCTGCGCAGCCTGGAACCGGGCGAGGTCGATGCGCGCACCGGCAAGGTGGTCACGGGCGAGTACGCGAACTGGACCACGCACCCGAACAACCCGCAGCGTGTGGCCGCGGGCGCGTGATGCGGGGGCATGCCATCCGGCGCGGTGAGTGCGCAATCGCAACGCAGTGCTGCACTGCATCTGGCGGAGCCGGCAGCGGGTCTATAGCATCGCCGGCTTCCCCCGGAGCGCGGTGAACGCGTTCCAGTCCGCCATCTGCCGTTACCGGAGCGCCGGACCAGACAGCGGCTTGTGTGCAACCCCAAGAAGTAAACATTTCACAGGAGTACAGGCATGAACCATAGTACCGGCAGCGCCGTCCATGGGGCGGGGCATCTGCCCGGCGCAGCGTCCAATCCGCTGGCCAACGAAGATCTGCTCCCGACCACGCCGGCGCAGCGCCACTGGGCGTGGAAGGACTATGCTGCCCTGTGGGTGGGCATGGTGGTCTGCGTGCCGACCTACACCATGGCAAGCTCCATGCTGGACCAGGGCTTCACATGGCAGATGGCGGTGTGGCTGGTGTTCCTGGCCAACTGCATCGTGCTGGTTCCCATGGTGCTCATCGGTCGTGTCGGACCGCGCTATGGCGTGCCATTCCCGGTGCTGGCGCGCGCCTCCTTCGGCGTCAAGGGAGCCAATCTGCCGGCGGTATTGCGCGGGCTGGTGGCCTGCGGCTGGTTCTCCATCAACTGCTACTTCGGCGCGCTGGCCCTGCACGGCTTTCTGAACATCCTGGGCATGGGGCTTGCCGGGCCCGCGGATGGGCAGACCATCAGCACCTCGCAGTTCATGTGCTTCCTGGCGTTCTGGGCGGTGCACATCTGGTTCATCTGGAAGGGGCCCGAGTCCATCCGCCTACTGGAGGTGATCGCTGCGCCGCTGATGGTCGGGGCCTCGCTGCTGCTGGTCGTGGTGCTGATGATGAAGGTGCCCTCGGGCCAACTGTTCAACCTGCCCGCCAAGGTGGTGGAGGGCGGGCCCAAGACCTGGGCGGCGCTGACCGGCCTGGTGGGCTTCTGGGCCACCCTGGCGTTGAACATCCCCGACTTCACGCGTTTTGCGCGCTCGCAGAAGGACCAGGTCATTGGCCAGGCCATCGGCCTGCCCATTCCCATGGCCCTGTTTTCCATGGTGGGCGTCATCGGCTTCTCGGCCTCGGCCATTCTCTATGGCAAGGCGCAGCTGTTCCCTGACGGCCTGCTCACGCAGATGGGTAGTGTGGCTGCCGGCATCGGCCTCCTGGTGATCCTGCTGGCCAACCTCACCACCAATGTGGCGGCCAACCTGGTCTCGCCCTCTTACGATTTCAGCCAGATCGCACCTTCGAAGATCAGCTTTCGCATGGGCGGCCTGATCGCCGCGCTCATCGGCTTGGGCTTCATGCCCTGGAAACTCTTGGCCACCTCGGGCGGCTACCTGTTCACCTGGCTGGGCGGCTACGGCACGCTGCTGGGGGCCATCGCCGGCATCCTGCTGGTGGACTACTACCTGGTGCGCAAGACCGAACTGAAGGTGGATGACCTGTACCGCCGCGGCGGAGAGTACGAGTACAGCAATGGCTGGAACATCCAGGCACTGGTTGCATTTTTCCTGGGCGTGCTGCCCTGCCTGCCGGGTTACCTGGCGGTCTCGGGTGTGGTGGACAAGGGTTCCGTGCCCGGCCTGCTGCAGTCGCTGTTCGACTTTGGCTGGTTCTTCAGCCTGGCCGCAGCCGGCACCTACTACTACCTGACTGCGAAAAAGAAATGACGATACGCCCCGCAGCGGTCCCATCGGGCCTGCTGCGGGCCTGTGGCACAGGCCACCCCTGCAACCCCTGAAGGAGAACCCCATGAGCCAAGCCCTAGTGATCCGCGGTGGCACCGTGGTCAATGCAGACCGCGAGCAGCGCGCAGATGTGCTGTGTGTGGAGGGCCGCATCGTGGCCGTCGGGGAGGGTGCGGCCGTGCAGGCGCCCGCGGGTGCGCAGGTGCTGGACGCCAGTGGCCAGTACGTGCTGCCTGGCGGCATCGATCCGCACACCCACATGCAGCTGCCGTTCATGGGCACTGTCACCATGGACGACTTCTTCACCGGCACGGCCGCAGCGTTGGCGGGCGGCACCACGAGCATCATCGACTTCGTGATTCCCGACCCGCAGGAATCCATCATGGACGCCTACCGCAAGTGGCGCGGCTGGGCCGAAAAGTCGGCCGCCGACTACAGTTTCCACGTCGCCATCACCTGGTGGAGCGAACAGGTGCGCGCCGACATGGGCACGCTGGTGCAGGAAGAGGGCGTGAACAGCTTCAAGCACTTCATGGCCTACAAGAACGCCATCATGTGCGACGACGAAACCCTGGTGAACAGCTTCAAGCGCGCGCTGGAGCTCGGCGCCATGCCCACGGTGCACGCCGAGAACGGCGAGCTCGTGTACCTGCTGCAGCAGGAGGTGGCCAAGATGGGCATCACCGGGCCCGAGGGCCACCCGTTGTCGCGCCCGCCCATGGTCGAGGCCGAGGCGGCCAACCGCGCCATCGCCATCGCCGACGTGCTGGGCGTGCCCATCTACGTGGTGCATGTGAGCTGCATGGAATCGGCCGACGCCATTGCCCGCGCCCGTGCACGCGGCCAGCGCGTGTATGGCGAGGTGCTGGCGGGGCACCTGCTGGTGGACGACAGCGTGTACCGGGACCCCGACTTTGCCAAGGCCGCCGCCTATGTGATGAGCCCGCCGTTTCGCCCCAAGGGCCACCAGGAGGCGCTGTGGCGTGGCCTGCAGTCGGGCCAGTTGCACACCACGGCCACGGACCACTGCACCTTCTGCGCCGCGCAGAAGGCCATGGGCAAGGAGAGCTTTGCCAAGATCCCCAACGGCACGGGCGGTGTCGAGGAGCGCATGGCTGCGCTCTGGGATGGCGGCGTCAACACCGGGCGCCTCACGCCCAGCGAGTTCGTGGCCATCACTTCGGCCAATGCGGCCAAGCTGTTCAATATCTACCCGCGCAAGGGCTTCATCGGCGAGGGCGCCGATGCCGACCTGGTGCTGTGGGACCCCGAGGGCACCAAGACCTTCTCGGCCAAGACGCAGCACAGCAAGGGTGACTTCAACATCTTCGAGGGCCGCACCGTGCGCGGCATCCCGAGCCACACCGTGAGCCAGGGCCGCGTGGTCTACGCCAATGGTGACCTGCGCGCCGAGCAGGGCAAGGGCCGCTACCTCAAGCGCCCGGCCTTCGGCGCCAACTTCCAGGCCGTGCAAAAGCGCGCCCAGGACCTGGCACCCACCGCGGTCGCCCGCTGAGAGAACCGATCAGGAGAACACCATGGACACCAAAGTCAAGACCGACATCGACAGCCTGCGCATCAACGGCGAGCGTCTGTGGGATTCGCTCATGGAGCTGGCGCAGATCGGCGCCACGCCCAAGGGCGGCGTGTGCCGCCTGACGCTGACCGATCTGGACAAGCAAGGCCGCGACCTGGTGACGCGCTGGGCGCGCGAGGCGGGCATGAGCGTGACCATCGACCGGATCGGCAACGGCTTCATGCGCCGGCCGGGGCGCAACAACAGCCTGCCGCCCATCATGACCGGCAGCCACATCGACACCCAGCCCACGGGCGGCAAGTTCGACGGCAACTACGGCGTGCTGGCCGGCATCGAGGTGGTGCGCACCCTGAACGACCATGGCATCGAGACCGAGGCACCGATCGAGGTCGCCTTCTGGACCAACGAGGAGGGCTCGCGTTTCGTGCCGGTGATGATGGGCTCGGGCGTGTTCGCCAAGGCCTTCACGCTGGAGCACGCCTACGCCGCCACCGACACCGAGGGCAAGACCGTGAAAGGCGAGCTCGAACGCATCGGCTACATCGGCGAGCAGGTGCCGGGCGATCACCCCATCGGCGCCTACTTCGAGACCCACATCGAGCAGGGCCCGGTGCTGGAGGACCACGACAAGACCATCGGCGTGGTCACGGGTGTGCTCGGCATCCGCTGGTACGACTGCACCGTGACCGGCATGGAGGCGCATGCCGGCCCCACGCCCATGGCCCTGCGCAAGGATGCATTGCAGGTCGCCACGCACCTCATGCAGGAGGTGGTGGCATGCGCCCACCGCCACCCGCCGCACGGGCGCGGCACCGTGGGCATGGTGCATGTGCACCCCAACAGCCGCAATGTGATCCCGGGGCAGGTCAAGTTCAGCATCGACCTGCGCAATGCCACCGACGCGCTGTGCGAGAGCATGGACCAGGACATCCGCGCCGTGGCCGCCCAACTGAGCGCCGACACCGGCCTGCCGATCGTCATCGAGCAGGTCTCGGCCTACCCGGCCCAGGTGTTCCATGCCGACTGCGTGGACGCGGTGGCACGTGCCGCGGCCAAGCTCGGCTACTCCAACATGCCGGCCGTCTCGGGCGCCGGGCACGACGCCGTGTACATGGCGCGCCTGGCGCCGGCCGGCATGGTCTTCATCCCCTGCAAGGACGGCATCAGCCACAACGAGATCGAGGACGCCAAGCCCGAGCACATCTCGGCGGGCTGCAATGTGCTGCTGCACGCCATGCTGGAACGCGCAGGGACCTGAGCCCGCCCACCTGCCGCCTGCCTGCTGGCGTTGTGGCTGCGCGACACGCCAGGCGGGTTTTACATTTGCCGCCAGGGCTGGCCAGCTGAGGCGGCCGCGTGGCCCCGATGCGCCTGTGCAAGCGGTTTGTGCGGGCTGCGCCACAAGGCGCCAAAATGTGACAAAACCGTGACAAATCGAGGTTTTGATTAAAAATTGGGCAATCCGGGTGTATCTTCTGGTTACGTCTTGTTCCGTATCCTGAAAGAGAAAGCCTGCCCATGAAATTGCGAACCCGGATTCTTTGGCTGTGCGCGGCCACCCTGCTGGGCCTGGTCGTGTTGTCCGCTGTGGCCCTGACCACGCTGTACCAGTCGATGATGAAGGAGCGCACAGCGCAGCTGTCCAACCTGGTGGTGCTCGCGCATGCGGCGGCGCAGAAGGCCTATGACCAGGAAAAGAGCGGAGCGCTTTCCACCGAGGATGCGCAGAAGGAAGCCAAGCGCAACATCGGCAGCTTCGTCGACAAGGACAAGTACTTCTTCGTGCGCGGCTTCACCAACGACGTGAACTACGTGCACCCCAACCCCAAGCGCATCGGCATCGTCGATGAAAAGGGCGGCAAGGAAGCTGGCGTGCGCTACCGCGCCGCGCTGCAGGGCAAGACCATCGGCACGGTGATCGCCAAGGGCACGCGCCCGGGCGCCAAGGACGAGGTGGAGAAGCTCTACGCCATCATCAAGTTCGAGCCCTGGGACTGGACCATCGGCTTTGGCGACTACATCGACGACATCGACCACGCCTTCTGGCGCGAGACAGCCATCCTGCTGTCCATCGGCGCGGTGCTGATGCTGGTGATCGCCCTCATGGCATGGCGCATGCTGCGCACCCTGGTGCACCAGCTCGGCGGCGAACCCCAGTACGCGGCCGACGTCGTCACGCAGATCGCCGAGGGCAACCTGGCCGTGGAGGTCGTCACCCTGCCTGGCGATGAGACCAGCATCCTGCACGCGATCCGCGCCATGCGCGACAACCTGGCCCATCTGGTGCGCCAGGTGCGCGACAGCACCGATTCGATCAATACCGCCTCGGCTGAGATCGCGGCCGGCAATGGCGACCTGTCCGGCCGCACCGAGTCCCAGGCCAGTGCGCTGCAGGAGACCGCCGCATCGATGGAACAGCTAACCTCCACCGTGCAGCAGAACGCTGCCAACGCGCGCCGTGCCGACGAGTTGGCGCGCGCCGCCTCCGATATGGCCGTGCGCGGCGGCGACGTGGTGCAGCAGGTGGTGGGCACCATGGGCTCCATCGACCAGTCCTCACGCAAGATCGTGGACATCATCAGCGTGATCGATGGCATCGCCTTCCAGACCAACATCCTGGCGCTCAATGCCGCCGTGGAAGCCGCGCGCGC